>JAJDZR010000136.1 GCA_022824545.1 Chloroflexota bacterium
GACGCTGCGGCAGGAAGCCGCACGGCTGGCCAAAGAGCTGGCCGGGCTGGGCGCCGAGCTGGTGGTGCTGTTCGGTTCGGTCGTTCGTGATGCCGTCGGAGAGACGAGCGACCTCGACCTGCTCGTGGTGTTGGCGACTCGGCGCCGCTTTGTAGCGCGCGGCGTGTGGCTCGTGGAAGTGCTCCAACCGACGGTGTCGGTAGACTTCCTGGTTTACACGCCAGCCGAGTTTGCCCGCCAGCGTCACTGGCCCTTCATACGGACGGCGCTTGCTGAGGGACAGGTGCTATACGCCCGCAGCAGTACCGGAGCTGGAAAGTAAGCGCTGATGCGTCCATCACCTGGGGAGGTGGCGAGTGCCTGGCTCCAACAGGCCAGGCAAGACCTCGATGATGCCACGTTCGTTGCCAGCGGCAAGCGGCATAACGTAGCGTGTTTCCTGGCCCAGCAAGCGGCGGAGAAGTCGCTCAAAGCCTTTCTCTACGCGCAAGGTATGGAACAGGTGCGTGGACACTCGGTCGAAGCATTGTCACGGCAGGCTGTTCAATTCGACGATGCTCTCGCGCCATTGACTACGCAGGCAGCACCGCTAGACCAGTACTACATCCCCACCCGCTACCCGAACGGTTTGCCCGTCGGCAGTATCCCGGCACACTGTTACGCTGCCGACGATAGTACACGTGCCCTGCGGCTGGCCGGCACAGTCATCGAGGCAGTAGGGTCACGACTGCGGCCGGCGGAGTAGCCGGCCCGTACCACCTCCAGGAACCGCTCCTCGGTGCAGAGGCCCACCCAGTACGGGGCACCCGCCGGCCAGTGCTCCGGCCACGCTTGTTGAAGGAGCAACGTTCCTCCTGCTACACTAGTCTAGGCAACCGGGGCGGGTAGCTCAGTTGGTTAGAGCGCGACGTTGACATCGTCGAGGTCAGGGGTTCGAGACCCTTCTCGCCCACCCTCACGGGATCGCACGCCTCCTGATCCCGCATCCCATGGTTTTTATCGTTGCCGGTATGACAACGTTTGGTGTATCGTGGGCCACCATGCACGATAGCCGAAGAGGGATGCCATGGGGATACTGAAACGGGTGCTCGCGGTCATCCATATTGTGCTGGCCATTGCCGTGGGCTTGAACTGGATCGCCACCCCGCTGTACCACGACGGGTCGGATAGCTACCCGGTATGGGAATTCTTGAACTACTTCATGGCCGCGGCGGTCTTGGTCGCGCTGATCGTGAACTTTCTATCCAAGCGTGCCCTGGATCGTGAGAAATCGGACGGATCGCTCAACAGGCCGTACTTCGAGGCCAATCTGGCGTTTTACGCCTCCATCGTACTGGCACTGTGGTACTATTGGAACTTCTTCGGTAGCCTCTTCCCCGAGACCGAATCGGCGGCGGTCGGCCTGATTCACCTGGAGATGTGGACGCTCATCAACCCCCTATTCGTACTGACCACCGGCGTCACCGGGTTTCGTCTCTGGCGCATGGCCGCGATGCGGTGATATGATAACCAAGCTCACCCAACAATCCTATAGTGCAGGTTAGCGCAGGTCTGCTGTCCTAGATGTGGAGATATGTTCAGCAAGAGTGCATGCTCACTGGCTGAGTGCCAGAGTCTCTCCACCGCGACCCAGCCGATGGTATGAGGTAGTAAGGAGGTACGCCGATGGCAAGCATCATCCGTAGACGGTATCTGGCGGGAGGGGCCGCGGCCTTGGGTGGCCTGCTCGCCGCCGCTTGTGGCGAGATCGAAGTCCGCTACGTGCAGGGACCGGCGGGGCCAGCGGGGCCAGCGGGCGCGCAGGGTGAGCGTGGCGCGACCGGGGCCGCTGGCGCGACCGGCGCAACCGGCGCAGCAGGTCAGACGCAGACCATCGTGCAAGAGAAGGTGGTCACCGTCGAAAAGCCGGTGGTCGTCGAGAAGGTAGTCACCGTTGACCGGCCGGTCGTCGTTGAGAAGGTGGTCGAGAAGGTAGTCGAGATGGCGCCACTGCCTGCGCTGATTGTCGGACAGCTCAACGCCTTTACCGGCTCGCTCTCCTACTTCGGCCCCGCCCACCGCAACGCTGCCTCCCTCGCTGCCGACCACGTCAACCGTGCCGGGGGGATTCGCGGTGCTTCCATGATTATCATCAGTGGTGACACCGGCGTGAATCCGGTCCAGGGCATTGACGCCGCCCGTGCTCTCGTGGACGTACAGAACGCCGTGGCCATCATCGGCGCGCTGGCCAGCGGCGTGACCTTGCCCGTGGCAACGTCGGTCACCGTCCCCAAGAAGCGGTTGCAGATCAGCGGCGCCTCCACGTCCCCGGCTATCACGGTGCTGGAAGATGACGATTACCTCTTCCGCACGGCAGTCTCGGACGCTGCCCAGGGTGCTGTGCTGGCTCGTCTCGCCCAGGAAGAAGGCTACAAGAACGCCGGCATCATGTACATCAACAACGCCTACGGCGAGGGGCTGGCCAATCAGTTCGAGCAGACCTTCACCTCCTTGGGCGGGGAGGTCACCGGCAAGGTACCCCACGAGGACAGCCAGCCGAGCTTTCAATCCGAGTTGGAGAAGGCCACTGCGGATGACCCCGACGTGCTGATCGCCATGAGCTACCCCGGACAGGCTGAAATCTACCTCCGCGAGTCCCTGGAAGGCGGCTACTCCGACAAGTTCCTGTTCGTTGACGGGACCAAGTCCCCGGAGATGATGGAGGCCGTCGGTTGGGAGCGGCTCGAAGGCTCGCTAGGTACTGCGCCCGGCGCTCCCGACAGTCCCCAGCTACAAGCGTTCCGCAACTCCTATGCCGCAGCCTATGGCGGACAAGAGCCTGAGTACCCCTTCGTCAACGAGACCTACGATGCGGCGGTCTTGATCGCTCTGGCCGCCGCCAAGGCCAACTCGACTACCGACTCCACCGCCATCCGCGACGCCATCCGCGCGGTGGCCAACCCGCCCGGCACCGTGGTCGGCCCCGGCGTGGAGGACATCAGGATGGCCCTGGAGCTGATCGTCAATGGCGATGACATCAACTACGAGGGCGCGGCTGGCCCGGTGGACTTCGACGAGAATGGCGATGTCGTCGGCCCCATCGAGATTTGGAAGGTCGAGAGCGGGAAGATCATCTCCACCGGCCGGTTCGAGTCACCTTAGTGACTGCGTGACAGTAGGCCAAGGTACCAACGTACCGGGGGGCGGCTCGAAAGAGCCGCCCCCTTTGCATTGTGCTTGCTCCACCACCTACCAGCAGCCAGTCCAGGCTCCGGATTGGTGTACGATAGGGGTAGCCGGCGAATGCACATACGGTCCGCGCAGCAGGATCGGGGAGCGACTATGGTCACCGCACAGCCCGCCACCAAGCGCACCTACGCCGACTACTGCCGCACCCCGGACGACGAACGCTACGAGCTATTGGACGGAGAACTGGTCATGGTTCCGGCCCCAAATCTAGGCCACCAACGAGTTGACGCCAAATTGGGCTGGCGACTTGCTCAATTCGTAGAGGAGAGGAACTTGGGAGAGGTCTTTTCCGCTCCATGCGATGTGGTGCTGTCGGAGACGAATGTGGTACAGCCCGATCTGTTGTTCGTCTCCAATGAGCGTGCCCACATCCTGTTCAACGGTGCGAATGTCCGCGGCGCACCTGACCTGGTCATCGAAATTCTGTCTCCCTCCACGACTGGGCGGGACCGGTCGCTCAAGCGCGCGCTGTATGGGCGGTATGGCGTCAGCGAATACTGGCTGGTGGACCCCGACGCCCGGACCGTCACCGTCCTGCGGCTCGACGATGGCGCCTTCGCGGAAGTCTCCCACTACAGTGCCGGGCAAACGCTCACTTCCCCTACGCTCGCCGGCTTCACCGCCAACCTGGACGACATCTTCTAGGGAGGAGGACCGCGATGGTCGCCGCACAGCCCGTCACCAAGCGCACCTACGCCGACTACTGCCGCACCCCAGACGACGAACGTTACGAGCTATTGGACGGAGAGTTGGTCATGTCACCGTCACCGAATAGCGCCCACCAGATAACCGTCATTGAACTAGGGACGTTGCTTCACATGTTTGTGAAGGTGAGGGGCTTGGGCCAGGTCTTCTTTGCCCCCTACGACGTGGTGCTGTCGGAGACGGACGTGGTACAGCCGGACCTGCTGTTCATCTCCAATGCGCGCGCCTATATCATCACTCCGGCGAACGCCCGCGGCGCACCGGACCTGGTGGTCGAGATTTTGTCTCCCTCCACCGCCGAGCGGGACCGGACGTTCAAGCGGGCGCTGTACGCGCGGTACGGCGTGCGTGAATACTGGCTGGTGGACCCGGATACCCGGACCGTGACGGTTCTGCGGCTCGACGATGGTGCCTTCGCGGAAGTAGCCCACTACGGCGCCGGGCAAACCCTGACTTCACCCACCCTGCCCGGCTTCGCCGTCAATCTGGATGCAATCTTCTAGCGGCAACGGAAAGCGCTGCTGCGAGCCGCTCGGTGCGCTCCGCTACGTGTCGCCAGCCCGTGCCACGCGGCGCTCCTCCCCCAGAATACCGCCGGGGCGGACCAGGATCACCGCCACGATGAGCACGCCGATCATAAAAAAGCGGAAATTGGGGTCGGAGAACACGCCGGGCAGGAACTGCGTCCCCGTCCAGATGCCCCAAACGATGAAGGCCCCTAGGATAGCGCCCAGGTTGTTGCCCGCGCCGCCCACCATCAGCATGGCCCAGACGATGAAGGTTGCCAAGAGCGGATCGAAGGTGAGCGGTGAGAGGAAGCGGACATTGTGCGCGAAGAGCGCCCCACCGACGCCCATGATGACGGCGCCCAACATGAATGCTTGGAGCTTGAAGGTGAACACGTCCTTGCCGCTGGCCTCGGCTGCTATCTCGTCCTCGCGGATCGCCCGCAGCACGCGGCCCCAAGGGGACTTGACCGCTCGTTCCACCGCCAGGAAGAGGAGCGCCAGAATGACCAGGACCACGACCAGGTAGAGGTAGTCGTAGTGCTCCGGTGCCACCCACTCGCCCAGGAACTTGGGTATCCGGTACAAGCCCTTGGACCCGTTGGCAAGCCACTTCTCGTTGAGGAAGAGCAGCCGGACGGTTTCCGCGATTCCCAGGGTCGCTATTGCTAAGTAGTCATCGCGCAGCCGCAGGGTGACGTAGCCGATGATCAGGGCGATGATCCCACACACCGCCGCGGCCGCCCCCAGGCCCAGGAAGAACCACAAGTCAATTCCCAGGTCCAGGAACGGAAGGCCCGACCAGTTGCCACCGAATTTGAAATCCTCGAAGAGCTGCGGATCCGGGGGCTGGGTGGTCAGCAATGCCGTCGTGTACGCGCCCAGTGCGAAGAACCCGGCAATGCCGATGTTGAACAGGCCGGTGAAGCCCCAGTGGACGTTCAGCCCCAGCGCGAACACCGCGTAGATGCCCGCCATGATGACGAAGCCGGCCAAGTAGCTGAGCATGCCGCTCACGTCCATGCTGCATGCCTCTTCATTATTTCGAGCCTCATTCCGATGCTCCGAATATGCCGCGTGGCCGCACCAGCAGCACCCCGATCATGATGGCGAAAGCCACCGCCGGCTTGTAGCTGGGATTGATCCACTGGGTCGAGACCTCGGAGGTCACCCCGATGACGAAGGCGCCCACCAGCGCACCGTAGGGATTGCCGATACCCCCAAGGATCACGGCGGCGAACAAGGGGATCAGGAACTTCCACCCCATGACCGGGAGTAACTGTGCCTGAAATACCGCCAGCAGCACGCCAGCAGTCGCGGCCAGCACCGCGCCCATGCCCCATGTCCACCGAACGACGCGCTGGGTGTTGATCCCGCTGACCAAAGCCAGCTCCGGGTTGTCCGCCGTGGCGCGCATGGCCTTGCCCATTTTGGTACGGGTCAGCACGAGATACACGCCGACGACCAGGATGATCGTCACGATAGCGATGAAGATGCCGTCCGGGGGCACGCGCACGTCCATGGGCAGGCGGATGACCTCCCGAAACTCCCGCGGATAGCGCTGCGTTTCTCCGCTCCAGATAATCTGCACCAGTCCCCGCAGCGCGATAGCCACGCCCAAGGAAGTCATCGCCAGCACCACGGGAGACACGCCCCGATCCCGGAGCCGGCGGTAGATGGCCATGTCCAGCACGATAGCTCCGACCGCCACTACCGCTACCGCCACCGGCAACGCGAGCAGCAAAGGGTAGCCGAAGGTGAACGGCCCCAACCCCTGGCCCTCGATCCCCAGCGCCGACAGCACGCTGCCGACCATGAACAGCGCCAGATAGGCGCCCAGCGTCATGTAGTCGCCGTGGGCAACATTGGCGAAGTTCAGGATGCCGTAGATCAGGGTCAAGCCGACGGCACCCAGGGCGATGATGGCACCCAGGAAAATGCCGTTGACCACCAGGCCCATTTTCACGAACGGTAGGAAGCCGATGGCCAGCGCCACCACCACAATGGCAACGGCGGTGTGCCCCGGCGTCCACGCCAGGCTGATGCGCTTTGCGGCGTGTTGTAGTGTGCTCATCACCTACGACCACCTAGATAGAGGCGCGCCACCTCCGGGTTGTCCAGCAGCGCCGGACCGCTGTCCTCCAAGCGGTTCCGCCCCGCGGCGAGCACGTAGCCCCGATCCGACATCCGCAGCGACTCGCGGGCGTTCTGTTCCACGAGCAGTAAGGCGACTCCGGCCCGGTTGATGCCCCGAATGCGCTCGAACACCAAGTCCATGATCGCCGGCGACAGCCCGGCGGACGGCTCGTCCAGCAACAATAGCACCGGGTCCAGCATCAGGGCCCGGGCAATGGCCAGCATCTGCCGCTGCCCGCCCGACAGGCTGCCCGCTCGCTGCGTGGGCCGCCGCGCCAGGTCCGGGAACAGCGCGAATAGCTCCTCGATCCGCCCCCGGTAGTCGTCGTTGCGGACAAAGCCGCCCATCTCCAGGTTCTCGCGGATGCTCAGGGAGGGGAAGACGTTGGCCGACTGGGGCACGTAGCAGAGGCCGGTCCGCACGATCCGCTCCGGCGGCTGGGAGGAGATGTCCGTACCCTGGAACGTCACGGCGCCGGCCTTGACCCGGACCAGGCCCACAACCGCCTTCATCAGGGTGGACTTGCCACAACCGTTCGGCCCGATGATCGTGACGATCTCGCCCTCGTCCACGGCGATGGATACGCCGTGGAGAATGTCGGTCTCGCCGTACCCGGCCACCACGTCGGCAACTTCAAGTAGCGCCATCGGCCGCGCCTCCCAAGTAGGCCGCCAGCACCTGCGGGTCTTGCTGTACCTGCTGCGGTGTCCCCTGCGCGATGACCGCACCGTTGGCCATGACGATGATGGGGTCACACAGGGTCATAATCAGGTCCATGTCGTGCTCGATAATCAGGAAGGTGACATTGCGCTCTACGCTGGCCTGAAGGATGCTGGCCGTCAGATCGCGTAGCAGGGTGCGGTTGACGCCGGCGCCGGGTTCGTCCAGCAGCACCAGCGTCGGCGCGGCCATCAGGGTGCGGGCCAGCTCCAGCAGCTTCTTCTGGCCGGTGGACAGATTGCCGGCGTACTCGTTCGCCAAGTGCGCGAGCTTGACGAAATCGAGCACCTCCAGCGCCTGGGATTCGATGCGGCGCTCCTGGCGCGCCACCTGCCAGGGTAGCAGCCACGAGGCCCAGACGCGCTCGCCGAGCTGCGGCGCGGGAACGAGCATCAGGTTCTCCAGCACCGTCATGCGTTTCATCTCCCGGGGAATCTGGAAGGTACGCATGAGGCCCAGCCCGAAGGTGCGGTGCATCTTCAGCCCGTCAATGCGCCGGCCGCGGAAGACGATCCGTCCACTGGTCGGCGCCAGTGCCCCGGATACCAGGTTGAAGAGCGTCGTCTTGCCCGCGCCGTTGGGGCCGATCAGCCCCGTGATGGCACCCGGCATAATCTCCAGGGAGCAGTGATCCACGGCGCGGACGCCGCCGAAGTCCTTGACCACGTCGCACACCTGCAATACGGGCGCCGTCTCGGTCACGTCGCCTCCCTTGCCGTCAGAGGGTAGCGTCGCCATTGCCCAATTCCAGCTGCCCGGCCGCTTGCCGAGCGCGGAGCGGCGGCTGGCGCTCCGCGTCCGTCGGGATTGGTAGCTCGTGCGCCGCAAAGAGGACCGACGCGCATACTTCCTGCAGCAGCGCCGCGCCCTCAGGCCGCTGGCGGACCGTCTCTTCCAGCACCCAGAGCAGCTCCAACAGCTCCTCCGTGAAGTCCCAGCGATCGGGCCGTATCTTGTCGAGGAGTGAGGAGCGGCGCCCGGCCCGCTTGAGCTTGCGGTAGTCCAGCCAGGATTTCACGACCTGCAAGCCGGAAACGGAGTACGCCCACACCTCCGGGGCGACCGGCGCAAACTCCCCGTCGCCGACGTGTAACACCTGTGCCGCTTCGTCATACGAAAAGTCTGCCGGGTACCGGTCCAGCGACACCGCCCTTGTGCAGAGCGCTTCTCCCTGGGGCACGGAGCCGTCGTCGTGTGGGCCGCCGTACCGCTCGCCGTAGGTATGCAGGTAGAGCAGCCGCGCGCCGTGGTCGGCTACTCGTCCGAACAGGCCGGCGTCCTTCGTGATCGGCAGGCGGGGCGGTGGTAGCTCAAGCTCGTCCCAGAAGCACTCGACGTAGGCCGGCTGCGCCAGCACGCCGTAGGCGTAGGCGAACAGGCGCTCCGGCGAAACGGACACACCGTACACGTCGGCGATCCGGGAAAGTAGGCCCGCGGTGACGTTGGGCTGTGTCGCCGCCGCGTTCCGCCACAGTGGGATAACATGCTTGGCACCGAAAGAACCCCGGAAGTGGTCCAGGTCAGGGATTAGCGAGGTCGCCGTCGCCGCGGGGCCATGACCAAGCACGTGAGTCAGAAAGCTGATTATGTAGACTTGCCGGCTACCGTGGGCGCGCCACAGATCAGTACGTATACGATCACCAACACGCGAATCGGCAAGTACATACTGCCGGTCGAACGAGCGATAGGCATACCGCACCACGGGAGGCAGCGGGGATGCCGGATCGAGCGCGGTGATTGGCGGGTCACGCTCATCTCCATCCATCAACGGCGGATAGCGACG
>JAJDZR010000160.1 GCA_022824545.1 Chloroflexota bacterium
TGTCGCTACTGGCGGCCACCACGTAGACACGCGGCACCATGATTTCGCGTACCAACGTATCGCCCAGCCCGAAGATGCTGTGGATCATCTCGCGCTCGGTCTCGGCGAGCACCCCGCCTTGCTCCGCGGCATCAACCTGGAACTTCAAGTCCTCCTCGGTCACGACCGGCACCGTGTCGAGCACGCGCGCGGCGCCCAGCGGGCGAAAGAGCAGGCGAGCGAGGGTATCGAGCAGCCACACCAGCGGCCAGCACAGCCACGCCGTGACGCGGAGGGGGCGGGCGAAGATCAGCACCGTCGTCTCGCCCATGTGTGCAGCCGCAATACGAGGAACGTACTTCGCCAAGAGGACGACCAGCAGCGTCGCAATCGTGGTCACGACCACGACGGCGATCCACTGACTGCCGCCGAGCAGCGGGGCCAGCCAATCGCCGTACTGCCAAACGATCAGCGTTGTGGCAAAGAGGATTGGCGCCGTCAATGCCAGCTTGACCGTGGCGAGAAAACGGTTGCCTTGGTTGGTCAGCCACAGCAGGTCGGTGGCCGCACGCTGACCTTCGCCCGCCAACTGCCGGAGGCGGCCCGGCGGCACCGTAAGCACCGCGGTTTCGGCGGCGCTAAAGAAGGCGGCCAGCGCCGTAAGCAGCAGAAAACCTAACCCCGTCAGCACAAGACTGATGGGCGATATACTGGAGGGGTCCAAACGGCAATCACTCCTGGCCGGCGGCGCAGCGGCTTTCCCTACATCCTAGACGTACTGCCTGCCCGCTGCGGGATGTGCGTTGCCAGCCCACGTGCCTCCACCTACTATCATACCATCCCGTGCAAGTGCCGCTCCACCAGCGCAGCGGCCGGCAGATCCCTGGGCCCCTATGGCCCCCCGCCGCAGCGGGGGGGGCGGCGACACGGGCGGGCGCTACGGTGGGAGGCAGCATGTTCCCTCCCCCGTCACAACGGGGGAGGGGTAGGGTGGGGGCCGAGTGAGTTTTCCAGGTGGAACGGCACTGCCCACACAGTATACTCGCGTCCGCTCCCGACCGCCGCCGCGATCCGCCGCGCTGCCGTCTCGCTCGCGCAGAGCGCAAAGACCGTCGGCCCACTCCCACTCACCTGCACGTGGCCCGCTCCCGCGTCGTGCAGCCGCTGGCGGATGGCGCCGATGGCAGGGCAAAGCCGGGTGGCCGTCGCCGCGAGTCCGTTGGTCAGGCCGGTAGCCCAGTCCGGGGCGCGGCCCTGCCGCAGGGCCGCGGCGAGCTGGCGCGTCCGGCGGCCGTCGCTGTAGCTGTTCGGACGCAATGCCCCATAGACGACAGCGGTGGACAACGGTTGGCGGGGACGCACGAGGACGACCCAGCCGAGTGGCGGGGGCGGCAGTAGCTCTACCCGTTCGCCGCGGCCACTCACGACCGCCGTCGGTCCGGTCAAAAAGAAGGGAATGTCCGAGCCGAGGGTGGCGCCAATGCGAGACAGCTCACCTAGCGTCAGGCCCAAATGCCAGTGCCGGTTCAGCAGCACGAGCGCCGCCGCGGCATCGCTACTGCCGCCACCCAGTCCCGCCGCGACGGGGATACCCTTGCACAGCCGCAGCTCCGCGCCCCGGCGGCAGCCGGTGGCGTTCTGTAACGCCCGCGCCGCCCGGACCACGAGGTTGTCTGCGCCGGCGAGTGCGCTCCGGTCACAGGTGAAGCGGAGGGTTTCGGCCGGGGCGACGCGCAGCTCGTCATAAAGACCAACCGCCTGGATCACCGAGGCTATCTCGTGGAAGCCGTCCGGCCGGCAGCCAAGGATTTCGAGCGCCAGGTTGATCTTTGCCGGGGCGCGACACAACTCCATCAGCCCGACCACTGACCGACCAGACGCACGACCCGCGGCAGGAAGATCGCCAGCCCGACCAGCACCGCGCCGCCGGCGCTCACTAGGACGGCGCCGGCGGCCACGTCCTTGGCAATTTGGGCCAGCGGGTGCGTCTCCGGTGACACCAGATCAACGATCGCCTCGGCAGCCGTATTGAACAGCTCGGCCGTCAGGACAAGGGTGATCGTCACGAGCAGCACCGCCAACTCCACAGGAGTGACCCCGCCCAGGACCGCCGCCGCCAGCACCACAACGGCGGCGCAGAGGTGCCAGCGCACATGGCGCTGGCTCCGTACCGCGTGATACACGCCGGACCAGGCGTACCGCAGACTGCTGCGAAAGCGCTTCCGGCTAGCGGTCGTCGGTAAGGCCGAGCTGTCCAAGAATGCGCTCCTCCTGCTCACGCATCGCCGCGAAGTCCTCGTCACGGTAGTGATCGTACCCAACCAGGTGCAGCACGCCATGAATCAGCAGGTAGGCCAGCTCGTGCTGCTCGGGATGCCCGTAGGTGCGCGCCTGCCGCTGCACTCGGGGGTAACAGATCACCACCTCGCCCAACTGCCGGTCGGCCGCTGCCAGCGTCACGAACGGCTCCCGGTCCTCAGGCACTTGCATCGGGAACGCCAGCACGTCGGTAGGACGGTCAACCCCACGATAGCGTTTGTTCAGATCACGCAAGAGCGCTTCATTTCCCACCGTCACCGACACCTCGGCCGCCGGAGGGAGACGAGAATGTAACGCGGCCAGGGCCGCAGTCACCACCTGCTCTACCCACGCCGGGTCTACGTCGGCCGCATACGACGGGTCAACCGCCAGCGACACGCTCGGCATCGGGTCTGGGCAGTCTGGCCGGGTCGGTGGTCGTCTTGGGGTATTCGATGCGCGGATGGTAGATACCCTGTAACTGCTGCGTCAACGACCGCTTGATCCACTTGATGTCCTGGAGGGTGAGGGCCGAATCGTCGAGCTGCCCCTCCAACACCCGTTCATCCACCACACGAGTGACCAGCGCCTCGATACTCTGAGCCGACTGCCGAGTCGCCGAGGGGGCCGTCGTCGCCGAGCGGACCGCGGCCTCAGCGCTATCCGCCAGCATCACCAGGGCCGTTTCCTTGGTCCGCGGCTTGGGGCCGGGATAGCGGAACTGGTCCTCTCTCACCGGCTGATGGCCGTTATCCTCGACTGCTCGCCGATAGAAATACTGCATGCACATGTCGCCGTGATGCTCGGCGATGAAGCTCTGAATCCGGCGCGGCAGGCGGTGCTGGCGCCCGAGGGCCAGGCCCTTGGCCGTGTGCTCGATGATGGCCAGTGCGCTTTCCTGTGGGCCAAGATGGTCGTGGATGTTCTCCCCGTCCATCTGGTTCTCGATGAAGTAGTAAGGCCGGTGGAGCTTGCCGATATCGTGGTAGTAAGCGCCTACGCGCGCCAAGAGCGGGTTTCCCCCGATGCGCTCGGCAGCCTGCTCGGCGAGGTTGGCAACCAACATGCTGTGGTGGAACGTGCCGGGCGCTTCGAGCGCCAGCCGGCGGAGCAGCGTTTGCCCCGGGTGTGCCCACTCCAGCAGCTGCATCGTCGTCGTAGCACCAAACAGGATGCCGGCCAGGCCGGAGATACCCAGCGTGAGCACCGCTGCCAGTACTCCGTTGCCCAGGGTTGCGAGGACCAACGGCGTCATGGCGACCAGGTCGTAATCTTGGTGCAGTAATCGGAAGGCAACCACGATCACGAGACCGGCGACGGCCACGAGCAGACCGGCCACGAAAAACGTATGCATCCGCTCAATCCGCCGTGCCCCTAGTGCCCCGGCCGCAGTGGTGGCAAAGCTGAGGGTGATAAGCTCGAGGTTGCCGTTATAGAGCGGTGCTAGGAGCAACACCGTTGCAGCACACCACGCGAAGGCCAACCGGGGGGCGAGCAAGCTGCTGAGGACCATCGCCCCGGTGGCCAACGGGGTCGCGTAGACCGCCCAATGTGTCGTCGGTAGCACCAGCTTGATCACGAACAGCGGGATGACGATGGAGGCCAGCACGCCGGTCAACTGCAGTGGATGGCTAAACGTGGCCGGCTGGAAAATGCTGACGTAGTACAGGAACAGGCCGACCAATAGGCCGACGTAGAGCGCGGTCCCAAGTAGCAGCTCGAGGCGAACACTGCGCCTCGACAATCCCAATGCCTTGAGCGCCTCAATGTCGTCCTCTGTCAGGGTTTCACCGGCTCGCACGATCACCTCACTAAGCTCCACGGTCGCGGTGACGGGCTGCACCGCGTCGCGGGCCTGTTGTCGTGCCTGCTCGGTCGCCACGGCATTGTAGATCAAGTTCTCCTGAATGTACTCCCGGACGAGCGCCGACACGACCGCTATCTGGTCGCTACTCAGCGACTGATTAATCGCGGCAACGGCCTGGCCGTGAACGTCGGCCAACTCGTCTTCGTGGATACGCTGCCCGACATGATTGTCCAGAATACGCGAGGTTTCGGCAGTAACCGCCAGCCAGTCGGCGTCGGGCAGCTCTGCCATGAGTGCCACGATCCGCGCCGGGAGGTTGGGGATGAGCAACGCAATCCGTCGCTGCCGCTCCGCAGTTGAGGTATCGCCCACTTTGCGGACATCGCTGACGGCGCTCAGGGCCTCGGTGGCGTTCGTGCGGAGACGTCGCAGCAGGTTGGCATCGTAGTCGGAGTAGTCGCCTACCTGCCCTGCCGCCTCCGCGCGCAGCGCCCGCGTCTGCACCTGGCTTACATAGGTCGTGCGGCGCGGCGCAAGGAAGGTCGTCTCGGCTACCTCGCCGGCCAACAGCGCCGGCCGATCCGTCCCGATGTCCAGCGTGAGGATGGTGGTAGCAGCGGCAACCAGCACCAGCCCCCCCACGACGGCCGCCACGATAGGGAGCCACCGCCGTGCGGCTATGGCTGGGAGTCGCGGGAGTCTCCCGCCCCCGGTATTCGTTTCGGCCGACGCTGAAGAGGCCATGATTACCCTGAGAACGACCGACTGAGCACACCCGCTGTACCGCCGAGTCTACCCTGGCGGCCACGTCATCGGGCGACCACCCAAGAGGTGGACGTGCAGGTGACCGACGGACTGCCCACCGTCTGCGCCGTGATTGATGACCAGTCGGTAGCCCGATTGATCCAGCCCCTCGGCAGCAGCGACTTCGACCGCAACTGCCAGTACGGCGCCCAGCACGCCGGTATCGGAGCGGTCCGTGTCGGCGACGGAGGCGATGTGGCGCCGCGGTATGACCAGTATGTGCGTCGGCGCTTGCGGGTTGAGATCACGGAAGGCGACGGTGTCCCTATCCTGGCGCACGGTCGTCGCCGGGATACGACCCTCCGCAATGCCACAGAACACACAATCCGCCATCAGTGCCTCCCGCCGGGATACGGCAGCGCCTATCACTCGCCCCAGTCGGGGCCTGCCCTGCCTACCCCCGGTGCCGACCGGCAGTCGATTCTACCACGACACCCCCCTCTACCAGAGAGCGGCCACCGAAACCGTTTCTGCTGCACGTGCTATCGGTGGACGGGAGCCTGCCCCCTCAGTCGCGCCGCATGAGTTGCAAGGCAACCCAGTCCCGGCGGGTGCGTCGCGCGGCTGGTGCAAACCCCGCCTGTGTCAGCGCGTCAACGGCGATTGCTTCCCGTTCGGCCAGGATGCCACTCGCGACAAGCTGCCCACCCGGCCGCACGGCGTCGGCCAGTTGCTGCGCGTGCTCACTGATGACTCGCGCGACGATATTGGCGATAGCGAGGTCGAACTGCGCCGCTGGAGCAAGGCAACTGGGCGTCGTGCCATCCGCAGTCGCTGGCATCGGTATGCCGAGCGTCCCATGGCGCACGGTCACAATGTCGGCCACCCCGTTCACCCCGACGTTCTCGCCGGCCGTGCGCGCCGCCGTCGCGTCTACGTCGAGCGCCAGCACCTGCGCCGCGCCCAGCCGCGCGGCGGCGATGGCCAGAATACCGGAGCCGGTCCCGAGGTCCAGCACATGGGCGCCTTGCACGGGCAGCGTCTCCAGCAGTTCGAGGCACAGCTGGGTGCTCGGATGGAGTCCCGTGCCGAAAGCCAACCCCGGATCGAGCGTAATCACGAGATCGTCCCGCCGGGGCGCATAGTCGAGCCACGAGGGGGTGACGACCCACCGCCGGCCCACCCGGAGCGTGTGATAGTGCTTCCGCCAAGCAACCTCCCAGTCTTCCTCCGCCGTCCACCGCATGTCCAGCGTGCCGAGCGGTGCCAGGTTGAAGGCACGCAAAATGCCGACGGCCTGGACAATCTCCTGCTCCGCCCGCTGCCAGTCGGCATCCTCGGAGACATAGGTGCGGATCGTCCGCAGCGCCTCGGCCGGCGTGTCGTACTCGTCGGCGTCGCCGGTCTGGACCAGCGGATGCTCGACCAGCACGTCGCCGCCGAAGCGGCGGAAGAGCGCCGCGACGGCTTCCGCCGCTTCGGCGCTGGCCTGAATGCGGAACTCGCGCCAACGCATAAAGAACCGGGCTGCACGATCTACGCTGGCGACTATTTTACTGCTTCCGAGCCGGCCGGCGGCGGACCTGGTAGGCTTGAGCGCGCAACTGTGTAACCGGTCGCGGCCGAGCACCGCCTTGCGCCGGGAAACGTAGTTACGCGCGATCCGATTCCTGCGCCGCGAAAGGAGCTATCGTGAGAGAGAACAAACTACGCACGCTGTTGAACACCGGGCAGCCGTCGCTCGGCACGCACGTCCACAGCGCCTGGCCCTCGATCATCGAGGTGGTCGGCCATACCGGCGTCTACGACTACGTCGAGTTTGTCTCCGAGTACGCCCCGTTCGATCTTCACGACTTGGATCATCTGTGCCGCGCAGCCGAAATCTTCGACCTCGGCACGATGATCAAAGTTGACCAGGAGCCGCGCCGCTTCACGGCCCAGCGAGCCATCGGCTCCGGCTTCCAAAGCGTCCTCTTTGCCGACTGCCGCAGCGCGGATGACGCGCGGGAGTGCGTGCAGGCCGTCCGGCCGGAAACGCCGTCCGACCGGGGCGTCCACGGCGTCGGGATGCGTCGCGCGTTCTACATGGGCTACGGCGGCACGCCGGACTACGTACAGGCGCTCAACGACATCGTGGTCGTGCTCATGATCGAGAAGCGGGGAGCGGTAGAGCAGTTGGAGGAGATTCTGGCGGTAGACGGGGTAGACATGGTCCAGTGGGGACCGTCGGACTACTCGATGAGCATCGGTCGGGCCGGTCAGCCCCAGCATCCCGAGGTGCAAGCCGCGAAGCGGAAGGTCTTCGAGACCTGCCAGCGCATGGGCATTCCGGCGCGGGCCGAGATCAGCAGTCCAGACGAGGCCGCGCCGTACCTGGAAATGGGCGTCCGCCACTTCTGTATCGGCACCGATATTTCGATCCTGCACAACTGGTTCAAGCAGAACGGCGGCGAGCTACGCGACGCCATCGAGCGAGCGTAGCGGGGCCAGGGCGCCCACAAGGGACGCCCCTACGGCGCTGGTGGCGGCACGCCGGGAAGGAGACGACTATGGCGATCACAGCGACCGAGTTGCTGACTGCTGACGACCTCCTGCGCCTGGATAGCCAGGGCACCCGCGGCGAACTGATCCGGGGAGTTTTTCACGAGATCATGTCATCGGGACTGGAGCACAGCAAGATCGCAGCGAAGCTGACCGTTCTCTTGGGCATTTTCGTCATGCCTCGGAATCTAGGTACCTTGGCGACCTCGGACTTGGGGGTCTGGCTGGAACGTGATCCAGATACGGTGCGCGAGCCGGACATTGCCTACTTCTCGACAGCGCGGCTGCCACCGGACGTGCGGATTACGGGCTACGCCGAAGTGCCCCCTGACCTGGTGGTGGAGATCGTCTCTCCCAGTGACACTCAGCGCGCGATCCACGACAAGGCGCGGATGTGGCTGCGGTACGGCGTGGCCCTGGTATGGGTCGTGCAGCCCGATACGCGCACGGTGGACGTACACGCGCCGGGCCGTGCGGTGGTGACGCACACCGGCACCGACACGCTCGACGGTGCGGCGGTGCTCCCCGGCTTCACCTGCACGATCAGCGACATCTTCGATACGTAGGTCCTGACTGGTGGCCGGTGGGCAGCGGTCGGACCATGTGTTGGCGGTCCGGAGGGCGGCTGCCGCACCATTCGGTCACTATTTGCGCCAATCCTGGTTAAAACAGGTACAATGTAGGCGTCAACCAGAGAAGCGTAGTTTACGAGGCTTGTTGAGGCGTAGTCCCGCATGGGGGGCTGGGGGTGCGAAGTGACTAGCCCAATGAGCAAAGCCGATACCTTCCTATGTTCGGAGGAACCGGTATGCCTAGGCCCAGTTCTGCTCGCGTCGCCGATCCGCGCGCTCCGCATCTAGCCAAGCCCGAAGCAGAGCGATACCCACCCCCGCCCGACGTTGATCCCTACGGCGTCGTGTTGAGCCGCGATGCACGCGCGAACATCAAGCGCGGCTTCGACGCCATGGCCACCGTGCTCCGGGTCACGCTCGGTCCCGTTGCCCGCACGGTCGTGATGGAGTCGCTCTCCACCGCCCGCCCGCCGGAAGTGCTGGCCGACGCGGCCACCATCGCCCGGCGCATCATTGGCATCCCCAACCACTGGGAAGACATGGGGGCCATGATGATTCGTCACATGGTGTGGCAGGTGCGGGAGAACGTCGGCGACGGGGCCGCCACCACTGCCGTCCTCGCGCAAGCCCTCCTGGACGAGGCCACCAGAGTCGTCGCGTCCGGCACGAACGCGATGATGGTGCGCCGGGGGGTGGAAGTGGGTCTCGCCGAGTGCATCAAGGTGCTCGACGACTTGGCGATACCCATGGAAACGGAGGAGCAGATCGAGGCTCTGGCAGTCGCGGCTGCCGGGCACGAGAAGATCGGCGCCTACATCGCCGAGATTCTCGACATCCTCGGCACCGACGCCGTCATCCTCGTCCAGGAGCACGTCGGCCTGGAGATAGACCGCGAATATATCGAAGGCTTGCAGTGGGATAGCGGCTACTGGTCGGCCTACTTCTGCGACGATCCCAGCCGGATGGAAGCCACAATCGAGAACCCCATCATTATCTCGACCGACACGAACCTGGAGAAAGTCGAGGATGTCCTCCCTCTCTTGGAGCAGGTCATGGAGGTGAAGGACGAGCTACAGACCGGCGGGCTGGTCATCTTCGCCAACGACATTCGCGGTCCGGCGTTGGCGCTGATGGTGTCCAATAACCAGAAGGGGACACTGCGCTGCCTGGGAGTCAAGGCCCCCGGCGCCGGCGACCGGCGTATTCGAATCCTCGAGGACATCGCCGTCCTAACGGGGGCACGGTTCATTTCCGAAGACGCCGGCGAGCGCCTCCGTGAAGCGACGCTCGCCGACCTGGGACGCGCGCGGCGTGTTTGGGCCAACCGCGACTTCCACAGCATCATCGGCGGAGCCGGGAGCCACGCGGCGATCCAGCAGCGTACAGCGGAAATCCAAGAAACCATTCCCGATGCCGAGAACGAGTTCGAGCGCACCAAGCTGCGCGAGCGTATCGCCAAGCTCACCGGCGGCTGCGGCATCCTGCGGATTGCCGCCCCCACCGAGCGCGAGCGCGACGAGCTGAAGCAGCGCGCGCAAGAGGCCGTGTCCGCAGCCCGCGCCGCGGCGGAGGAAGGCGTGGTGCCCGGCGGGGGCGCAGCCTATATGGCCTGCATGCCCGCCCTGGAATCGCTGGCCGCCGAGCATGAGACCTCTAGCCCGGATGGTGTCGCCGCCGGCATCCGGGTCCTGGCACGGGCGCTCGAAGCACCGGCCTATTGGATCGCCGAGAACGCCGGTCACGACGGCCGCGCCGCCATCGCCGCGGCCCAAGAGGCGGGGCCGGGCCACGCGCTCGATGCCACTACCGGCGAGATCAGCGACATGCGGCAGTCGCAGGCGCTCGATCCGCTCAAGATCGTCCGCATCGCCCTGGAGACGGCCACGAGCGGCGCCGTCATGGCGCTGACCACCGACGCCCAGGTACGCACCAAGAACCAGGAGCCAGAGGTCAATCCGTAGAAGAGAGGTAGGCGCAACGTATGCAATCAGGGGAGCCGCAGATCGTCCAATTCCCTACCGAGCGTGCCCGCCAGCGCGCCGGCGGCGCGCCCGCCGCGGCGCCGGCGGAGCCGCTCCCACCACCGGGTGACCGCTGGGAGCTGGTCTCGCCCGCCGGCGGCTGGGGTGGCACGGTGCTCGCGTTGAGCACACCAGCCCCCCTTGCGGAGGACGAGACACAACCGCTCTTCGCCGGGACGACGTCCGGCTGCTTCATTTCGCTGGACAACGGCCGGACCTGGGAGCCACAGAACGAAGGGTTGAGCAGCCCCTATGTGCAGGCGATCACCGTCTCGCCGCAGTACGACCGGGAGCCTACGGTCTTTGCCGGCTCCCTCGGCGGCGGCGTCATGCGCTCCCGCGACGGCGGCTACACGTGGGCGCGCATGGAGTTCTGGCAGGCCGCCGCGCCGGTCACGGCCATCGCCCTCTCCCCTCGCTTTCCCAGCGATGGCACGATCCTGGCTGCAACCCAGTACGAAGGCATCCAGCGTTCCACGAACGCCGGGAACACGTGGTCTACGGCGAACTTCGGCCTCGCCGATCTGTCCATCATGGCGCTGGCCGTGTCGCCAACCTTCGACGAGGACGAAATCGTCTTCTGCGCCGCCACAGACGGACTCTACCGCTCGACCAACGGCGCCCGCGCCTGGCGGCGGGTCCGCGGCCTACCCACCGAAGCGGTGCAGGCTATCGCCTTCTCCCCCTCGTTCCCGGACGACGGCACTGTCTTTGTCGGCACCGAAGACGCCGGAATCTTTTGCTCTACCAACCGTGGCATGCGCTGGCGGCCCGTGAATGACGGACTGGCGGATGCGGAGGGGGGCGAGCCGCCGCCGGTGAATGCGCTCTGGGTCTCACCGGATTTTGGGCATGACCACACCATCTTCGCCGGCACCGCGGGGAGTGGAGTCTTCCGCTCCACCGACGGTGGTAAGACCTGGCAGACGCACGGCGCCGACGGCGAGGCCGTGATGGCGCTGCTCGGTCAGCCGGACGGCACGATTCTCGCCGGCTGTCACCAAACCGGCATTATGCGTGTCGCGTCGGACGGCACCACCACTCCGGCCAATCAGGGCCTCGCCGCCCGCTCGATGTCTGCGCTGGCGCTCTCACCGAACTTTGACCGCGACGGCGTGCTCTACACGGCCGGCATCGAAGACGGCGTTCTGCGGTCCGCTGACCGGGGCGCAACCTGGCAGCCGGTCGGGTCGCTGCCGACGAATCAGGTGCTCTCGTTGGCCGTCGTGCCGCGACCGCTTCCGGAGCATATCCTTCTTGCGGCGACAGACGACGGCCTCTATCGCTCGACCGATTCCGGGGCACAGTGGGAACGCGCGGAGTTCCCCGAGGGCGATGATGATGAGGATGAGTCTGTTATCGCCGGCCTAGACAAGGACGCGGTACGCATGGTGACGTGCGCTGGCGGCACGTCGCAGGAGGAGAGTGTCTGTGCAGCGGTCGTCGGGCAGCGACTGATGCTCTCGATGGACAGCGGCGCCACGTGGTCGGTGATCCAGCCACCCACCAGCGAGGAAATGCTGATCGGTGTGGCGCTCTCGCCGCAGTATCGCCGCGACCGCACGGTCCTCGTCGGTACGTATTCGCAAGTTGGCGCCGCTCGTCTGGGCCGCGTCCGCGCTCCGGGTGCCCGTGCCGCGTGGCGCCAGGACCTCCTGGCCAGCACCGTGACGATTTGGCGGTCGCTCGACGGTGGCGAGAAGTGGACGCCGATCATCGAGCAGTTGAGCGGCTCCCGCTGGGCCGCGTTTGGGCTACCGGACGACTATCGCGGTGACCAGGAGGACGCGCGTAACCGGTTCTTTGTGGGCCTCGGGACGCTGGTGCTGCGGCCAATGTTTGGCGGGAAAGCCCTGTGGATCGCCGAGCGTGTCGGCCGGCCTTCCAGCGGCGTCCTGTCCATCGCCCTCACGAGCGGTGGAGTCTGGGGCCGGGCACTCTTCATTGGCTCCAGCGAGGGCGTGTATCGTTCCGACGACGAGGGCTTGACCTGGCAGGCGGTGAACGCCGGGTTGGAGTCGCGCACCGTAGTATCGGTGGCCCTCTCCCCCGGCTTCAATGAGGACGGCCAGGCCTATGCGTTGACCCTCGGCGGCACACTCTGTCGCCTGGCAGCCGGTAACTGACGGCTTATCCAGGCGCCCGTGAAGCCGGCCACGCTGCGTGGCCCGGCGAGAAGGAGGAGAGCGATGGCGTACTACCTGTACCAGGTCGCTTATAGCCAGGAGTCCTGGGCAACACAGCTTCAGAACCCCCAGAACGTCACGGAGCGGATTGAGGGGCCGGTGGCAGAGCTTGGCGGCAGCATCGTTGGAGCCTGGTATGCCTTTGGCGAATACGACCTCATCATTGTCCTGGAAATGCCGGACAACGTCAGTATGGCTGCGCTTGCCCTAGCCTTTGCCGCCGGCGGCGCGGTGGGTACGGCCAAGACAACCGTGCTCATGCCCCTCGAAGACGGGCTTGCGGCGATGGGCAAAGCGGCCGGCTCCAGCTACCGACCACCCGCCAGTTGATCCCGCCGCCGGCATCTCACTGCACCCAACCGGCGCCGTCTAGTCCCCGCGCAGCGCCCTCGCTCGATTGAGGTCCTGCACAGTTCGGGGTACCGTCGGCCCACCGCACCGGCTACCTGATGCGGGACTGCGAGAAGGAGGATTGCGATGGCGTACTATCTGTACCAGGCCACATATACACGCGAAGCGTGGGCGGCGCAGTTGCAGAATCCCCAGAACGTCGCTGATCGCGCACGCGCTAGCGTCGAAGAGCTTGGCGGCAGCATCGTCGGGGTCTGGTACGCGTTTGGCGAGTCCGACCTAATCGGCGTCCTAGAGATGCCGGACAACGTGAGCATGGCCGCGCTAGCCATGGCCTTCGCCGCGGGCGGGGCTGTGAGTGCCGCCAAGACAACTGTGCTCATGCCCCTCGAGGACGGGATGGCGGCGATGAGCAAGGCGTCCGGTTCCAGCTACCAACCGCCGAAGGGTTGATCCGGCTGTGCGGCCGCCTATCCCCTGCCCCAGACCGGGCCGCTGGCCTCTGACCGACATAGCGCTTGCGGAACGCGCGTTAGGGCGATACTAGGAATGAGCGAGAGCGAATTGCTCGCCCTCATGGAAGATGATCCCCAGTGGCTGGGACCGGCCGGTGTCTGGCTGCGTCCCTATGGGGTGTCTATTGCGGCGCTCATCGGACACTGGCACGCAGTTGACCATGACGTAGAGCAAGTAGCCGCCGATTACAAAATCCCGCTCCCAGTCATCGTGGCCGCGGTTGATTACTACGAGCAACATCAGTCGGAGATTGACACCCGCCTCGCTGTAGGCGCCGCCTGACGCCTCATGGTCCGTCTCTACACCGATCATGACGTGAGCCTTCGCTTGGTCGAGGTACTGCACGGCCGGGGATACCAGGCGACAGCAGCAAGGGAGCTAGGACACCAACGCTCCCTCGATTACGAGCATCTCTTGCTTGCCGCCCAACATGGCTGGACTCTGCTCACTCACAATCGCAAAGACTTCACCGAGTTGCACGGCGCTTGGGTGCATTGGCCGCGAGCATGGGGGCTTGCACTACCACCCACCCATGCGGGCATTCTCGTTCTCCAACACGCACTGGTGAGCAGCCTCTATGAAGCTCTGGCTGCGTTGCTCCGCACGGAACCGCCTCTCTCCAATGCTCTCTACTGGTGGCACGGTCGGAGTCGGAAGGAGCCGTGGAGCGTATGGCAGCCCGATACCAAGGAATGGCGTCTGGTGCCAATGGGGACTTGACCTGGACTGTGGCCCCTTACCTTCAAGGAGACGGTTGGGGGCAGGTGTGTGCCCCCACTCAAAGCCGCACGACCTCGCCTTTTGCCAAGAGCGCGGCGGCGCCGAGACCACGCACCGCTAGGACGCGGCTGTTCGCAAAGTAGGGGAAGTCGAAAGCCGTGCGGTCACCGGCACGGGCACCGGGCACCGGGAACAGTCGTGCGGTCAGCGGCTTGTCGAGGCGGGCGGCCAGCGTGGCCATGTCCAGGATGATCGCCGCCAACTCATCGCTGTCCGTATCACCGGGCAAGGGCACGGTATCGAGACCGAGGCCGCAGACCGCCGCGTAGAGCAGTAAGCTATCTACGCTGACCAGCCCCTCGCTGGCACGCTGTGCCAAGCGGGAGTCCTCGAGCACCGGCAGCATCAGGCCGGAATACCCCGTCCGCGGCATGTGTACGGAGCCGAGCGCGCTGGTCAGCACGGCAGCGGCAAACAGCGTACCGGAAGCACCAAACCGGGCCACACCGAGCCGTTCGAGCGCCACGGCAATGCTCCGCTCATCGTCCGGGAACGGCGCCAGCGACAGGTCTACGCCGCCAAACGTGACTGACGAACCACCCGCTGTCCCGTCCGCCGCTCCCCCAAAGAACGACTGCTCGGGGCTTAGGATGCGCTCTAGGCGCTGCCAGTGCCCGTCCAGCGCGGCGATGAGGCGCTGCCGGGCTTCATCCAAGCTCGCCGCATTCGTGAAGGCCTCGACCGCCACGTCCGCTGCCTCCAGCGCGAGGGCATACCGGGGGTGGCTGCCCTCGTGGTAGGCCGCCGGGAAGAACGGGATGTGCGGCGGGCAGTTGGCCAGCGCCGCGAAGCGTAGGTTGCCAAAGCCGTCGGGAGTAGTCTGCGCGATGTCGGCGATAGCAGCGGCCGTCCGCTCGACGGCCGGCAGATGTACGCCCCCGTTGTGGCTGGCCACCAGCACGGAGCAGAAGGTCACTTCGGTGGCCCGCACGATCTCCGGGAGCACGTTGATGAGGTCGAGCGCGGCTTGGCGATGCCGAGCGGAAGGTGCGTCGAGAATGCGGACCGGACCGACCGACACGTACTCGAATCCGCGCTCGCGGGCCGCCGTTTCGAGCGCGCGGGCGTAGGCCAGCGCCTCCCTGCCATCAGTCCCGGCCAAGACGGTACTCAGCGGCGGGCCGGCCAGCCGCACGGTTTGGACCTCATAGCCGCCGGCGGTGAGCCTCGCCCGTAGGTCCCGCGCAAAAGCGCCTATGTCGTCCAGAGCTATCGGTGCGAAGGGCCACCGCAGCGGCACGCCGACCGTGAGCGAGCGAATCTTCATAGCTTGCTTTGCCTTCCGACCGGAACCAACCCCACCTCACCACCGCGCGTCAACCCCGCTTGCCGGTTCCGACCTGGTAGTGTTCCAATGCACGATACCTTCAGAATAGGGTATTATTAGCCAGTAAAACAACGCGCGGCCCGCTAGTGGCCGTGCCGGGGCCGCCTGGTCCCGCTGTGTTCCTCATCCATGTACATAGAACATGCCTCGATAGCCAGCCGCGCGCCCTTCACAAGGGAGCACGGCGCCAGTGACACTTCTAGGGGTATCCCCTCCCCCCGGCGAGTTCTCCATCTCGCCGCATGGAGCTACACACTTATCCCCCGCCCCCGTCATCGCGGCGCAAGCCGCAATCCGGCCCGACCGGTGGGCACGACGCCCCGCCATAGCTGGCAATGACTACGATCCCAATGACTCGGAGGAGGTCAACAAGCCCGATGACAATAACCCAGGAAAGCACAAGCATCCTGGCCACGGAGCCACCGGCCCTACCGGCAGCTATACGGCACGATCTGGACCGGGGCCAGGCGCTATTGGTCACTACGCTACAGGCCGGTACCGCCGCCGGCATTGCCGAGTACGCTATCGGGCGTGCGCGGCGCGTTGGCCGGAGCGCTTTCTACGCCAGTCCGAACGAAGCGTTGGCCTTGCGCCGCCACCGGCAGTGGCAGGCCGCCCTCGGACCGGATGAAGTCGGCCTGCTCACCAAGGCCGTGCGCTACCAACCCCACGCACCACTCGTGGTCGGCACTCCGGCCACGCTGCGCTCGGTGCTCTTCACCGCTCCCGACCGGCTCCGAGACGCCGGCTACGTCATCTTCGACGACATAGACCTCCTCAGCGACCCGGAGCAAGAGACGGCTTGGGAAGAGTTGATGATCCAACTGCCCTCCGCAATACCGCTCCTCTGCCTATCGGCGCCGGTAGGCAACGCCGCAGAGTTGGCGGCGTGGCTGACGCGGGTCCGCGGCTCGATGCGCCTGCGGCGTCACGAAGCGCGGGCCGTGCCTCTGGAGCACCTCTACCTCCGGGACAACCGGCTGCATCCGCTGGTCTCCACGGACGGCGCGGCCGCAGCAGATGTACCGCCAGTTGGTGGTGAGGCACGCCGGCCGCACGGCCGGTTATCCGGCGCGCAGCCGGCGGAAACGCCCAACGCGGCCGACGTGCTCCGGGTGCTGCGCCAAGCGGAGCTACTGCCGGCGCTCTACTACGTCTCCGGTCGGCGCAGCTGCGAGCAACGGGCGGCGGAGTGCGGCCAGGCGGGGCGGCGCGGCTCCCGCTCGCTGCAACGCAAGCGCCGGGCGCTGGTCACGTCCTACGTACATACGCTGCCCGCCGATGATCGGGACCTGCCCCAGGTCGGACGACTGACCGCGCTTATCGAGCAGGGCATAGCCGTCTATCACGCCGGGCTGCTGCCGGCCTTGCAGCGTCTTGTCGAGGCGCTGCTGGACGCCGACCTGCTCGATATGGTCTTTGCTACCGACGACCTGGCCAACGAAAGCACCGTCACAGCCCGCTCCGTCGTGGTGGGCGAGCCGACCACACTCGCTCGCGGCGCGCGACGGAGCCTGAGCGCCGCAGAGTATGCCCGTCTGGCCCGCTCGGCCGGTCGTCCCGGGGACGCGCTGGCTTCCGTCGTCAACGTCTATTCGCCCTGGGTGTCGGCACATGAAGTCCAAGCGCTCGCCACGGCGCCCCCGGAGCCGTTCCGGAGCGTCTTTCAGCCGCGCTTGCAGTCTGCCGTCGTGCTCGCCGATCACAACGGCGCCGCGAACGAGCAGGTACGCCGGCTGCTGCAAGCCACGCTCCGCCGCCACCAGACGGATCACGCCGTGCGCCACGCCATCGCCGCTGCCGACGGCTTGCGGCGGAGCGCCGCGGCCCATACCTTCGACTGCCCGCTGCCGGGGGTCGAGGCAACCGTGCTGGACGAATATCGGCAGCTACGACTGGATGCCGGTCGTTTGCGCCGTGTGGCCAGCCAGCAGGCCTTCCGGGCTTTGCGGCTGCGCGGCGTGATGGCTGGTTCCGCCAACGGCACGAATGCAACGGCGGCCGCGGTCGCCGCGGCCGAGCGGGCTGCACAGGAGTCCGAGGCGGTGGCCAAACAGGCCGCGCTGGAGTCGCACGCCTCCCCGTGCCATTCCTGTAGCTCCCGCCGGGAGCACGAGCAGGTCTGGCGGCGCCGGGCAGCGGTCGAGAAGGACTTACCGGCTGCGCTCGCCGAGGTAGAGCGCTTGGAAGCGGAGGCTATGGCGCAAGGCGAGGCACTGGCCGCTGGCATCCTGGCAACGCTGCAACGTTACGGCCACAACAACGGCTCCTCTCCCCAGGCGGCGCTGCTGGCGCGGATAGATCATCCGGCCGGGTTAGTCTTGGCGGAGGCTACGTGGCGGGGCATCTTGGACGACCTGCCCGCCAGCGATCTGATGGAGGCACTCTCCTGGTTTTGCAACGACCGCGACGTGCCAGGCTACAATCGGTATTTCGTCTCGGCCCGGCTATTGGCTACACGTGAGCGCCTCCAAGCAGTCGCTACCGAGATCGCGGACCAGGCCGATCAAGCCGCCGCCTTGGTCCGAGGCCCGAATCCGATGTTCTACGGACCGGTCCAAGACTGGGGCCGGGGCGCCTCGCTCGGCAGTATCCTAGAGAGGATGGACATTGCGGCCGGCGACCTCGTGCTGACCTTGCACCGGACGCTCGACTTGGCGCAGCAGCTTCATCAGGCGCTCGCCGGCACGGCCGGCATCGGCGATGACGAGTGGTCGGAACGCGCCCAGCGCCTCCGACACACCCTTGCACAGGGAACGACGCTCGTCCGCCGCGGTCTTGTCGCGCAAGGCACCGCCGACCTAGCAGGAGTGACATGACCAACGCCGACCGGCCTCTGGCGCCGACAGCCGGCGTGGACCTCCACCTCCACACGCTGGTCTCCGATGGCCGCTGGACGCCGGAAGAGTTGACCGATGCCGTCGTCGCGGCCGGCGTGACCGTCTGTGCCGTCACGGACCACGACTCGACCGAGGCGATTGCTCCGGTCACGCACCGCGGCGCCGCCCACGGGCTGCGGGTGGTGCCGGGGATCGAATTCACGGCGGATTTCCGTGGCGAGCTACTGCACCTGCTCGCATACAACGTCAACCCCGATGACGCGCAGCTCAAGGCGCTATTGCGCGACGTACAGACCCGCGAGCATGAGCGTGCCTGGGGCCTCGTCGAGCGCCTGCGAGCGCAGCAGGTCGTCCGGCTTTCCTCTGACGACGTAGACCAACTGACGGCCGAGCCGCGCTTGACGCAGGCCAAGCTCGTGCGGCTGCTCCAGGATCAGGGCTACCGCGAGCCGGCCGCCTACCGGCCGCTGCTCTTGGCGGTCATGGAAGCGCCGTTCTGCACTACCTCCGTCGAGACCATCGCCGCAACGCTCCGGCCGCAAGGCTGCCCGCTGATCGTGGCGCACCCGGGGTCGGGAATGCCGGAGTACGCGCCGGTCATCAGGAGCCTCACGCATGAGTCACTGCTGGCAATGCTGGAGAGTGGCCTCGTAGACGGACTGGAAGTCCACCATCCTCGCCACCCGCCGGCGATGCGAGCGACCTATGCCGAGGTCGCCGCCCGCTACGGCGCGCTCGTCAGCGCCGGCTCGGACTCCCACGACGCCAAGAACCCGCCCCGCCCCCACCCCGCCGCCTGGTGCCAGGACCTACTCACCCGCCTCGGTTTCACCACCGAGTAATGGGCCTCCTATTGTCTCCCGCTGTGCAGGGAGGACGGGTGAGGCTGAGGAGGTAACGGTATGAGCGATTTATCGCCCGATTCATTGGTGGTCTACTGCGCCGACATCGGATCGGTTGCGAACGGCCGGTTTGCCTGGGCACGTGCCTCCGCCAGGCCAAACTCCCGCGTGTCAACAGGGGCCGACATCCGCTGCCTTGTGACGCAGGTCGCTCAAGACCTCAACAGCGGGAAAAAGGTGGCTCTAGGCTTCGAGTGCCCGTTGTGGGTTCCCGTCGCCTGCGATCCCAGAGAGTTGACTTCTGCCCGATGTGGGGAGGGGAGATATCCCTGGGCGGCTGGGGCCGGAGCCACGTCCCTCGCGGCTGGATTGACCGAGACTGCATGGATACTCAGTGAAATCCACAGCGAGGCACAGAATGTCGAGGCTTACTTGGACTGGCCTCGGTTTGCGGCCGCCGAACACGGCCTGTTCCTCTGGGAAGCGATGGTGACAGGAGCAGACCATACCGACTCTGACGAGGGAGACGCAGCAGCGGCCGTGTGCGCCTTCATCAAGGCGCTACCCGACCCCACGGCCTGCAATGCCGTGACTTCACCGCATAAGGTACGATCATTGATCGGCGCTGCGCTGCTGTGGGCAGGTTGGTCAAACGACCTCCAACTGTTGCGTACTCCGTGCGTAGTGATTAAGCCCATGAGTCGAGATGCCAGTGGGTGAGACATTACAGGCGGCGCTCTTGGGCCTGGTGCAGGGCCTGACCGAGTTTCTGCCCATCAGCAGCTCCGGGCACCTGCTTGTCGTACCGTGGCTACTCGGCTGGACCTCGCCCCTGCTCAACAGCCTCACGTTCGACGTGGCCCTGCATCTGGGTACGCTCGGCGCCGTCATCGTCTACTTCCGTCGCGAATGGCAGGCACTCGGCCGCGCCCTGCTTACGCCCACACCGCACCGGACGGCCGAGATCGCCGCGCAGCGACGCCTGGCCTGGCTGCTCGTGCTCGGCTCCGTCCCGGCCGGCCTCGCGGGGCTGCTGATGGACCGGTCGCGCGCCGCTGGCCATGCGCCCGGCTTTGCGGACCTCGCCATCGCGGCGATGGCAGGTGTCCACGACCTTACGGTTCTCACCCGGAACATGCGCCATTTCGCGCCGCTCGATATTCCCGCGCACGACCCGTTCGAGTCGCTGCCCGGCTGATCCGCGCCGGATTCGGACTTTTGGCCTGCGCGGTCGAGGGAGCGCGGGACGAGGAGAAGCGCCGTCCCGCCCGCTACCCGCCGGCGAGCAGCTC
>JAJDZR010000131.1 GCA_022824545.1 Chloroflexota bacterium
GGTCGCGTGTATGCGGAAGCTGTTGACGATGCTGAATGCGATGCTCCGGGATCAGGCACCCTGGCAGCCCCGGACCAGTGCCACGGCTTGACCGCTAACACAGTTGCTCCCCCGTCCTGACAGGGGAGGGAACACGCTGTCTCCCTGCCGCAGCGGGGGGCCAGGGGAGCCGAAGACTGACAGGCGCAGGTAGCCCTTGACATGCGAGCAGGAATACTGTAGGGCTACCGCCATGGAACTACTTACCTTCAAAATAATCGCCGCCGCCGCGATGATCGCCATGGCCGTATTCGGCGGCGTGATACCCCTCTTTGCGGCCCGCATGGCGGGCAGCCAGCGCTTCTTTTCGTTGGGTAATGCCTTTACCGGCGGCATTTTCCTCGGTCTTGGATTCATCCACTTCCTGCCCGATGGAATCCACGAGCTTGAAGAGCTTGTGGACTATCCGCTAGCAGTGTTGATGGCAACGGTGGGGCTAGGCGTGCTCCTGTTGATTGACCGCGTCATTCTCGGTGACCGCTATGGCGAGGAGGACCTGGTCAACCAGAATCCCCGGGCATTCTACCCGTATTTGCTGATGGCGCTCCTGTCGGTCCACTCCTTCATCGTCGGGGTTTCGCTCGGCCTTGAGCATCACGTGTTGGCCGCAATCGTCATTGTCGTGGGCGTGCTGGCTCACAAGGCATCGGAAACCTTTGCGCTGATGGTGAGCACGCATACGGCCGGGCTGGCAACGAGAGCACAGAAAATCATCCTGGCGCTCTTTGCCGCGATGACTCCGGTCGGAGTAGCGGTCGGCTTGCTGGCTACCACTACCTTGAGCGAAAATGAAACCGCCACGGCCTGGTTTATCGGGATTTTCAACTCGTTCGCGGCCGGAACCTTTATTTACATGGCAATCGTCGAAATGATTGACGCCGAGCTGGCGCGGCGCGACGTGCGCGTCGCGAAGTTCGTGATGAGTGTCATCACCGGTGCCGATGACGTGCCGATGCCCACGAAGGACACGGACCGTTGGCTGAAGTTCCTGCTGATTATCGCGGGCGTCGCACTGATCGCGGTGCTGGCCCAATGGACACACGTCCCACATGCCCATTAGCCCATAGCGACAACGCGCTGCCTTGAAAGCTCCGCAACCGTCCTCTGTGCCTCCGCGGCGCCTCTGTCGGCCGTAGTCTCTACTAACTCGTCGCGCTGATGGCGAGGACCGTCCCGCGGCCGAATTCAGTTACGATCAGCGAGCCGTCGGGCGCCACAGTCACGTCGGCGGGCAGGCGTAGCCCCGCGGCGAACTCCCGCACCTCGGCCCATTGGAATACACCGGCCGCGTCGCGATGGAGCACCACGCGGTGTAGCTCACCCGGTAGGAAGAGCACCACGAAAGCGTTGTCGCGGTAGTCCGCCGGGAGCTGCGCGGCTGCGTAGATCGTAATACCGGCCGGCGCCCGGTGCGGTGGCCAGACAGCGATGGGCGGACGGGTTGCCGACGACGGCGGCGGAAAGCCGAACGCCTCCGGGTAGCCATAGTGCTCGCCCGGCGAGACGAGGTTCAACTCATCCACCGGTGCGCCCAGTTGCGTCCACGTGCCGTCTCCGGCAAAGGCGTCGGGACCGTTGTCGGTGACCAGCAACTCGCCGCGCCCGGTGAACGCCAGTCCGAACGGATTGCGAAAGCCACGGGCGAACACTTGCACGTTGCTGCCGTCGGGGTCGGCAACCAGAATGGTACCGCCTAGCGGCTCGCGCTCCGGGCCATGGTCGGAGGTACCGCCCTGCCCTAGATACAGCCGCCCGTCGGGACCGAAGGCCAACTGCTGGTTGTGGTGCCACAGATAGTGACCGGCAAGCAGGTCGCGCAGGATCGGTCGCGACTCGTCGGCAGCGCCGTCGCCGGTGGTGTCGCGCAACGCCACGACCGCACCGCGTTGGGCAGCGATAAAGGCGTGCGAGACGTACAACTCATCGCCGCGAAACGCCAGGCCGGTTACCAGCCCGAGGCCGGAGGCAAATACGCGCCGGTCTCCGGCTTGCCCCGCCATGACGGCAAAGCTGATGATTTCGCCGGCAAAGTCGTCTCCGGCGGCCCCAGCCGAGCCGACGACGGTGTGAACGCCGACGTACAGCCGGCCATCCGGACCGAAGCGCACCACCGTGGGGCGCTGCAAGTCCGTGACCAAGCGCCGGACCCGGAAGCCCGGTGGCACCGTCACCCGCGACCGATCAACCCCTGGCACTACCGTGTCCTGCGCCATGAGCACCGCCGTGAGTGCCCCGGCCACACCCAGCGCCACGAACACCGCGGCCGTGAGGAGCAGCAGGGCCAGCCCCACCATCCGGTCTCGCCGGGCAATGCGAAAGAGCAGCCAAGTGAGGGCCAGGCCCAGCGCCACCCCTAGCAGCGTCGCGGCAGCACTCCCGGCGACGGCCAGGAGGTCGAGCGGTACAACTTGGCTCTCCGGCAGCGCGGCGTCCGGGACAAGCGCCCGTAGCAAGGTATTGATGAGTAGCGCCGGATAGGTGGTAGTCAGGAGTAGAAAGGCGCCGGTGCTGCCGACGGCCACGACGGCGAGCACGCCCGCCTGCCCCGGCGTCGTTTCCCCGCGGCGGAGTATCCGGACCGCTCCCACGAGGACGCCGACGCCAAAGGTACACAGCGCGATGGCGAGAGCCGGCGCTACGAGCATGAGCAGCATCGTACCATGTTGCTCCGGCCCCCCTGTGTCCCCCCGTCGGGACGGGGGGACGTGGTTCCGCCTCCCGCCGGCACCTAGGCGGCGGCCCGGTGGTCACGGCGGGAGGCGCCGCGCCGCACAGACGACCACGCCGGATGACCGGTGCGGTCGGGCACCGGCAGCGGTGCCGGGTTGCACCCACGGCCGCTGGGGCGAGCGCTTGCAGGGCATTGGGCGGGAACCGGGTACTGGACGATCACCGCGCATTGGGCGGGAGCGGCCGGTGTGGCGTGCTCGATATCGCGGAGGGCGGCCAACGCCACCAGGCTCCAGCCGAGGACGGCACCAATAGAGACGACTGCCAGGGCGATGCCCTCCAGCGCAAAGCTCCCCAACGGCGAGAACGGCATGTCGGCGCTGCCCCAAGTCAGTGCCTGGCGGGCCAGGTAGGACACGCTCCACACGCCGAGCGTTAGGCCCAAGAGGCGCGGCCAACGCACCATTCGCGCCTTGGCAGTGGTAGAGGGTGCCGGTGCCATGGGACTGGCCGCCGACAGAGCCGTGCCGTCGTCGCTATAGCGCACCGGGGACGGGGCTGACCCACGCCGAACGCCCGCTGCTGCCGTCCACTTTCGCATCGTTGCCACTCCTAGAACTTGTGATCTATCGAACTCTCGAACTATAGAACGCACGTTCTCTCAGTAGGTTGCGGCCGCGGCACGGGATATCGCCAGGCACCGAGATGGACGGCGTGCTATGCTGGCCTCGCTCTGTAACGAACTACAGTCGGCAAGCAACCTCGCGGAAAACCGGAAGAACACGCTACGAGGAGAGCACAGCATGAGCGATGACGGTGACTACAGAAAAGTGGATCCGAGCCGCTTGGAGCAGTTCGTAACCAAGCTCTTCAGCGCAGCCGGGGTCAGTGACGAGGACGCCCAGTTCATGGGGCACGTCCTCACCGATGCCGACCTGCGTGGGGTACACACCCACGGGACCCGGTTTGCGCCGCGCTACGTCGAGGGTCTGCGGGCGGGCGGCACGCAGGCCCGGCCGAACCGCCGGCTGGTGGTGGATGCCGGCGCGGTCGGTCTGTACGACGGAGACGGCGGCCTGGGCCACGTTGCCGCCGCTGAAGCCATGGAGATCGCCATTCGGAAGGCCAAGGAGCACGGGATGGGCAGCGTGAGTGTGCGGCGCAACGGACACTGCGGCGCCATCGCCTACTACGCGCAAATGGCGGTGGATGCCGGGTGTCTCGCGTTTGCCGCCACGACGGGGGGCACCGCTATTGCCCCGGTCGGCGGCATCGAGGCGCGCTGCGGCCTCAACCCGATCTCGTGGGCCGCGCCCACGCGCCGCGGCTGGGCGTTCAACCTCGATATGGCGCCATCGGTCGTGGCCGGATCCAAGGTGGATATGGTCCGGCAGCGTGGCGAGCGCCTCCCCTGGGGCTGGGCTATTGACGCCAAGGGCGAGCCGACGGATGATCCGGTCGCTGCACGGGAGGGAGGCACCTTGCTGCCCATCGGCGGCTACAAAGGTGTAGGGCTGTCTATTGCTGCCGAAATCCTGTGCGGTGTCTTCTCCGGCAGCAAGTTCGGGGAGACCGGGGGTGGCTCCGGGCACCTGTTCCAGGCCATTGACATCGAACACGTCATGCCGCTCGACGAGTTCACCGCGCGGATGGAGCGGATGATCGAGTACGTGAAAAGCTCGGCGCTCGCGCCAGGGTCATCCGGCATCACGCTGCCGGGCGAGTTGGAGTGGCAGAAGCGGCAGGAGTACACGACCCACGGCATCCCCCTCGACGGGCCAACACGGGACGGCCTGCGCGAGGCGGCTGAAGAGGCCGGTGCTGCCTACGACATCGAGCTATAGTCGCGGGCCGAGGGGTGAGGGCCAGGCAGTCCGGCGCCGCGCAAGCCGGTACAATTGCCGGCCGTGGCTCTTTCATCCCGGCGGACCTCGGTCACTGCTCGCGCCGCTCCGACGCAGCATCGCCCACTCACCGTCCCGGCAGCCCTCTTTGCGCTCTTGCTCGCCATTCTGTGGAGTGGCCTGCCCATCGCGACCAAGGTCGGTCTCGACTACGCCCCTCCCTTGCGCTTGAGCGCGATGCGGTTTGTCGTCGGCGGGGTCGTGGTCCTGTGCTGGGCACTGCTCACCAAGACGGACTTGCGCCTCCGCTCTGGCGAGTGGAAGGCCCTCGCCATCCTCGGCGTCCTGTTCTCCGTGCAGATCGCCTTTCTCAATATCGGCCTCGATCTGACTACCGCCGGGCACAACGTCGTCTTGACCGTCACCTTTCCGATCTGGGTAGCCGTCCTTGCCCACTTCTTTGTACCCGGTGATCGGCTCACCGTGCCGAAGCTCCTCGGTGTGTTCATCGCCTACTGCGGGATGGTGCTGCTGTTCGCCGACAGCCTGGGGGGACAGGCCACGGTGCTGCTGGGGGATGTCTTCTCGGCTATCTCCGGTTTCTTGCTCGGCGCGCGCCACGTCTACAACGCGCGTATGGTCCAGAGTCTGCATCCGGCCAAACTGCTGTTGGCGCAAGCCGTCTGCGGCACGGTGTCGCTCCTGACGGCAAGCCTGCTCTTCGAACCCGTGCCTGTCCGGTGGACGGCCCAACTGGCGACCTCGGTGTTCTATCAAGGGGTGGTGGTCGCCGGCTTCTGCTTTATCGGTAGCCTGTGGCTGCTCAAGCGCTACTTTCCTTCGCAGGTGAGCGTCATCTCGTTGGCCCAGCCGCTCTTCAGTATCGTCGCGGCCTGGATCATTCTGGGCGAGCCTTTAAGCTCGACGCTCTGGGTGAGCGCTGCACTGGTGATACTGGGCGCCTGGCTGGTCCGGCAGCGCCCACGGCGGGCCAGCAAAAATCCCGCCTGACAACTTCGGCATTTCTGCGGCGTACTCAAGGCGTACTCAAAACGAATTGGTATAACGTAACCGTCTGGTCCATGTCGCCGAAGCATATCTACACCATCCAGTCTGATGGAGGACCGTCATGCGTTGCACCGTAGACGATACGTTACTCGCCGAGGCCCAGAAAATTCTGCGTACCGGCAACGCCGAAGAGACGGTCGCAGCCAGCCTGAGAGAGACCATCCGCAGCCGAGCCGAGCCGATGGAGCTACCTCTGTACCTGAGCAGCGATGAGGACTTCGAGCGGTTTCGCCGCGCGCTCCACCACCCACGCACACCGGAAGAGCTAGAGCGCCGCCGTGAGGCCATAGAGGCAGCGGACCGACTGCGGGCGGCGATAGGCCCGGACCCGGACTTTAACACGGCGGACATCATCCGCGACATACGCGACCGCGCGGCTGCCGGGCTACCTGAAGAAGAGTATGAAGGCGGATCGGAGCGACGTTCATAACTGCCGATAGACGCCCTTACCAACGCATCCAGCAGTTGGCCTATGTGCGCTGGCTTGGTGATGTGTAACTTGCCGGCGGCGACCACAACGCTGACACGAAGCCACCAATCACGTATGCTGTCGGCCATAAAGGGCGGGCAAGGCGTACCATGAGTGTAAATATCACTGTTGACGGGCGGCAGGTCGCGGTGGCAGAGACGGCCACCGTCCTCGACGCGGTACACGCGGCCGGCATCGAGATTCCCCATCTCTGCAAAGATGCCGACCAGCCGCCCATCGGCGCGTGCCGGACCTGCTTGGTCGAGGTCGAGGGCGGGCGCGGCTTTCCGGCCTCGTGTCACACACCGGTACTTGACGATATGGTCGTCCACACACGCGGCGCGGTACTCGAACGTATTCGCAACGGTGTTCTCGCGCTCACGCGGGCGATGCAGCCGGCAGAGCTGACTGCGCCGGCCGCCGGTGTGGGTCAGGAGTTTGACAACACACTCGATCTTTTCCGGCTGGCCGAGCCGCTCGACAGCCTGGCGCCCAAGCCACGGCCGGACCTTGACGACAGCAACCCCATCTTCCAGCTCAACCACGAAGCCTGCATCATGTGCGGGCGCTGCACCACGGCCTGCGAGGATATTCAGCACATCGGCGCCATCTCCATCGCTGGCACGGCCCAGCAGACCCACATTGCCCCCTTCATGGATCAAGAGCTGATTAACTCGATCTGCACGACGTGTGGTCAGTGCGTGTCGGTCTGTCCTACCGGGGCGCTCCACCCCAAGCCGACGCGCCCCAAGGTGGCCCGCGAGGTCAAGAGCGTGTGCGCCTATTGCGGTGTCGGGTGCGGTATCACGATGCAGGTGGACGAAAATGACCGTCTCATCAATGTGCTCGACGACCCTGCCAACCAGTCCAGTCAGGGGATGCTGTGCGTGAAGGGACGATTTGGTCTCACCTTCATCCAGCACGAGGATCGCCTGACCACGCCGCTGATCCGCAAGAATGGCGTGCTCACCGAGGCGTCCTGGGATGAGGCGCTGGATTTGGTGGCGGAGAAATTTGCCGAGTACCGCGGCTCGTTCGCTTCGCTGGCCTCGGCCAAGGCCACCAACGAAGATGGCTACGTGCAGCAGAAGCTCGTCCGCCTGCTGATGGGTACCAATAACATTGACCACTGCACGCGGCTCTGCCACTCCCCCTCAGTGGAGGCAATGATCGCGCAGCTCGGCAGCGGGGCGACCAGCAACTCCTACGCCGATTACCGCAACGCCGGCTGTCTGATGGTCGTGGGCAGTGATACCAGCTCCAACCATCCGGTGATTGCTTCACAGCTGCGCCAGGCTATTGACGAACGTGGTGCCGAGCTGATTGTGGTCAACCCCAAGCGCATTGACCTCTGTAACTACACCGACCTGTGGCTGCGGCCCAACCCCGGTACCGACGTGGCGCTGTTCAACGGCCTCGCGCGCGCGGTGCTCGACGCGGGACTGGCTGACGAGGACTTTATCCGTGAGCGGACGGAGGGCTTCACGGCGCTGGAAGCGACCTTAGCGGATTACAGTCCTGAAGTGGTCGAGCAGATCACCGGCGTTCCCGCCGCAGACATTCGACGCGCGGCGACGCTCTTCGCGCAACCGCCGTTTGGCGGCTCCTGTCTAATCTGGGGCATGGGCATCACCCAACATACCAACGGCACCGATAATGCCTCGGCGCTGCTCAACCTGGCCCTCGTCACCGGCCAGATCGGGAAGCCGGCCACCGGGGTCTCGCCTCTACGGGGCCAGAACAATGTTCAGGGCTGCGGCGACGCGGGTTGCATCCCCAACATGCTGCCCGGCTATCAGAGCCTGACCGACGATACACGGGGGCCGTTCGAGCAGTTCTGGGCGGGACCGTTACCCAGCGAGGAAGGTCTCGTCGTCACCGACATGATGGCGGCAGCAGCGCGGGGTGACCTCGCCTGTATGTATATCACCGGCGAGAACCCGTTACTCAGCGAGCCGTATCTGGCACACGCACAGCAGGCGCTGTCGAACTTGCAGTTTCTCGTGGTGCAGGACATCTTTCCCCACGAGACCTCCGAGCTGGCCGACGTGGTGCTCCCGGCCACCTCCTTTGCCGAGAAGGAGGGCACCTTTACCAACAGCGAACGGCGGGTGCAGCGGGTGCGGCCGGCCATCCCGCCCGTCGGCGACAGCCGGCCCGACTGGTGGATCGTCTGCGAGGTCGGCAAACGATTGGCGCAGCGGCTGGGCATGGACCCGGGGCAGTTCGCGTACACCGGTCCGGCAGCCATCTTCGACGAGCTAGCCACGCTCACACCGTTTATGGGCGGTTTGTCACATGAGCGGTTGGACCGCGAAGGTGGTATCCAGTGGCCCTGCCCAACATCCGATCACCCTGGCACGTCGCGGCTCTACACGGACTCCTTCCCGGTGGGCAAGGCCAAGTTCGTGCCCGTAATCCAAGGCCCACCGGCAGCCGAGCTCCCGTCGCGGCGGTTTCCGCTCATCCTCAACACCGGCCGCACGCTCTACCACTGGCACGGCGGGACCATCACCCGCCGGGCCAAAGGACTGCTGGCACGGGCACCTTATCTGGAGGTGGCGATCAATCCCGAGGATGCCAAAGCAGCCGGCCTGAGCGACGGCGACGACGTGCGCGTGATCTCGCGGCGCGGTGAGCTGGACGGTAGGGCCATCGTTACCGAGACTGTGCATCCCGGTGAAATCTTTGTCCCCTTCGTCAAGCTGCAAGAGTCGGCGGCCAACTTCCTCACCAACGCCGTCTTCGACCCCCAGTCGAAGATTCCCGAATATAAGGTCTGCGCCGTGCGGATCGAAAACCCGGCCGCCCCTGCGCGCTGGCGCCGCGGTCGCCGGCACATGGGCCTGCCGACCGGCAGGCGCCAATAAGCGACCGCGCACCTATAGGGCGCCGGGTGCCGGCGGCAGACGGATCGAAAACCGGGCGCCGGGATGGATGTTCTCGGCTCCGACGGTGCCTCCGTGGGCCGCGGCGATGGCCCGCACAATCGCCAGTCCCAGACCGTTGCCCGGCCGTGCCGTGGCGTTACGACCGCGGTAGAAGCGACTGAACAGGTGGGGCAGGTCAGCCTCCGGAATACCACTGCCGTCGTCCGTCACGGTGACCGTTACCCACCCCGCTTTCTGTTGCAGCGCGATCTGCACCATCCCGCCGGCCGGGGTGAACTTGATCGCGTTGTCCAGCAAGTTGCCCACCGCTTGCCGGAGCTGTCCGGCCTCGCCGCACACCGCCACCGGCTGCGGCGGTACCGCCAGCGTGAAGTCGAGGCCGGCTTGCTCCGCTTGCGAGGCGTATAGCTCGGCCACCTCGCGGATCAGGGCCACCGCATCAACCGAGTCGCCCGCGCCTTCGGCAGCGCCGGCCTCGATGCTAGAGAGGTCCAGGAGGCCGGTCGTCAAGGTCTCCAGGCGGCTGACCTGGGACCGAGCACGCGCCGTCAGCGTCTCTCGACGTTGCCGGGCTGCTTCCTGCCCCAACAACTCTAGGTTGGTACGGAGGGCGGTCAACGGCGTGTGCAACTCGTGGGCCGCATCGGCAACAAAGCGACGCAGGGTCAGGACCGTGCCTTCGACGCGCTGGGCCATCTCGTTGAAGGCGGCGGCGAGCTGCCCCACCTCATCCCGGCGGCGCACGTCGGCGCGCGTACCGAGATCACCGCTCGCCATCTGCTGTGTGACCCGCGTGAGCTCGAGCAGGGGGCTAGTCAGGCGGAGACTCATGAGCCAACCGACTGCCGCGGCCAGCACTACCGCTACGGCGCTGGCTATCACCCAGACCCAAGCAACACCGCTAAGGACTTCCCGGCCAATATCCGGCCCCTCCGACAGCTCAAGAAAGCCGCGCAGCTCTCCTTGGGGGTCGTAGATGGGCTGACGGAGCACCAGGGTAGAGTGCGTGGTACCCAACGGCGTATCCGGCATGAAGCCGAATCCGAGGCGAGTAGCGAGACTGGCGCCGGCGTCCAACAGGCCAGGCTCCAGCACTTGGGCACCGCCGCGCATCACCGCCGCGCGAGATTCGGCATCCACACCGAGAACGATGACCTGCCGCGCGATCCGTACCTCTTCTCGCACGCTGGTTAGCCCAGCGCCAGCGACAGCAATCTCCGTGCGGAATGTGCGCTGCTCTCTGGCATCCTCCACCACCTGAGTAAAGACCTCCGACAGCCCACCGGCCTCAAACGCCAGGGAAATGTTCGCCAACGCACGCACCGTTTCCGGCGCGCCGGAGTCACCCAGCACCTCACCCTCGCGGTTCAGCAACCGCACCCTGGTCCGGGATAAGAAGGACAAGCTTTTGAGCCGACTGTCCAGCGCCTCGGCCGACGGCGCTGTCGTCAGCAGGAGGGGAGCGTAGTCGTACATCGCCTGGGCAGTGGCGACGAGGTAGCTCACCTCCTGGCGGTGGTACGAGTCCCGCAGGATGGCCAAGAGCACCCCGCCGAGCGCCAAGGCAGTGAGCAGCGCGATACCGGCATAGGTGAGCGGCAAGCGCCAGCGTATGGAACTGGGTACCATGACGTTTTCCTTAGTCTTCTCCGGGCCTCTCACAGCGGGAGGCGGGCCTGAACTCCCGCACGCGGGAATGACGGCGGCGGGTTAGCCAACCAGCCGGTAGCCGGTGCCGGGTACGGTGAGGATGAGTGCCGGGTGGCTGGGATCACGCTCGACCTTCTCCCGCAACCGGCGCACGTGGACGTTGACGGTGCGCTGGCTCTCAACTTCGGCGCTGTAACCCCAGACCGCATCCAAGATTTGCGCGCGACTGAGCGCTTGGCCGGGGTGCTGCGCTAGATATACCAACAGCCGGAACTCGGTAGGCGTCAGGTTGACCAAGTGCCGCCCACGCCACACCTGCGCTCGACTGCGATCAATCACGAGATCACCGGTGTAGAGCACCTCGGCACCGGCGACGGATAGCTCGCCATAGGCACGGCGCAGTAGTGCCCGGACCCGCGAAAGCAGCTCGCTTAGGCTATACGGTTTCGTGACATAGTCATCGGCGCCCATCTCCAGCCCGAGTACCTTCGCCGTCTCGTCCCGCCGGACGGTCAGCATCAGAATCGGTTGGCGCAGCTTAAGCTCGCGGAGCTGCCGGCAGAAGTCGAACCCCGAACCGTCGGGCAAACGCACGTCGAGGATGATGAGCTGCACCCGGCCGCTTTGCGCGTAGGCGATACCATCCGTGCCGGAGGAGCACCAGACAACCTCGTAGCCTTCCTGCACCAGCCCATCTTGCAAGCTCGTGGCTACTGCCGGGTCGTCTTCGATCACGAGAATGCGCGTGGATTGATTCATGGCTGCACATGTGTTAACTGCTCTCGCCGCCCGCACCCTACAGCAGCGCGAACGCCCGGAGCGCCGCCAGCGTATCGGCGGATTCGCCGGTAGCGGGCCACAACCAGCCACGCTCGACAAAGAAGCCGGGCAGCACCTGGGAGTGGTAGCGGCCGGCCGCGTCCGGGGACAGCGGCTGATACTTCCCGTCCGTATCTAGGACGTACACGTTGATCTGCTCCACAACTACTCCGGCACACCGTACTGCTCGTAGTCGCGCATCTTGCTGCCCCAGTCGCGGCCGGCCGTGCTCGGCGAGAGCACTTCCACGACCAGATCGGCGGCCCCGGCAATATGCGTCTCCTGCACGCGCTCGGCGTGCGAACTGGCCACGAACGCGACATCGGGCACATACCGCTGCGCGCCGAGGTGCATTCCGGCATCAATGAACACTCTACCCAGAGCACGTGATTGAACGAATACATCCAGTAACTGCGAGATGGTCAGTTGTGTTCGCCCGTGCAGGAGGGTAGCTGGCGGCACAATGACGATCTCCCCATCAATAAGTTCGGCTCTGGTCTCCTCATCCAGCGCCTCGTACAACTCCTCCGGTGTCTGCGCCCGCGGGGGAGCAATGGCCTCCGCCGGGGCGGGAGGCGCCGGTACGGCTGCAACTGTCTCAACCATGGCAATCCCTCGACTCAGAGCATTCGGCAGAAGCACTCTCCCTGCCAAGAGTATAGACCGTTCGCGTGGGTGCATGGCGCGGCCAACGGGCGTGCGACGAGGCCGCAGAGCGGACGCTTGAGACCGGTGCTTGTCAAGCCTCGCCCTGGGGCGGCGTGGCCGTTGCAGTGGTGGCAGTGGAGGTCGCGTGGTGCCCTTCCAACGGCTCCACATGCACCACCATCTCCGTAGCCGGCAGTGCTGCGCGGACGGCCTGCTCGATGTCGGTAGCGCGCCGGTGCGCCTCGCGGACGCTGTGTTCACCAGGGACCAAGACGTGGACATCCGCAAACTGGCGCGCACCGCTGCGCCGTGTGCGTAGCTCGTGGAAGGTCATCCCCGGCTCCAGACAATCCTCAATCGCTTGGGCGATCACCGCCGTATCCGACGGGGGCAAGGCCGTGTCCATCAGCCCCTGGAAGGAACGCCAGAGCAAGCGTCCCCCGGTACGCAAGATATGGAGGCCGACTACTAGGGCCAGGAGCGGGTCCAGCCAGGTGAGGCCGGTCAGGAGCACCAATCCCAGTCCGGCGACCACCCCCGCAGTCGTCCAGACATCGGTCAGCAGATGCTGGGCCTCCGCCTCCAGCGTGATTGAGCGGCTCCGGCGGGCAGCGCGCCGGAGCACTTGTGACACGGCCAAGTTAATGGCCGCCGCACCGAGCGAGAGCGCCAGGCCGGTGCCGAGCGCCGTCAGCGGGGCAGGGTAGAGGAGACGAGAGCCGGCCGCAACGAGGATGCCACCACCCGCAAGCAGGATCAGCACTCCTTCAATGCCGCTGGCAAAGTACTCGATCTTGCTGTGGCCATACGTGTGGTCGCGGTCGGGCGGATGCGCCGCATACCACAACGCGAACAGCGCCAGCAGCGCCGTGGCGAGGTTGACGAGCGATTCGCCAGCATCGGAGAGCAGCCCCACCGATCCCGTGAGCCGGACGGCCGCGAGTTTCAGGGCAATCGTGACCAAGGCCGCGGCCACGGAGAGCAGGGCATACCGTGAGAGCGGCGTGCCACGACTATGCTCTCCCGCCGCACTATGCCCTTGCATTGGGTTAATCGCTCTCTTTCTGTGCTATATCGTACCAAATGTTGCCCTTAGGCGGCTATATTAGCGCAGAAAGCATTAATGCAAAGTAATAGCAACTGCGTTACGGTGTTACCGCAACGACCCGCTCGTCAACCGCTGCGGTTAGCTGTTCGATTGCATGGTCGAGTCGGCGGAAGGAGCGGCAGCGCCGACGAATGCGGGCGCAGTCGAGCAAGTCGGTGAGCGGGGCCATGTCCTGCGTTTCCTTGTAGCCCCGACCGGGAACCAGCCGATCTTTCAGCCACTCTTTGGGGGAGCGGATCGTTTCCGGCTCAGGAGGCGTCTCAACGTCGTCAGCGAGGAACGGTAGTCCCTTGACTGGCTGACCGCGGATAGTCTCGACGCTGGCGAGAAACCAGGCTTCATACGCCCGCACCACCACGACAATGACCACCGGCAGATTCAGGTACACGCCGCGCGCCCGCACCGCCAACTCGCGGGCGAGATCAGCAGCGCAGTCGGCTTCATCGAGGTCCAGCAGGACGATGATGCCGGCAGCATCCGGCTCGGATGCCGCATAGCTGAGATACGCCTCGATTCCACCAGAGCGTGTGAGCTTGGTTCGCCCCCTCGCGTTGTAGGGAGAGGTAACAGTGAAATCATAGCGTTCTTGGTCGTATAAGAGGCGGCGCAGTAGCAAGGGAAAGGCTGCTTCTTCCCCGTCACCTTCGACAATAGGCACAATTGCGGGCATAGCACGCCACTAGCTTACCTTGCGCCGGAAGCCACGCACGCGAATCAGATCGCCGGGCGTGAACAGCTCCATCTCCACGCTCTTGCGGTGCTCGTCATCAACCGGGCCGATATGCGTCACGCCGTCTAGCTTCTCTACCACCCGCAGCTCGTCCGACGCCAACTCATTCATCAGATCGGCGCTCTGGGTCGTGACCAATACCTGTCCGCGCAGCGACGCCTCCCGCAACACTTCCACGAGCACTCCCATTGCGCCGGGGTGTAGGTGCAGCTCCGGCTCTTCGATAATTGTCAGCGAGGGCCGCCGTTTCTGGTAGAGGGCTGCCAGCAGGGCCAGTACACGCAGCGTGCCGTCGGATTCGACTGCCGCATCGAAATAATGCTCCTTGCCACCCGGCTGACGGTGGCCAATTTCGATGACCAGACGACTGCCGGCATTCCGCACCCGGAAGTCAATCGCTCCATCCACAATCGCAGAGAAGGCGTTACACAGCGAGATTCGGGCTTTTGAGCCTTCTGGGAAGTCCTCTCGGAGCACACTCGCCAGGTTCTCGCCGGTCTCCGAGAGTGCTTGGCCCTTGGTGAGAGGCTGAGGGGTACGGAGCTTGTCTAGGGACAGCGTGTAGATTCGGACATCCTGTAGGTAGCGCTCGACTCTATAGAAGGACGGAAACAGACCCAATAAACGCAAGGTAAGCTCATCCTGAGGAGCAGATAGTGTCCGCGAGAACAATCGCCTAATAGCCTCGATCTCCAACTCCACTGGCTCTTCGCGCTGCGGTTCCACCGGCCTCTTGAGCCATTTCCCCTTATAGGTTCTATATTCTGCTATCCCATCGTCTGTATCAACCCAGCAGTGCTCACGCCTGATGCGAAGTCCCGCGTCAGCGTCTCTATTGGCTTCCAACTCAACTGCATACCACGCTGGAGCAGACTTGACCCGTGGCCAGGGTGTCTCCATAGAAAGCTCAAGCGTAAGCACTCTGGCCCGATGCCTACGCAATTGCGAGAATCCACGCCTATTGACAATGGCGGCCTCGAGTCTGGCGTTCAGAGCATCACCAATGAACTTGAGTGCATCAACAAAATTGCTCTTGCCGGAGGCATTGGGGCCAACCAATACCGTGAGCGGGCCAAGCTCCACCTCAACGTCGCCGAGGCTGCGGTAGTTCTTGATCCTGACGCGCTGTATCATGGCTGCCCACCCAGCGAGGTTGTGAGCATCGCTGGCCCCTGTTCGGTGAGGATACCTGATAGGGGCCGGGAACTGCGGGCGGCGAGTCTACGCGGTGCGCTAGGGGAAGGTGATGCCGAGCTTGATGGACTGCTCCGGGTGCCGGTCAATGGCGGCGTAGGCGGCGGCGCTCTCCGCAAACGGCACAATCGGCGAGACAATCCCCTCCGTCCGCACGCGACCACTGATGAGCCAGCGTAGCCCCAGGTCGGCGAGACGGTGCAGGTCCCAGGCCGGATAGTCGCGCGACGGTAGGCTCTCGGCGCGCACCGACACCAGCGTAAGCCGGTTGAGGTGGAACTCGTAGCCTAGGTGAACATCGCTGGCGTCGCGTCCGTAGAACGAGATCACGCAGATGGTGCCGCCGAACCGCGTAGCGCGGATGGCCTCGTGCAGCGCGGCGGGATTGCCGCTGACCTCGACTGCGACATCCACTCCGCGCTGACCCCATTGAGTGGGCCGCTCGGTGTAGCCGCCCACGACGTGCGGAAACGGCACGGCCGGCTCGTGCTGCCGGCTCGCCGGGACGGTCAATTCACGGATGGCGTGTCCTACATCGCCGGCCAGCGGGTCAAGGGCAGCGTCGGCGCCGAGCGCCAGCGCGAGGTCGCGCCGCGCCTTGATCAGGTCCACCGCGATCACTTGATCGGCGCCGGCCAGGCGGGCCAACTGCACGGCCATTTGACCGATAGCGCCCAGCCCGAACACCGCTACGCGGTCGCCCAGCCGGACGTTGCCCTCGCGCATTGGCAAGGCCATGACCAGCGGATCGAGGCAGACGGCCGCCGGCGGCGTCAGGCCGACCGGCAGTAGGTCCACGCGGCCGGCCTCGACCGTATGCGTCTCGCGGATGGGCAGGTGGCCGAAGACCCGCTCACCCACGCTGAACTCGGTCACGGCCGCGCCTACCTCCGTCACGACACCAATAGCCATGTTGCCCAGGGAAGCCGGCCGAAACTCCCGCTCTGCATCCGGTGACGGTGGCACGGGCATAAAACAGCCCCACTCCGCGTCATAGCGCCGGTCGGTGCGCCCGGCACGGTAGCTGACCATCTCGGTACCGTGTTTGGGAGCGGCGAACTCGGTACGGATGCGAATCTGCGTGTCCCCCAGCGGCGGCTCGGTGTACTCGCGGAAGCCCGGTGTGCGGGGAGCAACGGTGACTAGCTCGCGCGGCATCGGTTCCTACTCTCCAACTGCGTGTCTGCCGACGATGGTGCCATATGCGCGATCTCCGGCGCTCCTAGCCACAAGGAGGTCACGCACATCGCTACCCGATCCATATTTAGAAGGCACATGCTGCCGTCTATTCAACCACCGATACAGCTTATACTGAAAGTAGAGACACGCACGGATGCGGAGGAAAGATGCTCCCGATTGGCGATGAAAACCTCGGCCGCCGCCGGCCGATTGTCAACTATGCGCTGATCGGGACGTGCATTGCGGTCTTTGCACTGCAAGGGCTGGCGCTGGGCGATTCGGAGGCTTTCGTCCGTACCTGGGGGCTGGTGCCGGCGCGGTTGCTGGACGACGGACCGTTCGCCGCGTACACGCTCATCACCCACATGTTCCTCCACGGCAACCTCCTCCATATCGGCGGCAACATGCTCTTTCTCTGGGTCTTCGGTGACAACATCGAGGATGAGTTCGGGCATATTCCGTATCTGCTCTTCTACCTGGGTACCGGCGTCCTCGCCGGCCTGGCTTCGGTGGCGCTGCGCTCCACGTCCGACGTGCCGGGGATCGGGGCATCGGGGGCGATCTCCGGGGTGCTCGGCGCATAACTGGTGTTGTTCCCGCTCAACGAGATTCGCGTGGTGATTCTGCATCCCTTCACCGTGCTGCTCTGGCTCGGCTCGATCTTTCTGCAAAATCGTCCGGAGTTACCCAAGATCGGTATGTCGGCGCTCTACGTGCTGCTGTTCTACGTCATCTACAACTTCATGGGGGCGCTCATGGGCATCATCAGTCCTTCCAGAGTGGACTCGGTGGCCCATTTGGGCGGCTTCCTGGGCGGGTATCTCATCGTGCTCATCCTGCGGAGTCGTTTTGGCCTGTGGCCGGATACGACGATGGAGACCGATGGGCCAACTGCGTCCTTACGCACCGGGCTGGCCGACCGCCGGGCCGAGGCGGAGCGGTTACAGGCAGTGGGCAACTGGGCCGAAGCACGCGAGACGCTGGAAGCTGCATTGAAGCAGGATGAGTTGAATGAGGATGTACGTAGCAGCGTCTCTGCACACCTCCAACTGGCCGAAGTCTTGGCACATCAAGGAGAGCTAGACGTTGCCGCAGAGCATGTCGCTGCCGGGCGAGCGTTAGCCCAAGCGCACGAGTACAGTGATCTGGTGGCACACGCCGACCTCGTTGCCGGGCACGTGGCGTATCAGACCAACGATGCCGCCGGCGCAGGGCGGCTCCTCCAGCGGGCGCTGGAATGGGCACGCGCCGAGACCATCCACGTCCTTCTGGCAGCGCAAACCGTGCTGGTGGCCGCCGAGCTTGCCGACCGACTGGGGCCGGCCGAGCAGGGGTTGGCGCTGCGCCGCGAGGCGGTGCAAATGCTCATTCAGGCCCGCGACCGGCGGAGCGCGGTTGACGTGTTGATAGAGATCGGTGAACGGCTGGCGGCGGCGGGAGATACGGCCGGCGCCTATGCCGCTCGGCGCGAAGGGTTGCGCCACGCGCGAGCAATCTACTATCTTGATGCCGTCGAGCGCCTGACTGCGGAGCTAACGGCACGCCGGGCGAGCATCGGCCACCAAGCGCCGGACTCCCGGCGAGAGTAGTGGTCATCTCGGAGGAACGAGGTATAGCGTGATGGAACAGTTATCTCAGCGGTACTCTGCCCCGTTTGTGGTCGTTGCCGCGGTGTTCGCGACGGCACTCGTCGTCTCCAACATCATCGCCGTAAAGATAGCGGGCTTCGACGTGAATATAGCGGGGCAAGAAGGACTATTCATCTCCGTGTCATTCGTCCTGTTTCCGATCAGTTACATCTTCGGCGACATTCTTACCGAGGTGTACGGCTATGCCGCCGCGCGCCGGGTCATCTGGCTTGGCTTCGCTTGCAACGTGCTGGCAGTCATTGCAATTTGGTTGGGCCAAATCCTCCCGTCGGCCCCCTTCTGGGAGAATCAGGCGGCCTACGAAACCATCCTCGGAGCCACGCCGCGGCTCCTCGTCGCCTCGTTCATCGCGTACCTATTCGGTGAGTTCTTGAACTCCTTTGTCCTGGCAAAGCTGAAGGTCGCAACTGCCGGCCGCTGGCTCTGGTTACGGACGATCACCTCCACGGTCGTCGGCCAGGGCGTGGACAGCGCCGTCTTCTACACGTTGGCCTTTGCCATGCTGCCGGTCATTGGTGGAGTTATGTCTGGAGGCGACCTCGTCGTGACTTTTGTCACCGCATGGATCTTCAAGTCGGTATATGAGGCGGCGGCTACCCCATTGACCTACGCGGCTGTGAGCTACCTCAAGCGGCTGGAAGGGGTTGACACCTACGACCGCGATACCAACTTCAACCCGCTCTCCGTGTAGCCAACCACCGCGCTGTAAGGACGCCCGTGTGGCGTGCCCCGTGAGGAGTAGAGTCGAGGTGGATGGAAAACTGGCACTCATCGGTGGTGGCTTCATGGGTGAGGCAATCCTCTCCCGCCTCATCGCCGCCGGTGTGGTGGCGCCGAGCACCGTGTCCGTGGGCGAACCAGTCGCCGAGCGGCGTGAGACGCTGACCCGGCAGTACCAGGTCCAGGCCGTCGCGGACAACCGCGCAGCGGTCACGGACGCAGTTGTTGTGCTACTGGCCATCAAGCCCCAGCAGACCGAATCGGTGCTGGCGTCGCTGCGCGGCAACCTCGACCCCGACACGCTGGTCGTCTCGATTATTGCCGGGACGGCGCTCTCGGCCCTGACAACCGCCCTCGACCACCAACAGGTGGTGCGGGCGATGCCGAATACGCCGGCGGCCGTTGGGGAGGCCATGACCGTCTGGACCGCGACGCCCGCCGTCTCCGCGGCGCAATTGGCCACGGTGCGGGCGATCTTTCGGGCCATCGGCCGTGAAATCCAGGTGGACGGGGACCGGTACGTAGATATGGCTACGGCCGTCAACGGGAGCGGACCGGGCTACGTCTTCCTCGTGATCGAAGCGTTGATAGACGCGGCGGTGCAGCTCGGCTTGGCGCGCCCGGCCGCGCACGAGTTGGTCGTTCAGACGGTGCTAGGGTCGGCCGCGCTGGCGCGAGATACCGGCGAGCACCCGGCCGAGTTGCGTAATCGGGTGACGACTCCCGGGGGGACGACGGCGGCCGGCCTGCTGGCCATGGAAGAGGGCGGCCTCCGCGCGGCGCTGGCGCACGGGGTTATCGCCGCCTACGAGCGCAGTGTGGCGCTAGGCGCCGGCGCCCAAACCGGCTCCCGATAAGGAGCGTCAACTCTCGCACTGCTCGCACTGGTCCGGTAGGCTAGGAAAATCGTAATGGATAGACCAGGATTGACATGTTCGGTATTGTCCACTTTGAGAGGGATAACGGTGAAATTGGGCCACTCTCCGTTTCAGATGAGTTGATGCATAACCCTGAAGCGGTCTACATCGTGCCCGCCGTAGCTATCATGGTGACGACCGCAGCACTCTCTGTGCTGGCGCGACTCGCCGCGTCCTCCCGCGCGTTGCCTAGCTGCCAGTTGAGGAGGCAACCGTGGCACTCAGTTCTGGTGGAGGAACTGACGACGGCGGTGAGTCATCTGCGGCTGCACGGTTACGATATGATTCTCCTAGTCGGGTTATGCCTGGCCCTTCTGGTGTATAGCACGGGGAACCTCTCGTCGCGGTCACTCACACCGGACGGGCACCAGAACTTGCAGTTGGGCATCAGGCTGGCGCAGGAGAGACACTACGGGTACTCCCATAACGACATCGGGTATCACGAGCGCGAGCCACTCGTGCCGTTCTTGATAGCGGCCATTGACATCACGCGGCAGGCACTCGGGCACGATCTGGTGCCGCTGGATTGCCTACGCTCCGCCCAACCCGAGTGCCTGCCGACATTTACACCTTACAAAGTCCTGAACGTCGCGTTTCTCCTGCTCGCCGCAGTCGGCGCTTTTTTCATTGTGCTGTGGCTCACCGGGGCAAAGTGGCTGGCATATGCCACGCTGGTCCTCACCACGCAGAATGCCCAGTTGCTGCGCAGCGTTGACCATTTCTTGACCGAAGTACCTGCCGCGGCCCTCATGGTGACAACCGCAGCGCTCTCGCTCCTGGCACTGACTCGTCGTCACCTCGTATACAGCGTGCTGCTGGGGCTGGCACTCGCCGCGCTCGTGCTAACCAAGGTCATTTTCGCCTATCTGTGGATTGTTGTCGCCATCACTTTCGTGGTGTCGGACCTGTTGAAGAGAAGGCTCGGCCTGTCGTCCGTGGCTCTCATCAGCTTCTTCTTCGTCGCGCACTTCGCTCCGATCGGTGCCTGGATGGCACGCAACTATGTAACGTCCGGAGACTTTTCACTGGTAGCCAAGGAGCGCACGACCACCGTGTGGAGCCTGCGCGCATCGTACAACGAGATGCGCGACGATGAGTTTGCTGCAGGCTTCTTATATTACCTGCCCATAACAAGGCTGCATCTTGCCAGTCTCGGCATCCCAAGGGAGTCCTATGAGCGTTTCTCCACGAACAACGAGGCCGGTTTTCGCCAAGAAGGCTATCGCAACCTCCTTAGTAGAGAAAAAGAACTGCGAGGTGAACTGGAAAAGAATATGAGGAGTGTGCCACCAGGAAAGACTTTCGGTCAATGGCTTACAGTCACGGCCGCGAGTGAAGCATGGGAGCGTATGCTAACCGACCCCTGGCAGCATCTCAAGGTATCGCTGCTGATGGCATGGCGCGGTGTTTTTGGGTGTTGTGGTGCCGGGCTGGGGTATAGCTGGGCGCTCAGTGCCCCACGACTCGCCGACTCCTGGGGATTCACGGACTGGCCACGCTGGGGATGGAGACCATCCACGGCCAGACACAGCTTCATCAAGCTGACTATGTTTCTTGCGCTCACCGTTGTGCCGCTATGGTCCTGGTTTTCTCAGAAGCGATTCGAGGCTGTACTCATCGTGCTGCCGGCACTCTATTCGCACGGCGTATATGCTGTGGCGTCGCACTTCACTCCGCGCTATGCGGTGCCCGAGATCCCGCTGCAGATAGTGGCGGTGGCGCTGATCACGTCCCTTGCTTTAGCATCCACGCGGCACCGGTTGGCCGGCTTCCTCATTCAAAGACGTGTGGCAGCATCGTAGCGTAGTCACGTGAGTTGGAGTACGCACCATTGACATTCAGACTGCGGAACGATCGGCTGCTAACTATGAAGGAATCTATGCCCGGCCAGATGGCACGCTACATCTTGACCGGGGCAGCCGGGCTCATGATAAG
>JAJDZR010000248.1 GCA_022824545.1 Chloroflexota bacterium
ATTCGAGGCGCGCGCCGAGCAACTGGGAGGTGCAGAAGCATAGTGTGCAGACGGCCCCCCTTGCACCACCGAGACGAGTAACGTCTCCCGCATCGGGCAATGGGTGAGGCGCACAAGCGGTTAAGCCTGTTCAGTCGTGTAGCAAAGCGAAACTACGCAGAGAGGGGAAACACAACATGCCTAGCGAGAAGGTCGAGCAGCTGATCGAGGAGTTGAGCAACCTCACGGTCCTGGAGGTGGCGGAGCTTTCCAAGGCGCTCCAGGACAAGTGGGGCGTCAGTGCGGCCGTGCCCATGGCCGCCGCGGCGCCGGCCGCGGCCGGCGCTGAGGCCGCTGATGAGCCGGAGGAAGAAGAGCAGACCGAGTTCGACGTGATCCTAACCGAGATCGGCCCGACCAAGGTCCCGGTCATCAAGGTCGTCCGCGAGCTGACCAGTCTCGGCCTCAAGGAAGCCAAGGCCGTCGTCGAAGCAGCGCCAACTCCGGTCAAGGAAGGCCTCAGCAAGGAAGACGCCGAGGAAGCCAAAGGCAAGCTGGAAGCCGTCGGCGCCGTCGTCGAAATCAAGTAACGCCGGGGCGCGAGCCTCACCCGTGCCCGGCAACCAGGAGCCACTCCCTCCAGGGAAGGAGTTCCCGGCCGGCAGCGGCGGACCAGCACCTGTAGCACTCCCCTTCCCTGGAGGGAAGGGGCCGGGGGTTAGGTCCGACCCGCCTCCTACCGAAAAACCGTCCCTGTGGGGACCAGCACCCTCTGGCCCAACAAGGTCAAGTCGTGTGAAAATCGGCTTTGTCACCGACCTGCACTATCGAGAGGCAGTGCCGGGCGACTCACCGAACCCGCAGCGTGAGCTACGCCGGGTCGGCGCCTTGCTCCGGCGCTGCCTGCGACACTTCCGGCATCGAGCTTACGATTCTGCTCCAGCACTACGTCCTCTACCCGGAGCAGGAGCACCACGGCAAGGAATATCGCTACAACTACCTGAACGATGGCGAGATACGGGCCATTATGGAAGCGTCGCCGCGGCGGTTGCTCTCGCTGAGTGGGCATCTGCACCGCGGACACCCGCTCGTCACGCGCAACGGCGTCACCTACTTCATCGGCGCCGCCTTGTGCGAGCATCCCTTCTCCTACTATCTCCTCCACACCGACGCCGACGAAATCACCGTCCACGAGTTTCACGCGACATAGCCAAGCCAATAAGCCCTCGCGCCGCTCACGTGCTGCCCTCGGCACTGCCGCCGCTGAAGGTGAACCGGGCCAGCCGCAGCGGCGGGACGACGGCGCCACCGAACCAGCCGCGGATGAGCTGGCGGTCCCGGCCGATCATCGGCACCTCCTTGAAGGCGTCGAGCACGCTCTGCGTAAAGCGCAAGTTCTCCACCGGCCCGACCACCTCGCCATTCTCGATCAAGAACGTGCCGTCGCGAGTAGTGCCCGTCAGCGTGACAGTCAGCGGATGCACGATATTCACGTACCAGAAGCGCGTGATCCAGAGGCCGCGCTCGATGCCGGCGATCATCTCGTCGCGGGTGTGGTCTCCGGCGCCCATCACGAGATGCATGGGCAGCGGGCCATACGTGTTGGGTGCCGGCAAAGCATGGCCCGTCGAGCGCACACCGGCGCGCCGATCAGTGACCGAGTCGTAGACCGGCTCGCGGAGCGTCCCACGATCCACGAACAGTACGCGACGCTTCGGCACCCCCTCGAAGTCGAAGGGGATGGGGATGCCGCTGCGGTCGTGACCGTCGTCCCAGATCGAGAGCTTGGGATCGAGCACCCGCTGCCCCTGAGCTTCGTTCAGGAAACTGCGCTCTTCCAAGACGGACAGCCCGCTCAGGCCGGCGTAGGCCGTGTAGTCCAACAACTCGGCAACGGCCGGCGGCTCCAGCACGACTTCATACTCGCCCGGCTCAATGGCGCGGGGGTGGCGGCTGCGTACCGCCCGATCCACCGCCTCCGTGGCCACGGCGCCGGTGTTGTCGAGCGTGTCAACGTCGGTACTCGCCCTCGTAGCGTAGCCTGATGCCCCGTCGTCCATCGCGACGGCGTGTAAGTCGGCGACGGTGAACGGGTGGTAGGTCCACGTGCCGAGTGAGTTGGCCACTGCCAGCGTCACCGTCTCCGTGCCGAACGCGCCGGCGGCTTGTAGCCCAGCCGCCGCGGCAGCATCGGTAATGGCTGCGACTGCCGCCGCTCGCCGCTGCGGCGTGCAGGTGGCCGTAGACTCACGGTAGGCGTCGGTCCGCTCCCAAATCTCCGGCGCCGGCAGGCTCTCGAAATCGGGGTTCTCGGGTTGCACGCGGGCAATAGTCGCGGCGCGATCCACCACCTCATCCAGACTGTCGGGATCGAGTTGGTTGCCCGATGCCACCCCCACGCGCTGGCCGAAGACCGCTCGCACGGTGACTTGGGCGTCTTCTTCCGCGACGTGCTGATGGATGGTGTTATTGGCGAACCGCGTCAACTGGCTAGTCTCCGCCCACAGCACCACCTCGGTCTGGTCGGCCGGCGAGCGTTTCAGCACGTGCTCGGCAATTGCGTAGGCTGCGTTTTCGTCGTACATCGCTTGACTAGCCACGCCCTTTCGTGGATTGAGCGGCTTCAACTGGCGCCGTCGGCTTGCACCGCCCTACTTTCCACCCGATTTCCGTCGAACTACGCCAACCGGCGTGTCACCACTGCGGCCATGATAGTATCAGGTGACACGCACCGACCGTATTGCCCCCGGAGGGCCAAGCACCATGACCGCCAACATAGTCAGCACGCAGCCCGCCACCGCCCGGACAGACACGCCCACCCGCCGGCAGTACCCCAAGCATCGTGACTCCGCTGGGCAGACTGCCGACGGGCGGACGCGCCCGATGACCGCGGAGGAGCTATTCGCCTTGCCCGAAAGCGACGTGCAATACGAGCTTATGCGGGGGCAGCTACGGGAGGTGCCGATGGCCGGCTGGCAGCATGGCTGGATCGAGATGAATATCATCCTTGTGCTGGCAAACGACCCAGTGGCCCGTACCGTCGGGCGGACAGTCACGGGAGACACCGCCTTTGTGTTGGCGCGCGACCCCGACACCGTGCGTATCCCCGACGTTGCGTTTGTGCGCCACGAGCGGCTGCCGCCACCCTTGGTCAGTGGCCGGGCGGCCTTGCCACCGGACCTCGCCGTCGAAATCCGCTCCCCCAATGATCGCCCCGGCGAGGTGCAACGGAAGCTCGCCGACTACTTTGCCGCCGGCGTGCAGCTTGTGTGGCTCGTTGATCCAGACGAGCGGACGGTCGAGGTATGGACTCCCGGCGGTCTCGACCGCCGCTGTACCGCTGCCGAGACGATTGACGGCGGTGCGGTCATCCCCGGCTTTCGCTGCCCCGTGGCCCGCTTCTTCGAGGGAGCCGCCGGCACGCCCTAGTCGCTCATCACGCCCACGCGGACGTTGCGGAAGCGCGCCGCCGCGGTACCGTGACCGACGCGGGCGACTTGCATCGGCTGTCCTTTCCCACAGTTCGGCGTGCCCCAGAGCTGCCACTCCCGACATACCGCGTCGCAGCCGCCCCAGAACTCCGGCGTGATGCCCGTATAGGTGGCGTTCTTGAACGGACGCCCCAGCTTCCCACCCTTGATCTCCCAAGCGATCTCGGTGCCGAACTGAAAGTTCAAGCGCCGGTCATCAATGCTCCAACTCTTGTTCGTCTGCAAGAAGAGGCCGTCGTCGGTGTCGGCGATCAGGTCGGCGAGCGCCCAGTCCCCAGGCTCCAGATTGATGTTGGTCATGCGGATCAGCGGAATGCGGTTCCAGCCGTCCGCGCGGGCAGTGCCGTTGCTCGTCTCGCCCAAGAGCGCCGCCGTATCGCGCGACGTGAGGTAGCCGACAAAGCGCCCCTCGACGACGAGCGGGGTGCGCTGGGCCGCTACCCCCTCGTCGTCGTAGCCGAACGTCCCCAGCCCGCCGGGCGCCGTCGCATCAGCCGTGATGTTGACCAGCTCCGACCCGTAGCGATACGTTCCGCGCTTCTCCGGGGTCAGAAAACTCGTGCCAGCAAAGCTGGCCTCCGTCCCGAACACGCGATCAAGCTCGGTAGGATGACCACAACTCTCGTGGACTTGCAGCGCGACCTGCGTAGGATCGAGGATGATGGTTTTCGTGCCACTGGGGCACGGCTCGGCGTGCAACAACTGCCCGGCCTCGGCCGCAATGCGGGGCGCGTTCCCGACCAGGTCCATGCGCTCGACTAGCTCCCAGCCCGCCGTACCAACCTGGCGGCCGAAACTATTCGGATAGGAGCGTTTCTGCACCTCGTCCTCGGCGACGGCTGTCGCTTCGATGCCGGCGCCACTCTGGACAATCGTCTGCTCGATGAGCGAGCCTTCGCTGTTGCCATAGAGCTTGTGCTCCTCCCAGGCCTCGGCGCTGGCCTCCGCCACCTTGACCGCCGGTTCCTGCTCCATGGCCTGCGAGGCACCAAGCAGCAGCGCAATCGTGTCGTCGAGTGAGACCGTAAACGGGTCTTGCTCGACGGGTGTGCGGTATCTGCCCCGGACCACCGGCGCCGCGGCGAGTTGCACCGGCGCGGCCTGCACCCGGGCGCTGGCATGCGCAATCGTGCAGGCGAGCGCGGCGACGGCGGCTGCCTTGTCCGTCGTGAGCGTGGCGGCGCTGGCGAAACCCCAGCTCCCGTCTATCAGCGCCCGCACCCCAAAGCCGGTCGAGCTGTGCATAGCGACAGCCTCGACCTGGCCATTCTTGACGGCAACCGACCGCGTGCGCCTGACCACCGCGCGCACGTCCGCAAACTGGGCACCGCGTAGCGCCGCCACGTTCAATGCCCGCTCGACGATCTCTTTCACGATCTCCTCCGCTCGCGCAGCGCAACTCTCGGGCGTGTGTTTCGTCCGATAAATAGAGCTACAGCTACTATGCCGCACACCCAACAGTGCCGCCATTGCGAAGACGAGCGAGCGGGAGCGCCGGCATTGCGGCGCCCGGCGAGGTCTGCTACGGTGAGAAGCAACGGGACTGCGGCTGTCAACGCTGCTGGCACACAGCCCGGCAAACCTCTAGGAAAGAGGGAATAGGTACAATGTGGTCCACCACGACGGCGGTTTCATCTGCCCCGACCGGTCAACCGTCGGCCCGCTCGCAAGGCGCTCCCAGCGCCAACGGTGGTTGCGACTCCGACGCGGCTATCCGCAGTACGCTCGCGCGGGTGCGGACGACGACTCCCACCAACAGTGAGTCGCTGGAGCGGACGATTCACCACGCGCTGGCCGCCCAGCGGGCCGAGGTAGCGGCAGTGGGCCAATCTCCGACCCCGGAAGACGACTGGCTGACGCTCCTCTCGGCGATTGCGGTCCATGAGCATCGCCATGCGCGTGATGCTGTAACAGTCAGTGATCGCTGATGCGCGCATAGTGGATGACAGTCACAAATCCACCCTCTCCCCATACGTTCTCGCTGCCAGCCGGCGTGCCTCCCTCCTCCCCGCGCTAGGACCTCGGTGAAAACAGCCAGAGGATGAACGCACCTCAGCCCCTACCCCGGCTTGGTTCGCCGCGCTCGCCACAGGTATCCTGACGCGACCCCTCGACCTTCGCTCAAGGAGTGTGACATCGTGACAGCGGTCGCCGGCCGCGCTGATCTGCCCCGCTTTGGCCTCGCTCGGCTCACACCATCTGCACCCGCCATCGCCGGGAGTGTCGGGACCTGGACCTTGACGTATCAAGTCGGCGCACACGGCATTGACGATGGCGGCGCGTTTCGCGTGGCCCTCCATACCACCTCCGACTGGAGCAGTCCGCAGTTCGAGGACCCCGCGGCCCCCGACTACGCCGCCGTGACCGTGGAGACGACGCACGGCACCCGGTTGGAGGCGCGTTTTGACCCCGATCTCGGTGTGCGGCCCTGGAAAAAGATCGTGCAGCTGCGCGTGCGCGATGCCGCGCTGTGGCCGGGCGATACCATCACGATCACGTTCGGTGACCGCCAGGGCGGCTCGCCCGGCACGCGCGCACAGACCTTTGCCGGACCCATGACGTTCCGCTGTCTAGTTGATGCTTTCGGCACCGGCGTCTACGAGCTTGTGCCGAACTCTCCGATCCTGCCGATGATCGGCGGACCGGCCGCCACGCTCCACGTGCTCGGCCCCTCCGACGTGACTGTGGGTGAGCCGTTCGGCCTCGTAGTACGAGCAAACGATGCCTGGGGCAATGTCAGCGTAGGCTATCGCGGCACCGTCCGGCTGACGCTCCCCAGCGGGGACAAACTCGACTACCAGTTCGAGGCATCCGACCGTGGCCTGCATCGGTTCGAGGGCCTGGTCTTAGACGAACCGGGCGTTCATGCCATCGGTGTGAGCGATGCGAAGCACGGACTGGAGTCCCAGCCGCATCCGCTGCGCTGCCACGCCGAGCCGCCGCGCCAGCGGGTTCACTGGGGCGATCCGCACGGCCAGACCGAGGAGACCGTCGGCATCGGCACGCTTGACGACTACTTCACGTATGCCCGTGACGCCGCCGCGCTCGACTTCGTAGGGCATCAGGGCAACGACTTCCAGATCACCGCGGGCATCTGGCAGGCGATCCGTGAGAAGATAGCCGCCTACCACGAGCCGGGCCGGTTCGTGTCCTTCCTGGGCTACGAGTGGTCGGGTAACACCCCCGGCGGCGGCGACCACAACGTCCATTTCCTGCACGACGACGGGCCGCTGCACCGTTCAAGCCACTGGCAAGTCCCCGACCGCGCAGATGAAGCCACCGACCGGCATCCCGTTTCGCGGCTGTACGAGCAGTTTCGGGGCCGCGAAGACGTGCTGTTGATCCCGCACGTCGGTGGCCGGCACGCCAACCTGATCGAGTTTTTCGATGACGAACTGATCCCGCTGGTCGAGATTTGCTCGGCTTGGGGCGTCTTCGAGTGGCTGACGGAAGATGCGCTGCGCCGCGGCGCTCGGATCGGTTTTGCCGGCGGCAGCGACGACCATACGGCGCGGCCCGGCTTTGCTAGTCCGCCGCCGCACCATTTCGGCATCCGTGGCGGCCTGACCGCCACGCTGGCCTCGGCCTGTACCCGCGAGTCTATCTGGGAGGCGCTCAAAGCCAGACGCACCTACGCAACGACCGGTGTCCGGATCATCCTCGATGTCACCGCCAACGGTCACGCCGTTGGCTCCGCCTTCAGCACCGGCGGCCCGGTCGAGCTATCGGTGCAGGTGGTCGGCACTGCCCCGCTGTGGCGCGTCGAGGTGCTGCGATGGCCGGAGGTGATCTACAGCCATGCGCTACCGGTTTCTCGGCAGCCCAACGGCCACTACCGCCTGCGGGTCGGCTGGACGGGGGCGCGGATTCGCGCACGCCATCGCCTGACCGTGTGGGACGGCCGGCTCGCCGTCGAGGGCGGCCGCCTGCTGGCCGCCCAGGGCTGGGGCTTCGATCATCCCGAGGACGGCGTGACCGCAGTCAGCTCCCAGGCAGTGCAGTGGCGCTCGGAGACCGCCGGGGATTGGGACGGCGTGGTCGTCGAGATCGAAGGCACGCCAGCCACGCACCTCCGGTTCGAGACCGCACCGGCCACCTTCAGCCTGCCCCTCGGTGACCTCTCCAATGGCCCCTTCATCCACGACGCCGGCGGCATCGGCCAGCAGGTGCGGATCGAGCCTGATCCTGGTCCGGAGGCCCCCCGCGAGGTGCGTTTTCAGTATCAGGATGACGCACCACCGGCGGGCCGATACCCCTACTTCGTCCGGGTGACCCAGCAAGACGGCCACATGGCCTGGTCCAGCCCGATCTACGTCACCGCGGGCTAATGGCCCCCGCTGCGGCAGGGGGACAGCGTGTTCCCTCCCCTGTCAGGACGGGGGAGCAACTGTGTTAGCGGTCAAGCCGTGGCACTGGTCCGGGGCTGCCAGGGTGCCTGATCCCGGAGCATCGCATTCAGCATCGTCAACAGCTTCCGCATACACGCGACC
>JAJDZR010000236.1 GCA_022824545.1 Chloroflexota bacterium
GTCGGAGGTTCAAATCCTCTCGCCCCGACCAAGTGGATGCCAAGTCTGGAGGCCGGCATAGCCCACCAACCGGCAGTTTTCCCCGCACCGGGTCGCAGATCGGGCAAACAGGTGCCTAGAGGGGAGCCGTCGCCCTTCGCCGCACCACACCTGGCACCATCCGTGCGGCGGCGGGAGGCGAGTGTGGGGCGGCGAATACGAGCTTCCCGCGGTCGTTTGGCTCGCCTCGCTCACCGCGCGATGGATCGGCTGCCGCCAGCGATCCGGCAGCACCTCGACAACGTGACGATTTCCATTGAGGAGTTGCCGCGGCCCGATGACATTGACGCGGATCGTCACGACCGGCCGACCAAGGTCTTCGGAGTCTATCGAGGGTGGCCACTGGCGACGCGCGGCGGCATTTACCACCTTGCCCTGCCCGATCAGATCGCCATCTTTCGGCGTCCGCTCCTCGCGCACTGTCGTTCTCAACGTCAGTTGGCTGAGGAAGTCTGGCGTACACTGCTGCACGAAGTGGGCCATCATCTCGGGCTGGACGACGACCAGCTCGCACGGCTGGAGCGTCGCGGGTGAGGACCGGGGTGAGGACCGGCTGGTGCTGGAATTGCTGCTACAGAGAGGCGCAGTGGCATGAATAGAAGAGCTGTCATGTTCGCCGTCGCGGCCCTGGTCGCCCTGCTCGTTGGCGGAGTCGGGACGCTCGTCGGACTGTACGTGGACTGGCTGTGGTTCGACAGCGTGGGCTATCTCTTCGTCTTCCAAACGATGCTCACCGCGCGGGCACTGCTCTTCGCCGCCGCCACGCTGCTCTTCTGGATCATTCTGCTCCCCAACGTCCTACTGGCACTGCGCTTTGCGCTCCGTGCCGTTGAGCGCCTCCCGATCCGCGTGCTGCAAAACGAGGCCATTGAGCAGTTGCTGGGTGGTCCGGCGCAGGTACAACCCTTGGTGCGGCTGACCGGACAGATGGTGCTCCTCGGCGGTCTGATCGTCGGGGTTGTGCTCGGACTTGGTGCGGCAGCGCAGTGGCCGGCGGTCCTGCGCTTTCTCAACGCGACCTCGTTCGAGATGGCCGACCCGATCTTTGGCCAGGATTTGGGCTTCTACGTCTTCGAGCTACCGGTGATCCGCTCGGCGGTGAACTGGCTCCTCGCCGCCGTAGCCTTGGTCGGAGCCGGGGTGCTCGCCATCTACGCCATCGCCTTCTACCTCGCTGACCCCAGCCTGCAGCACCTCCGATTTATGCTCCTGGGGCGCGGCCGGCCGGCCCGTACTCACGTCTTGATCCTGCTCGCTATCCTGGCGCTCATCCTGGCGGCCATCGTGTGGTTTCAGGGCTACGACGTGCTCTATCGGACGCGCGATCAGTTCTTCGGCGCCGGCTACACCGACGTATTCTTCCGCCTGCCGGCCCTGCGCGTTATGGCCGGGTCCTTCGTCCTCCTGGCAGTGTTGATCCTGGCGTCCATTCCCCGCGTGGACTACGTGCTCCCCCTGGGGGGACTGGCCCTTACGGCGCTGGTGCTCGTCATCGGGCTGGTGGTGCTGCCGGCCGTTATCCAGCGGGTGCGGGTTGACCCGGCCGAGTTGGCGCGCGAGGCCCCCTTTATCACCAACTCGATCCAACTGACGCGGCTGGGATTCGCGCTGGATCGGATCGAGGAGCACACATTTACGGCGGACGAGATGGTGCAGTCCAGTGAGATTGGGGCCGCCCAGCAAACGGTGGCGAACGTGCGGCTCTGGGACCCCCGCCCGTTGCGCGACACCTATAACCAGATTCAGTCCATCCGCCTGTATTACAGCTTCGATGACGTGGACGTGGACCGCTACGAGATTGACGGGAAAATCCGGCAGGTGATGATCGGTGCCAGGGAGCTTGATCCCGACCGGCTCCCGGCCCAGGCCGCCACGTGGCAGAACCGGCACCTGCAATTCACGCACGGTTACGGCGCCGTGATGAGTCCGGTGAACGAGGTCTCGCCGGAAGGGCTGCCGCAGCTCCTGCTCAAGGACATTCCGCCGGAGGGTGTCCTCCCCCTGAGCCGGCCGGAGATCTACTATGGGATGCAGAGCGACTGGTACGTCGCGGTGCGGACCGGCGAGCAAGAATTCGACTATCCGCGCGGCGACGAGAACGTGTACACGACCTATGAAGGTGAAAGCGGGATACGGGTCGGCTCGGTGTTCCGCCGCATGTTGCTCGCCTGGCACTTGCGCGAGCTGAATATGCTCACCAGTCCGCATCTGCGGAACGACAGCCTGTTGCTCCTGCGGCGCAGCGTACCGGAGCGCGTGCGTCGCATTGCCCCGTTCCTCCAACTGGACCGCGACCCGTATCTCGTTGTCGCCGACGGGCGCCTAGTCTGGATCGTAGATGCCTATACAACCACCGACCGGATTCCGTATGCCCAACCGGTAGCTGAGATCATTGCCGAGCACATGGCGCTGCAACCCACCGATCTCCAGGCCGCGGGGACATCGCAGGGGGCGCAGCCCACGTCGCCCCCGGCGGTTCGAGTGCCGCAAAGAGGCAGGTCCTTCAACTACATCCGCAACAGCGTCAAGGTCGTGGTTGACGCCTACGACGGGACGGTCACGCTCTATGCCGCCGAGCCGGACGAGCCGCTCCTGCGGACGCAGCAGCGCATCTATCCGGGCCTGGTGCGCCCGCTCGCGGAGATGCCCGAATCGCTCCGCAAGCACATCCGCTATCCCGAGGACCTCTTCCGGGTCCAGGCCGAAGTGTTCCTGACCTATCACATGCGCGATCCGCAGGTCTTCTACAACCGCGAGGACCAGTGGCAAGTAGCAATGGAATCCTTTGCTGACCAGCGGGTCTCCGTCGAGCCGTACTACGTCATCATGCGGTTGCCCG
>JAJDZR010000330.1 GCA_022824545.1 Chloroflexota bacterium
CGCCGGATGACGCGGTGCGGGGTCGGTCCTGACCCGGCGCCTTCGGCTGGGTGGCGATGCCACCGTCGTTGACTAGCATGATACTGCGAGTGGGTCCCTGCCGGGCGGTGCCCGGTGCTCCAGGAGGGACTTGCAACTGCCAATCCCCGTCAGGGGAACACATTGGCGGGGATGGGGGAAAGACAACGGGGGGAATTAGCGGGCCTCACCCCCCGGCCCCCTGACCGACCAAAGCCGCACGGATAGGGCCAGGTGTGGTGCGACTTTGGCCGGTCACCTCTCCAACATTTGGAGAGGGGGAGTGGATTCCCGCTTGCGCGGGAATGACGGGAGGCAGGGCGTGATTCGTTGCGCCCTTACGGGAAAAACCTACCCTTGTGAGGCGGGCTGGCCCCCCTATGGTCCCCCGCGCAGCAGGGGGACGAGAGGCGAGGGTGGCTCAACACGCGCAGTTGATCTCGGTGCCGGCCGGCGCTTTGGCGCCGGCGGTGGCGTATCCGTCTCGCTTCCACCAGTCAAGGCCGCCGATCAACTCGCGCACCTGAAAGCCCAACGTCAGCAGCTTCAGCGCCGTTTTTGTCGAGGCATTGCAGCCGATGCCGTCGCAGTAGCAGACGTAGAGCTTCGATTTGTCGAGCGACTCGGTGGAATTGAAGCAAATCTCCTTGTGGGGGAGGCTGAGTGCGCCGGGGATATGCTCTTGGGCGTAGGCAGCGGCGGAACGGCCATCAACGACGATGATGGGTTCGTTCTGGCCCAAAGCCTCGTAGAGGTCCCACGAATCCATTTCATAGGCGAGTTTGCGCTGGTAGTGGTTCAGCTGCTCGATGCTCACGGTGACTTCCTTCATCGGCGTGTTCGGGCTATCGAGACCGTAGGCGGCAGCGCACGGTGAACTCGCGCCTGCCGGGACGGAAAGGGTGCGCGGAGAAGACGGTCAGGCGATTGGGCTGCAACACTACTGTAACGGCGGCGGTGTCGCGGTGGCTCCGGAGACAGAGGGTACAATGGCTGCCCGGATAGGACTGTCGGTTTAACGGTGCTCGATTGGCGGTGAGGCGCGATTCTAGTGCCCCGCTGGTAGGGAAGGATGCTCACGATGGAATATCGTCGGCTCGGACGCACTGGTCTCACCGTCTCCGCGATTGGCTGCGGCACGTGGGAGCTGGGCGGGCGCGAATGGGGAGAGATCGGCACCGAGGACGCGCTGGCTGTCCTGCGCCACGCCTACGACCAAGGCGTCACGTTCTTCGATACTGCCGATCAGTACGGCGGTGGTCGCAGCGAGCGGTTGCTCGGTACGGCGTTCGGCGGGCAGTCCGACGTGGTGATTGCGACCAAGGTTGGCTACCCACTGGAGTCGGACGGCTGGTTTGTCCGGCGCGGCTCCCCGCCGCAGTTCAATAGCAGCCGCGCCTATATCACCACGGCCGTAGAAGGCTCGCTGCGGCGACTGCGGCGGGAGGCGATTGACCTCTATCAGCTGCACCAGGCGCCGCCGCCGGAGCAGTGGGACGAGGCGTTTGCCACGCTGGAGGACCTGAAGCGGGTGGGCAAAATCCGGCATTATGGCGTATCGGTCAGTGTCGAAACGGGTTTGCGCGTGCTGCGAGAAACCGAGGCGGAATGCCTGATGTTCGTCTACAACCTGATCACGCCGGAGCCGGAGGCCGAACTCCTGCCGCTGGCGGAGCGCAACGGCGTGGGGGTCATTGCCCGTACACCGCTGGCGTCGGGCTTCCTCACCGGTGCAGTGACCGCCGCGACGCAATTCGGTCCGGGTGACTATCGCAGCCTGTGGCCCCGCGAGCGGCGGGAGCACGAGGCGGCGCGTGCCGCCGCGTTCGATTTCCTCGCTACGGACGCTCGCACGGCGGCGCAGGCGGCGCTGCGCTTCTGCCTGGCGCATCCAGCCGTGTCCGCCGTTGTCCCGGGGATGATGAGTGTGGAGCAGGCGGCTGATGGCGTGGCGGCGTTGGCGGCCCCGCCGCTCTCGGCGGCGGAGCTTGACCGGGTCCGCGCCATCTGGGCCAGTTGGGAGTGAGCGCCGGAGCGGCGTTAGACGAGATGCGGCATGACACCGAGGCCCGGACGGTCCGGCGGAGTGAGGCGGCCTTGTTCGTGGGTGGCGCCGCTGAACGGGTCGGCTGCGAGGAGCAAGTGGCCGTCGAGGTCGGCATAGTCCAGCCAGGGTAGCAGGTGGGTGGCGGCGGTGATTGCCAGGGAGCTTTCCACCATGCAGCCGACCATCACCTGTAGCCCGTGCGCGCGCGCGACCTCGATGAGGCGTCGGGCGGGGCGCAGGCCGCCGCACTTCATCAGCTTGATGTTGATGCCGTCGCAGGTGGGGGCGATGCGGGGCACGTCTTCCGCCACGACACAACTCTCGTCGGCGATCAGCGGCAGGGGCACGTGAGCATGAACGTGGGCCATCCCCGCGAGGTCGCTGGCAGCCACGGGCTGCTCCAGTAGCTCGACGCCGGCCGCGACGAGGTCGGGGGCGATCTGCACGGCCTCTTGCGGCGACCACGCGGCGTTGGCGTCTACCATCAGCCGCGCGCTTGTGGCTTCGCGCACGGCGGCCAGAATAGCCCGGTCTTGAGCCAAGTCACCGCTGCCGAGCTTGATCTTGAGCAGCGGAAACCCCGCCGCGGCGGCGGACTTGGCCCGCTGCGCGACCACGGGCGGCGCGGCCATGCCGATGGTGAAGGAGGTCAACGGGCCGGCGTTGCGCTCCAGCCCCCACCAGCGCCACAGGGGCAGGCCGGTAAGCTGGCCGGCCAGGTCGTGCAGCGCCATGTCTATGGCCGCGCGGGCGGCGGCGTTGTGGCCGAGCGCCCGCGCCAGCCGGTCCAGGATCGCCTCCAACGCGAGTGGATCGTCACCCAGGAGCGGCGCGTAGGCGTCCAGCGCAGCCCGGACGGTGGCGACATTCTCGCCGTAGTAGGCGTTCGGCGCGGCCTCACCCAGCCCGATCAGGCGGCGCCCGTCGGGCGCTGCCCACGTCAAGCGGACGAGGACATTCTCGGCGACGGCCCGCGTGCCGCGCGCAATCGTGAAGGGTACGGCGAGAGGTAGCTCCAGCGGCTCGTATTCCAGCTCGATACGCATGTTTTAGGCCTCCGGCGCGGCGTGTCTTGTTGCTTGGTGCCTCATCCCCCGGCCCCTTCTCCACCATGTGGAGAGGGGGTGTAGGGCCGGGAACAGGGAGCAAGGCGTGGCCTTGGATTCCGGCTTTCGCGGGATGACGAGCGCCTGGGCGCGATTCATCGCGCCCCTACGGCTTACCCCGTACCTACACCAGTCAGCGATAGTCCTCCTGCTCCGCAGGGGGCTGGGCCGCTGCCCAGTGCTGTGCCCAGGCGAGGGCGCGGTGGACCCCCTCGCGCAGGTTCACCCGTGGCTCGTACCCGAGCCGCTGCCGGGCGCGGGTGATGTCGGCGACGTAATAGGTCACTTCGCCGGGACGGGACGGCTCAATCCGTATGCGTGGCTCCTGCTCCAGGACGGTGCCGATGAGCGTTGCCAGCGTCGTGAGGCGGTTACCTGCGCCGTAGGCGAGGTTGAACGTCTCCCCGGCGAGGGTGCCGCCGACGAGTCGTTCGATGCCGCGCCAGAGGCCGTCAACGGCGTCGTCCACGTAGGTGAAGTCCAGCAGCTTTTCCGCGCCGTACACCGTGAGCGGCTCGCCGCGCCGAATGGCGCGAGTGAAGATCCACAGGACGCGCTCCAAGCGGCGCAGATCGTTGTCGTAGCGACCGTAGACGTTGCTGAACCGGAAGATCAGATACGGTAGCCCGTAGCAGCCCCGGTAGGCGGCGGCCAGTGCTTCGCTGGCCAGCTTGGCGGCAGCATAGGGGCTGGGCGAGGCGCCGAATACGGCCGCCGACTCCGGTACGGGGCCGCCGTCGCGGGGCTGCTGGCCGTAGACCTCCCGCGAGCTGGCCAGGACAATGGGCGTGCCGGTGACGCGGGCCAGCTCCAGCGCGTTCGTCACCATTAGATGGTTTTCGAGCGCGCCCAGGGGCCGCTCGACCAGCGCGTGGACCTTGGCGTGGGCGGCGAGATGGACAATCACGTCGCAGGGCGGGAGCGTCACCGCGCCGAGACACCATCCCTGGACCGGGTGCGCCACGGCGAGGTCCAGCAGGATCGTCTCGAAACGGTCCGTCCAGGTATTGGGACGCCGATCCAAGCCGACGACCTCGTGGCCGTTGGCGAGACAGTGGAGGGCGAGATTGGTGCCGATCTGCCCACTGGAGCCGGTGATGAGGAGACGCATCAGCAAGAACCTCGTAGTTGAGACGGCAACCGCACACTCGGCCTAGATTCCCGCGAAAGCGGGAATGACGGTGAAGTGATAAGGGAGCGACGGTTGAGTTTTGCGGGAAAGACGGTGACGTGTCAACAGCGCCGCGCCGTTTAGCATGACGTAGCGGATACCGTCGCGGTTAGCGTGCGCCGCCGCTGGCCTGGAACACGCTTTAGCCTAACCCTACCGTCAGTACGATGAGGACGGCCAGGAGCACGGCGGATACGAGACCGATCCGCTTCAAGTCTCCGGGCAGAGAGTGGAGATTGGCGGCCGCCAAGTCGAGCGGCGACA
>JAJDZR010000081.1 GCA_022824545.1 Chloroflexota bacterium
CACCGGGGCGACGGACTCCTTGGTTCCCAGGCCGCACTTGGAAGCTATAGGTCTGGCGCCTAGGGGGAAGCGGATCTACGAGTTGGCGGACGGGAGCGCACTCAGGCTAGACGTCACCGTCGCCGAGATCGAGTTCATGGGCGAAATCGTCGGTGGCACGATCATTTACGGAGAGGCTGGCGTTGAGCCGCTGTTGGGGGTGACGGCGCTGGAGTCCGTGGGCATTGAGGTGGACCCGGTGAGTCAGCGGTTGAAGCGGCTTCCGGCCGTGCGGCTCAAGCGCCTGGCGTCCGAAAGAGGGTGATAGCTACCTGGATGGGGTGATCTTCATCGCGGCTAACGCTCCCAGTCCAGGATGACGCCCAGCCACTCGGCCGGCCCCTGCGCCATCCGCGCAAAGGCAGCCGGCGCTTCCGCAGCCCGCGCAACGTCGGTGATGAGGTTGTCCACCTTGAGGCGACCGGCAGCGATGAGTTCGAGGATACCCAGGCGGTTGCGTGACTGCGTCCACGGAAACGTGTGATGTGGCAGTAAGGGCGCGCTGGGCTGAAAGGCCCCGATGATAGTCAGTTCCTTGCGCTGGATATCATCGAACAGCGAGATTTCGACCGTGCCGGGGAGACTCCCCACAATCACGATGCGGCCGCCCATACCCGCGAGCCGCAGCAACGTCGGCAACGTCCGCGGCGTGTTCGTGCATTCGCAGCCCACGTCCACGCCGCGTCCGCCGGTGATCCGCTCCACTTCCACTGCGACATCTTCCGTTGAAGCGTTGACCACCGCATCAGCGCCATTCGTGCGAGCCGTATCCAGCCGCGTTGCCACCAGGTCAACGCCGATGACTGGCCGCCCACCGGCGAGCCGCGCAAGCTGCAAGGTCAACTGTCCAACGACACCTTGACCCATCACCACAACCGACTCATCAAGGGCAATGGCAGCCTTGCGGACACCGTGCATCGCCACGCTGCCGAGCACGGCGAACGTAGCCTGCTCATCGGTCAGGCCCGCGGGGACCACTTGCAGGTACTCCGGGGCGCGATGCCCGGTCTTGCCGGCTGGCTGCTCACTCAAGTCAACGAGCGCATGACTGGCATGACCCTTTTGCGTCGCCACCCGGTCACCGGGCTGCACCGCAGTGACCGCCGCACCGACCTGCTCGACGATTCCGACGAACGAGTAGCCGGGGCGTACCGGAAAGCGGTGCGGGCCGCTCGGGGCGATACCCTGGAAACCTTTGACCTCGGTGCCGGCGCTGACCAGGGTTCGCGTCGCGCGGATCAATACTTGGTGCGGCACCGGCGCTGGCAGGTCAAATCGCTCCATCTCCCCGCGGCCGGGGCCGGTGAAGACCAGCCGGCGTGCCCCACGCACCCCGCTTGACCGTGTATTCATACGCCCAACTCCCGGCGCTGGTGGGCCGGGACACGCCCGCCCGCGCTCCAGCCGCGCGCCGTGTAGTAGCCGGCGATCATCGAATCCAACTCCACTTGGGTGAGCGCGGTCCCGCTGGCCGGGCCGTCCGGCAGCGGCTCGGCCAGCAGGCGCGGCGGCAACGTGTCATCCGCGCGGCGCCACCCCTCGCGCTCGTTGTAGACCTTCTTCAGCGTACTAATCCTTGCACCGACCTGCCGCATCTCGGCAGCATCCACGTCCCAGCCGGTTACGAGCCGCCAGAAGTGTGCGGCGTCATCATCGAAGTTATCGAGGCACTTGCGGATGAACTTGCAGAGGATCAGCGAGTCCATGACCGCTTCCCGGTCCTCAGCTTCTGCCGCCAGCTGTCCGCGCGTGGCGTCGGCCGCGAGGCGATCTACTTGCGTAGAGAAGTCGGCTTCATAGGTAGGTACGCGGTTGTGGCAGGCACCGCGTGAGCCAATCGCCAGACCCAGCGCCATCGTCTTCAAGCTGCGCGGCTCGTAGCCGGGTAGCTCCAACCCCTTCACGTGCATTGCCCAGTCCGCCGAGCCGTGACCGACGTGGGCAGCCGCCCGGCGCGATCCTTCCGCCAGGAGGTGTCCAACCCCTTCGCGGCTGCCAATGCGCTCGACCAACGTGGCTACCGCTTTCTTGTTTCCAAAGCGGAGGTCCAGACCGTCGAGCGCGCCGCGATCCAGCACCCCGCGCTCAGCGCCCTCCATCGCCCATGCAATCGTGCCGCCGGTCGAGATCGTGTCCATGCCCAGCTCATCACAGCGGGCCGCGAGATGGAGCACAAAATCGGGATCGTCAATCCCGAGCAGCGGCCCCAAGGCAAAGAGTGTCTCGTATTCCAGGCGCCGGCTCCGCTGGTGCTTCTGGCCGGCGCCATTCCCGCCGGCGGCGCGTTTCCCGTTCGATACGCGAAAGAGCTGCTCGCAGCCGATGGTGCAATTCGCGCAGGCCGTGCGGCGCACGTAACGGTCCGTATGTAGGCGCTCGCCACTCAAGCGTTCGGCGCCCTCGAACGTGGCCTGCTGAAAGTTGCGCGTGGGCAGCGTCCCGAGCCGGTCGAAGGTCAGCAGATTGGCAACGGTGCCTAGCTCGCGGTACTTGGCCGTATCCGGCCCCAAGCTGCGTTCCCGCAGCCGCTCCGCCGTCGCCGCCAGCGCCTCCGGGTGGGCAACCGGCACCGACCAACCGCCGCACAGTGCCAACGCCTTGAGGCGCTTGCTACCCATGACCGCGCCGGTCCCGGTGCGCCCGGCGTGGCGCCCATCGTTGCTGATCGTGGCATAGCGCACCAGCGCCTCGCCGGCCGGGCCAATCGAGGCAACCCGCCAGCGTCCGCCCAGTTGCGCCCGAACGGCCGCGGCGGTGGCATCGGTGTCATAGCCTAGGAGATCGCTCGCGTCGTGAAACCGGACGGTCGGCTGTGCCTCCTCCGGCCCGACCCACGAGATCGCCACCGTGGACCAGCGTGCCGCCGCGCCCAGCAACACCACGGCATCGCAGCCGCAGCGCTTCAACTCCAGCGCCAGGTGACTCGACGAGAGCGAGTCACCGATGAAGCCGGTCAGCGGTGACCGCGCCGCGACGGTGAACTTGCTCGTGGTAGTCAGCGGCGTACCAACGAGGGGGCTGCCGACGAACAGGAGGGCGTTCTCCGGGCCGAGTGGGTCGGCCTGCGGCGGCGTCAGATCGTAGAGCAGCCGCGTCGCCAGTCCGGTGCCGCCGAGCACCGACCGCAGCATCTCGGCCGGCAGCGGCTCCACCTGCCACGCCTGCCGCGTCAGGTCCACGACGAGTATCCGGCCATGATAGCCGCAAAGACGGTCACTCATGTCGCAGCTTTTTCTTGCGCCGCGTTCCTGGCGCTACCAACCGGCCGCCCCCGGCCGCGCTGGAGATCAACAGGAGCCGGTCGCCGTTCGCCAACGGCGCATCCGCCCGATCAATGAACTCGCGACCGTTGCGGTTGAGCAGGTAGCCGGTGCAGAGCGCGTGGCTATCCGGCGTGAGCACCGGCCCCACCAGCGCCGGGCACGCCGCAGCGAGCGCGGTCAGCGCGTCCGCGACGGTCGCGGAACCACATCCCCCATGGTCACCGCATCGCTCGCCCAGCCGCACCTCGACTGCCCGCCGCGCTGCCCGCAGCCGCGCCACCCCCAACAACTCAACCGTGCAGCGCATCCCGCCCTGCCCTTCTACCTAGTGCCAATATCTTTGGGACTACAGGTAGATGTCGTTCAATCGCGCACTAAATTGGTGAATTGAGAGCCGCAGCGCCCGATTCTAACAGTGAACCGCTTTCCTCGAAATTGGACGTTGAGAGGCCGCCGTCTCAGCACAGCTAATTCCTGCCTCCTGATGCCTCGGTGCAGTAGGACCGGAGTACAGTCTTGAACTTCGTGAGTTGATGTAAGTGCAGCAGCGATGTTTGCTCCAGCCTGTAGTTGGTTCAGGACCGTGCTCGCGTGAATACCCCCACCCTTGAACTCTACAGGCGCCGAGTGGGCCTGACCATCATCGTAGAACAGCACATAGTCGCAGCGCGGCCTACCACTTGCAGGCGGATAACGGTCACAATCCATGATGACACGATTATCTTGATCCAAGCCGTCAAGGCCAAGGCTACAATTATCCTTATTGCAACGCTCCACACAGGCCGCACCGAGCCTGGCACGCAGCCTACTCAGTACGGGATTCATTTCTTGCTGCCGCTCGTTCCAAGTTGACCATCTCGTTGTAGAGCGCTTCCGACACATCGGCATACTGGTCGTCCGGTATGCCCGGTATGCCGTCGGAATCCTTCACTGGCAGCTTCTTGACAATGCTGCCTGGCTCAGGCCCCGACGTGTCGAACAGATAGGGGCTAACCGCAGAAACCGGGATCACGTCGTCGTCATCGTAGCCGAGTCTGTCGCGCTGCTCCGACGAGAGCGCCCCAAGCTGCATCAGGTGGCTCAACTGCTGAATGAAATAGTCGCTGTGTGTCGTGAGCAGCAGGCCAACATCTTGGCCCAATAGCCGCGCAAACGCACGAGCGAGCGGCCGCTGCGCCGCCGGATGCAGATGCGACTCCGGCTCTTCCACAATGAGCAGGCTACCGGGCCGCGTGAGATGCCGGATGAAGAGAATAATGGGCGCCAACTCGGATACCATGGACGAGGTTCTGTGCAATTCGAAATTCGTCCCATCGCGAATGTAGTAGATTTCGGATTGACCTATCTCACTACCTACTAAGTATACGCTACCCCGAATCACTTTCGACTCCAGAAAACTATCCACTCCACCTAATCCTGATCTAGTCATTCTCTTCTCATCGAGTATTAGCATCAGACTAATAAAGTCGGCAATAACAGCTGGGAGGCGAGTTACACTCAGGTCTTCAATGCCAGCGAGTGAGGACTGACGCACAGCAGAGCTTGCCAAGTCCTTGTAGCTCTGTATGATTCCTGTTCGAGAAGCTGGCAAATAGTAGGTCCTTGGGATGAGGCCCTGCATGATCGACGCAACGCTTTCCAAAAGAAACTCGAGTAGCAGTACCGGGGGCTGAGATTCGTCTGCATCTGCATCAAAGTAGCGGAGAGGGTAGTCAAACGGGACTATGTGCCACCTTGCAGCAGTCAGGTCCGTGCTCTTGGAAGCAACAA
>JAJDZR010000187.1 GCA_022824545.1 Chloroflexota bacterium
CACCGGGGACATCGAGGGCCAAGTGCTGGGGATGCCCAGCACGACCGAGCAGCCGGTGGCGTTGGCGGGCGCGGCGGTGCTCATCGCCGGCAATCGTATCGAGTGCGGCACGCGCGCGGACAACTGCGTGGCCGAGACCGACGCTGCCGGCACCTACCGCTTTGCCGACGTGCCCACCGGCAGCTACGGCCTGCTGTTTGTCTACGAGGATCCGACGTTCGCACAAGGCAAGCCGCTCGATAACCAAGGGCGCGAGGTCAATGTCTCCAAGGACGAGATCGAGACGGTCAGCGTCGTGCTGCTACCGGAAGGGGTCACGCCACCGCCCATCCCGGCCGACGTTTCCAGAGACACCGTGCCGCCCGGTGGCTATATCGGCGGTGGTGGCGGCATCACGAACAACCCCTTCTTCTGGCTCTGGCTCATGGATCGGCCCTATGCCTTCGGCTATTCCCGGCCGCCGGTGATTGACGCCCCCCGCGGCGGCGGCCCGGTGACATCGAGAGCGGACCTCCCGTCAACCTCCGGCACCGGCCGGCAGTACACGCGCTACGGGCCGTCCGGCGCGTCGGGCACCAAGGCCACGCCGAAAGCCATCTCCGCGAAAGGCGTCACCCGACCGGGCGCCGCGGCGGTCAGCACCGGCAGCCGCACCGGCACGACCAGCACCGCCCGTGGCGTCACCCGGCCGGGCACGACCGCCATCAACAGCAGCACGCGCTCGTCGTGGAACAATCAGGTCTCGCAGACGGTGCGCCCGCCGCCGCGCGTCAGCAACTTTTCGGTCCGCAGCGCCGGCACGACCTCGCGTGGTGGTGGGGTACGCATTGGCGGCAAGTAGCCACGCTATCCCGCCACGCCCAAGCGCCGGGACCGGTCAGCGCGCCGGCCGGCCGAGCGGGAGCGACATGGAGAGACCTTTGCGTAACTCGTCATTCCCGCGAAAGCGGGAATCTACTCCCCCTCTCTACCGCTCCGCGGTGGAGAGGGGGCTGGGGGGGTGAGGACAAACTCCCCCAAGTTCTCATGGAGGAGAGCCATGACCGTGAATGAGTTGATCGAGAGCGTTGCCCCCTTGTGGCAGAGCGTGGTCTTCGTGATCGTGGCCCTGGTCTTTATGTATCTGCTCAAGCTCTGGCACGACTGGCGCACGCCCTTTGACGCCGACCACGAGCTTGATGATCGGCGCAATCTGGCCGTCGGGCTGCGCCGGGCCGGGCTGTACGTGGCGGTAGCCATCGGAATGAGCGGGGCACTCACCGGGCCGTCCCTGGGGTTCCTCAACGACTTGATCGAGTTTGCCATTGACGGTGTGCTCGTGGTCGTGCTGCTCAATATCGCCCGCCTCGTCAGCGACCTGCTGATGGTGCGAAAGGTGGGCCATGACGATGCGGTAGCGCAGGGCAACGTCGCGGTGGGGCTGATCGAGGCCGGCGCCTATATCGCTGCCGGCTTGATCCTCTACGGCTCCTTCACCGGCGAGGGCGGGGACCTCTGGAACCCCATCGTCTTCTTTGTCCTGGGCCAGGCTGTGCTGCTGATCCTCTATGAGTTGTACCAGTGGATTACCCCGTTCCACGTCACCGAGGAGATCGAGAAGGGCAACGCGGCCGCCGGCCTGGCCGTGGGCGGCATTCTGACGGCGCAGGGGGTAATCCTCAGCGCCAGCATTGCCGGCCCCTTTGTGAGCTGGACCGCCGATCTCGTCTCGTTTGCCATCAGCGCCCTCACCGGCATCATCCTGCTGTTGGTCTGCCGCAAGGTGATTGACTGGCTCTTCCTCCCCCGCACAACGCTCCAGATCGAGATCGAGCGCGACCGCAACGTCGCGGCGATTGCCCTCACCGCAGCCACGATTGTTGCCGTTGCCATCATTATCAGCGCGGTGCTTTAGGGGCGGGCGCCCCCCTGTGGTCACCCCGCTGCGGCGGGGGGACGGGGGATTCTGGCGGAAGCCGGAATGACGGCAGGGGATGCATAGCGCGTCGGTCAGCAGTGAAGAAGGCGCCGGCATGGCACAGGCTCCGGGGCAGGACACGCGCGGGGCCGCTCCGGCAGTGCCGAACGGTGGACGGTCGGCTCACCTCCCGACCGTCCTGCTCGCCTCCTGCATGTTCTTCACCGGCGCCGCCGGGCTCGTCAGCGAGTACGTCCTCAGCACGGTCAGTACCTACATTCTCGGCAACTCCATTGAGCAGTTCAGCATAATCATCGCGCTGATGCTCCTGATGATGGGGCTGGCCGGCTACCTCCAGCGCTACCTGAGCGACCGGCAGCTACTCGACAAGTTCATCCTCGTGGAGTGCGGCCTGGCGCTGCTCGCCGGGTTCGCCCCGCTCGCCATCTATGCGTCGTTCGGCTATCTGCCCTCCCACTTCCGGCTGATCCAATACTCCTTCGTCATCGCGATTGGCTTGCTGATCGGGTTCGAGATTCCGCTGGTGCTGCGGATCAACCAGCAGTACGTCAAAACCCTCGGCGCCAACCTGGCCACGACCTACGCCTTCGACTACGTGGGCGCGTTTGTCGGCGCGTTGATCTGGACCTATGTGCTGCTCCGCAGCTTTCCGATTACCGAGATTAGCTTCCTCGTCGCCGGCGTGAACTTCGCCATTGCCGCCGTGACGTTCGCCTACTTTCTGTCCCGCGGCCTCATCGCCGCGCGGTGGCTGACCATCCTGGCCGTGCTCGTGACCATTGCCGCCCTCGTCTACGGCTACACGCACAATCGGGACTGGAGCCGCCTCCTCGAGCAGCGCTTCTACCGCGATCCGGTCGTCTATTCCGAGCTGACCCGGTATCAGCAACTGGTCCTTACGCACAGCCGGCCGGCGAACGACTATCGGTTCTACATCAACGGCAACCTGCAATTCTCCAGCGTGGACGAGGCGATCTACCACGAGCACCTGGTCCACCCAATCATGTCCCTGATCCCGGATCGCCGCCGCGTACTCGTGCTCGGCGGCGGTGACGGGCTGGCGCTCCGCGAGCTACTGAAGTATCCGCAGGTCGAGACGGTGACGCTGGTGGACATAGACCCGGCGGTCATCCGCGTGGCGACGACCCATCCGGTGCTCACCATGCTCAACGAGCACGCCTTTGCCGATGCGCGGGTATCGGCCCGGCCCTCGCCCGGTGTCGTCGCCAGCGGCGAACGCGCCCAGCTGCACCAGACGCCGCAGCAACAATACGCGCGCGGCACCGCGCCCTCGGAGCCGGTGGGTCGCGTCGAGGTCTTCACGATTGACGCCGACCGCTTCCTAGACGAGGTCCGCGGCGTCTGGAACGCAGTGGTCATTGACCTGCCGGACCCCAGCTCCATCGAGCTTGCCAAGCTCTATAGCCGGGAGTTCTACCGGAAGGTGCGCCGGGTGCTGGCACCGGGCGGCATGGTCGCGTTGCAAGCCACCTCGCCGTACCACGCGCAGGAGTCGTTCCTGGCCATCAACCGCACGCTCCAAGCGGCGGGCTTCCAAACGTTGCCCTACCACGACAACGTACCCAGCTTTGGCGATTGGGGGTGGATTCTGGCCTGGTATGATACCCCCGAAATGGAGATTCGAGAGAGGCTCGCGGGGCTGCGCTCCTTGCCGGTGCCGACCCGCTACTTAACCCCGGCGGTCGTGCGGCAGGCGCTCGTCTTCGGCAAAGGGCGGCTCGACAGCGAGCATACGGACATCAGTACCCTCATGGCGCCGCGCGTGCTGGACTATTATCGCTACGAGAGTTGGCGTGGGGAGCGCCGCGTGCC
>JAJDZR010000327.1 GCA_022824545.1 Chloroflexota bacterium
TGGCTGGAAGGGTCAACCGGGCTATGACAGCTTCCTGACCACCCTTGCCCAGCAGTGGCAGGCGCGGCGCCCCGATCTGGAGGTGACCTGGCTGGGCCTGGAAGGTAATACGGCAGTCGTGGAGCACTTCCTCGAAACGACCGCTGCCGACACGCCGGTGGAGGTGAGCGTGGTCGCTGCTACGGACGTGCAGCGGTTCTTCGAAGAGCGAAATCTCCGCGACTTGCGCTTCGCCACCCGGCAGCCGGAGTTTGCCGAGATCGCAGAGGGTGCGTTCTTGCGCTCGTCGCGGCAGTTCCGCAACGCTGGTGCGGAGACGTTTGGCCTGCCGGTGAGCGGCCCGGCCTCGCGCGTGCTGGCTATCCATAGCGGCCTGCTCGAGGAAGCAGGGTTGAACCCGAAAGGTAACCAGATTAGGTCCTGGGAAGCGCTGGACACGGTGGCCGAGCAGTTGACGACGCGCGACGGCGATACGATCACGCGCAGTGGCTACGCGCTCCAGGCGATGGACCTAGTATGGTTCACTGCATGGGTCAACACGACTGCATCAACGTTGTTCAACCCGGAGCAGTCTTGGGCGAATCTCAATTCAGACGGCGCAGTTGCCGCCCTGCAGCACCTGGTTGACCTGCACAGTAAGCTGAAGGTGTCGGCTCCCATCCCCGAGGCAGCCCGGGCACCGAGCGCAACCCCGCTGGTGGACGGTACGGCCGCTATTCATGACGACATGAGCTGGGCGCCGCTACGGCACTACCGGGATGCGGCCTCGGCGGGAACCTACTGGCAGATTCCGTATCCCGGAGCCCCCGGTGGCTCTGGCGCTAATACTTCGACGGGGATGGACACCGCGGTCGTCCACGTGAGTATCGAGCGCCCAGGCCATGCGCTCACTTTCCTGCAATGGTTCTGTGGCGACCTTGAGCTGGCCCACTTTAAGTTCTCCCAGGTACGGGAGACATCGCCGCTGGTGTCGTTCTACCAGAGCCAGGAGTGGATCAAGGCGGTAGACGCACAGCCGGTGCTGGCAACGATCCCGGACATTGCCGAGATCCCCGGTTCCTATGCCGGGTATACTGCCCCCTACCCGTACCGGCGCTATGCCCAGTTCAACGAGGAAGTCCTGCCGCTCATTGACCAGGCCTATCGCAGCGGCGAAAACGTCGTTGATGCCCTGGAGGAAGCCCACAAGGTAGCCAACACAATCCTCTCCGAGAAGCGATAGCGGCTGCGCGGCGAGAGGCCTAACCTCTGTCCCCTTTGCTGAGCAGCTAGAGTGGACTCGGGCAGTGGCGGTGATGTACGCCATGCCGCCGCTGTTACTTGTTTGGGAGGTGGTGCTGTGCTCAGGAATACCGCACACGGGCTGGTGCTCACGTTTGTTGCTTGGTTCTTTGATCCTGCTCGCGGGCGGCCAGCACAACCGACCGGTTAGATTTTCTTCTTTTCACCTGCGCCGGAGGCCTCCGATTCACTCAGTGGGGGTCTCCGGTTTTTTCTAGGAACGGGGCAGAGAATGACTGAACAAGAGGCTGTCCGCACGCTACAGGAGATGTACGAACGAATGTCAGCGGATGGTGACAGGAGCGTTGCTGCCGTTCTGTTCGGTATCCTCCATGCAGACGATGTTGCCTACTGGCCTGACAAGAAACTGCGCCGGATTATCAAGCAAGCTACTGGCACGTCTGGTGCTTACGTGGCAGATATAAGCAAGGGGCGGCGAGCAGCTTTCTATCTTGGGTTGACAAGCTCCTAGCGGGCGGCTATGCTGGTGGTTAGGAGGCTGCTATGGCAAAAGAGATAGTCAAAAACTGGAGAGAGCTAGGACACTTGCTGGACGACATACACGAGGCTCGCACCTATTTTGACACTTTCGAGTACGATACCGGGAAATATAGTGGAATGGGTGCGTCTTTTCAGCTTAGAGACGCTGACGGCAAACACGTGAGATTTCCTATTCAACTAACAGCGGATGTTACGTTTCACGAGTAGTAACCTTGACGCGCCTCCGGCGAGCGGCTAGAATGGCTTACTACCAACTAGCCGCCGCGTTGGCTGTCAGCCTGCGGGCTGATGGTCAACATGGTTGTCTGGTCACTTTTGGTGATAGTTCCCGAGCATTGCGCTCGCGGCTCCCTATTTTTCTCACGTGGCCTGTTTTTGGCTTGGTCACTTAGAGTGATAGTTCCCGTCAACTGCTTGTTATTACGCAACTCCAGGCGTTCGCAGGTTGATCAGCCCCTCGAACGAGCCAACTGGCAACGCGCTCAACCGGTTGCTGTTGAGCGACAGCCGTTCCAGGCTGGTTAGCCCCATGAACAGGCCGGCGGGCAGCGTCTGCAGTTGGTTCTCGTACAGATTCAGCGTAGTCAGGCCGGCCAACCCGGCGAAATCGCCGACCCGCAGTGCGGTCAACGCTTGGTTATTGAGCCTCAGGCTGCCCGTGAGGGCGGCGAGATGTTCCGCGGTGACGGCGGCGCAGTTGTCTATGTTGGCTACTTTGGCCACGATGGCGGTCACGACCTGCTGGGTACGGCCGTGCAGCGGGCTGGGGGTGCTTTGCGCGTTGGTGCAGGTCGCCGTCGGCTCAGCCGCACCCTGTGCCCAGGCTCGCCCCGGCGTCGCCTCCGGTCGGGCGCCCGGCCCCACCAGGGTCACCAGCGCAACCGCCACCACCACGACGGCCAGCAGTACCCCCCGCGGCGGCCACCCCGCCGCGGGGAGCAATGCCCTAGAGGGGACCTTCATTACCCCTCCCCCTCCGAGAACGAAAGTTCTACTACAAGCAGCACCACCAACGCGCCCACGCCGGCCGCTTGCCATGACCTCCCGCCTGCCAGGCCCCGGCCTGGTGCTCACACCTGGCCGCGCAACCGCTCTACTCCCCGGAGCTGGGAGCACGAGTAGTAAATACTTGTATAGATAAGTGTAGCGATCAAACGGCGTCACCACCTAGTGCGACGGCCGCGGCAATGGCTCCCTGAATTTCATGGTGACTTGCGACGGTACAATGAGGGGCTGCACCGCAACGGGGTGTCCGCGCAAGGCCCCCTCTCCCTGCCTGACTGGGGCAGGGCCGGAGGGTGAGGGCCAGGAGCCTCGGCACGATCCGCAGCACTCCCCTTGATCGCTAATCGGCACTTCGCCGCCCCGGCTTGACTGACAGTCAAGCGCCACTGGGCTATAGCCTTGTTACACTGCGCCCATAGCATCCCCACGTTGGGGCCAAAGGAGGTATACGAGATGTTTGCACGAAAGCAGGAAAGAGTAGTGACGCTTCAACAGAGTAGGCCGGTACCGGCCAGAGCCATCTATCCGGCTGTTGAAGGAGTAAGGCTTGACACGATTTGGCAAAGTACTGCGGGCGCTACGCCAGTGGCGCCACATCACCCAGGAGGCGTTGGCTGAGAGCGCCAACGTAGACGCCACCTACATTTCGCACCTCGAACGTGGCGTGAAGCAGAATCCCAGTACCGATGTGGTACGGGCACTGGGTACGGTCTTGGGTCTCCAAGGCACCACGCGCTATCTCTTCGAGAAAGAGGCTGCTGTGGCCAAAGCGCTCCTGGATGGCACAAAGGACGAGGAGTTCTTGGATCTCTTGATCCGCCTGAGCCTCGCCTACGAGGAAGGCGAGCCGCAAACAAAGCAGCGGCTCGTCGTCGAGCTGGCCCAACTCGTGGCGCACCGCCTGCCGCAGGATGACACCGAGGGCGGCGCTGCCGGCGCGACCGGGGTGGAGCGGCTCCCCTCGGGTGTTGTCCCGCCGGCCGAAACTTGACTGATGGTCAGTTGACGGGCTACGGACCGGCGCCTTAGAGTAGAGGTGCCAATTGGTGGCCGTCAACGTCCTCGTGAGGATGTGCCAATCACACCGACAAGGAGGTGTACGATGACGAACATGAAGGTGGCACCCCACAGCTAAACGCCCTGCGGGGCGGAGGCCGGGGCGGCGGGCTTGGCCAGCCGGCCGCCTCCGGTCATATTTCCCCACCACTGCGCCCCCCACATCCTCCTAGTGACCAGCAAACGCTTCCCCTTGCCGCACGAGTGGATGCTGCGGCACAATCAGCGGTGCTCAAAGGGGAAAGTGTCATTGTGTTATGGGACACCGTATGGAACACAATTGAGCAGGACCCTGTTCCAACCTTCCAGAAGATCAAACCGCTCTTCCTGGCCGCCATGCAATCCTATGACGCTGACTGGGTAGCGGGCCGTCTGGATGAGGGTATCTACCGCCAAAAGGGCGAGCGTTTTCGCAGAGTTTTGACTTCTATCATCGCTGCCCGAACCGGTGTGACGGTCACGGCTCGGACCGCCGATGGATTAACCAGCGCGCACCGCCCGGACATTGTGGTGCAAGATCGTGCCGGTGAGCCGCTGCTGGCCGGCGAGGTGAAGATGAGCGGTACTCGTGGTCACGTCACTCCCCAAGGGGTCCAGCGTCCGGACCGAGGAGCTTCGGTAGATTACGAGAAGCGGTTGAAGGAAGTCAAGTATACCTCCGTTGATCTGAAGCTGCGCTATGAGGGACTACATGTTAACCATTGGACGGACTGGATTCACACCGCTCGTCCGCCATTCTATGTGTTTTGGGCTTGTCTGATCCTGGGACGGGATCGGCCCAGCCGTATGATTCAGCGGTTCGATGCCCTGCAAAGGTACTACTGTCAGCGTGTTGGCTTGTTCTTCTTTCATCAGGACGATACCAGTGGTCAGTACACTGAGCTACCGCACCCGGCACTGGTGGACTATACCGTAGACGCTGCGCTCGAAGAGATCATCAGCATTATCCAAACCGTGCAGACTGAGGGATAGCTTGAGAGTTCTCGACACCCCGCTGCCGGCGTTGCACGCCATTGGTCCTGGCACGGATCATGCGGCGTCCACGGGCAGCTTGGTATGCTGCTTCGAGGGCGTTCCGGGCATCGGCATCCAGCAGTGGCGCCAACAGCGCCCGGTCTGCAGCAGCACGCGCTGTGTCAAGCTGCCCGTGACGTAGCGCCATGTCGACGGTATCCAGCACCGCATGGTAGCCAGGTGGCGGCGTGAGCAAGCGTACCCGCTCGGCTTCCTTTGTCTCGAGCTTAAGCACGCCGCCGCCGTAGGAGCGGCCACACAACTCGGCTGAGAGCAATGTCAGCGTGGAATACCAACTCACTGGCCAGTGGCCTGACGTAGTAGCTGTCGCGTGTAGAGCATCCTGAGAGAACTCTACACAGTGCAAGAGGTTGGTATTGGCGACTCGGGCTATGTTGCCTACAAGTCGCGGGGCCTCGTGCGAGAGATACGTCAGAAATGCGTCCGGTACCCGCCGTGCCTGTGGTACTGCGTACCATGGCCGGCGTGAGCGACACTTATATCCGGCGTGGACCCTGCGTGTCAACCCTGCTTGCAGGTACTTCCAAACGCCGCGCTGCTCGACCTCAACTGCGGCGTTGGCACCACCGATAGCGAGCACGTAGCAGGGGCTACCGGCGGCGCGCTGGGCCGCCCAATCTTCCGGGCGATAGTAGGCGCCGGTGATATCACCACTGCGTGCGACGGCGGGCATGAGCAGGTCAGGCTCGATATCCCACAGTTCTACGTCAGACTCGGACAAGAGGAAGAACTTGCTGTTACCGGACACAAAGCCGACGTCGACCCGGGCGATGTCACCTAGGGCCACAGTTGGAGCACGTGCCAAAAGCTCATGGTATACCGCTACCCCTTCTGGCGGTAACAAATGCTCAGTCCACTTATCGGCCGGTGCCTCGATTGGCGGCTCCGCCAATAGTGCCTCCGGAGTGGTGTAGCGCCCAAGATCGGCAAGATCATGCAAGCGCAGCACACGTAGCCCGGCTCTCTCAACCGGAACACTACCATCGGCAAGCAACAGCACAGCATCAACCATTGCGCCAGGGAATACGGCACACTCGAACGTCACTACGGTCACCGAGCGGAATCGCTGCATCAAGAAGGCTCGCACGGGTGCGGCATAGTCTGTCTGGAGCAGTTCCGCCGGCAGCACAAATGCAAGACGGCCTGCGGGGTGGAGAAATCCACAGGCATGTACTAAATATGGCGCCCAGGCACTGGTAAGGGCTGAGAGTGAGACTCCCTGTACCCTGGCCGCCTTCAATGCCCGGCGACGGGTCTCGCCAGCAAAATGGTGGTAACGGATATACGGTGGATTGCCGATGACAGCGTCTACCGCTGGCATTGGTGCTTCGAAAAGGCCATTGGGTGATGGTAGAGCAAAGAAGTCAGCCTCGAGCAGCGTCGGTATCGGTCCACCGGCAACGCTGCCTAGACGTTCCCGGCTCGTTGCGAGGGCATTCGCGTCACGCTCGATGCCATAAAGCCGCGTGGTGGCAGTAGTTGGTGATGCGCCAAGATCAAGGAGTCTTCGCCAGGCGGCGAGTAGAAATACTGCCTCACCGCAGCCGGGGTCGAGAGCAGTATCGCCCGGCCCGCGCAGCGCCCAGCGCGTCAGGAAATCGGCCAGGACGGGGGGAGTGTAGTATGCCCCGGTCTTCTTCTGTGCAGTATCGGGTGTCGTGTTGGTCATGGAACATCCGTTCCTAGTATAGCTTGACTTGCCTCGAGTCGTGCCACCGTCTCAAGAACGAGTAGTCTGGCTATCGGAGGCGCTTGCCCGGACACACCAATCCACCCCACATTGGCCGAACGTTACCCAGAGACAGGGCAGAGCGATCCGTGATACTCCTACCGCTGTATACTTCCGGTAACTACGCCGTGTCTCCAGGTAGAGATGACCTTCCAGGACGAATACGTCACGGTGGCAGAAGCGGCCAGGCGCACCGGCTATTCCCGGCGACACATTGCCTACCTACTGCAGACCGAGAAAGTCCCCGGCTTGAAACCTGGCCACGACTGGTTTGTACACCTTCCGTCGCTCATCAAGCATCGGCGCACCACGCGCCCCGGCCCCAAGTCGCGGCGGCGCCCTGGTTGCTGAGGTATTATAGCAGATACCTGCTATAATTACATGCATCCCGTGAGATGGAGTCATGTAAGCAGACAGCGAGGCAAAGCTATGGGGACGGTTGAATCCACGAATGCTCCGACCTATCACCGAGCGAGCGAGGATGATGCACTCATCCGCGCACATATTGCGGAAGCGGGCGGTGGCGGGGACGAGCCGCTGGTGGATGGAACGACCCTGACGGTGGCTGCCGTGTGGCAGACGTTCCAGCGGGTGCGCGGCGACCGCCGCGGCTTTCGCGCCCGCACCCCGGGACTCACGGAAGATCAGCGGATGGCCGTCGTTCGCTTTGTCGGGAAATATCCCCACTACGTGCTGCCACCGGTGCAGTCAGAGTAGGGCACTTGCCTTCGCCATCTACCCGACCGGTGCAGTACTTTCGAGGTCGGGTTCCGAATCCTGGCAGCGCGGCCGTCACGAGCTGCGCCATCCGGCGACAACCTGATCGAACTCTGCCAGCAGTTCTGATCGCTCCGCTTCGGACAAGAAGGCGACTTCAATTCCCGTCCGTGCGATCTGGATGAGATCGTCACCGCTAAGTCCGAGCACATCCCGCGCCTGCCGATACTCGTTTACAATGTCCGATCCGAACATTGCGGGGTCGTCACTCGATAGGGTGACGGGAACGCCGGCACGGAGGTAGGTGGCGAGTGGATGGTCGTGCAGCGCAGCCAACACTCCGGTACGCACATTGCTGGTCAGACACACCTCCAGCGGGATGCGTTCGCGTGCCAGAAAGGTTAACAGCGCCGGGTCCTCGATAGCCCGTGTGCCGTGACCAATCCGCTCGACCCCGAGGGCGTTGATGGTTCCCCACATGCTCTCTGGCCCGGCCGCTTCACCGGCGTGCGCCACGCGATGCAAGCCAAGCGCTGCAGCACGTTGGTAGACCGGCTGGTACGGCTCTGGCGGAAAGCGCTGCTCTGAGCCGCCAAGGCCGATACCCAAAATGCCCGCTTCTGCGGCTACCTCGGCGGCCTCTTCCAACCAGCGCATCCCCTTCTCCGGACCGTTGTCACGACCAAGATCGAGGATCAAGCCAAACCGAGATGCGAGAGTCACACCTAGTTTCTGTACAGCTTCGTCTAACCCTGCCCGAACCGCCAGCGCTAGCGGTTGTAGCCTCAGACCGTGGCGCTCGTAATCACTCGGGCTGAAATGCAGCTCTGCGTACCGCACGCCCTGCGCTATGAGGTCTTGTGCAACTCCGGTAGCGATTAGCCGAAAGTCTTCGTATTCGCGCAGATACCCCACCATCCACACCCAGGTAGCGATAAAGTGCGCGAAGTCTCGGTAGCGGAACCTGGCTTGTAGGGCGTCAAGATCGGGTACTTCGTCGGCACCGCCATACTTATGTACCAGTTGGAGCAGTGTCTGCTGCGGCATGGCCCCTTCGAGGTGCAGATGGAGCTCGGTCTTGGGTAGAGCCAGCAGGTCCATATACCTTCTTCCCACTATCGGTGTTGGCGTCGTGAGGTGCCGTTGGGCGGGCGGCACGCCGTCTTCAGTCGCGAGGGGCCGCCTGCGGCTGGCCCCAAATCAGCACGACCTTCAGGGGCGTGCTGCCGGTGTTACGCATCCCGTGATCGCAACCGGGGGGCGCCAGGATTGCGTCGCCCGCCGACACGGGTATGTGCTGGCCGTCCAGGGTCATTACCCCGCTTCCCTGGGTGAAGTAGTAGCACTCTTCCAAATCGTCGTGGATATGGTCGCCCTCGCTGACGCCAGGGTCCAGCTCCCACACGTGGAACTTCACGGGCAGGCGGCTCGCCGCTTCGAAGAACCCGCGGACCTTGATGACACCATCGCCATGGTGGATGGCCGGCACTTCCTTGACCTGGGTGGCGTCGCTCTCTTTGCGGTACATCGCTTGCTCCCTCCCGCTGGGCCGCGTCTCAGTCTTCATCTTCCGCCGCCTTGTGCTCGACCACGCGGATGAGCAGGTCCTTGGCTGCTGCTAGGGCATCGGCGATGCGCCAGGTTGCGTGGTCGGTTTCGCCGGCTACGTTGGACAGCCCCCGGATGACGGTGAGCGGCACGCCGTAGAGCCGTGCGGCCAAGCCTACCGCAAACGCTTCCATCTCCTCGGCGACGGCGCCGGGAAAGCGCGCCGCCCGCTCGCCAGCCGCGGCGGGGTGGGCCGCGGCGGCCGTGACGGAGAGCAGGCGCCCACGCAGCACCGGCTCCCCCGGCAACTCGGGAGCTGCGAGGGGCAGGCAGTCGCCGACCGGCGGCAATCCGGCGAGCGGGAGGCCCTGCGGCCAGCCCAACGCGGCGGCCGAGCGATGCGCCGCGCCGGTGCCGCGGCCAATGCCGACGCAGCGCACGTCGGTCGCCAGCAACGCCGACCCGACCGGCGCGCGCAGTGGGTCATACGTGCCGGCAATGCCAACCAGAATGACCGGAGCGGTCCCCGGTCCTGCAGCAGCGGCTCGGAGGTGGTTGCCCAGCGCGTAGGCGGCACCAGCGCCCGCCGCGGCTAGGCCAAAGCCGCAGAGCGCGACGGCGACCTCGTACCCGCCGACGCGGCAGCGGGCCGCTCCGCGGTCGGCGAGCGCGCGGTGGACGCGCTCGTCGCAGAGAAAACGGGCTTCATAGGCGGTAGGGACGAGTATCAACATCGGTTCACCGGGTAGCCCTACCCTCGTCGCTGCCAGTGCCAACTATCGCTGCCGGAGATGAGGGGGCGTAGATGATCCGGGAGCGTGGCGACAAACTCGGGACTGATCTCGTTGCCGGGCCACTCGCGCAGCATCGGCGGTGTATAGCCGGCCACCAGGATGACTCGCTCGGTATCGCTGCGGATGGGCGTGGTGCTGTGGAGCAGCGATTCCGGGAAGAGCAGCACCGAGCCGGCTTTCGCCTCGATCTGGTGGATGAGGTGGTCATCTGCCAGCGCGGCCGCGATGCTCTCCTGCGGTGGCCACGAGAGCTTGTGGCTGCCTGGAATGACCGAGGTGCCGCCATCGTCCGGTCCCACGTCCGTCAGATAGGCCAGAGTCTTCACGAACAGACAGTGGAAGTTGCCCTGCTCTTCCCAGGTACCCCAGCCGTGGCGGGTGCCGTCGTGGAAATGCAGGCCGGCGCCTCGGGCCAGAGACTCCTGGCTGGCCGCCGGGTCGCGGCGATTGATGATGGCCTCCGACTCCTCGAGCCGCACGGAGCCGCCGACTACTTCCTCGACCAGCGGCACAAGCTCCGGATGGACTGCGTAGGCCAGCAGTGCCGGGTCGTATTCCACGAGATGCCCCAACAAGACGTGGTACTCACCCTTCGCGCGGCGGTAGACTCGTAGCTCATCGAGTCGCTCATCCGGCTCGGCTTTCAGCCGATAGAGCGCCGCTTTGGCCTGCTCTACTTCGGCGGGAGTCAACACATCCTCGAGGAGCACGTAGCCAAAGACATTGAGATGGAGCCGCTGCGCTGGCGTGAGTGTCACTGTGCTATCGGCGGCGACTTTCGATTCGATTGCCATGTCGCTTGCCATGCGCCTCTCCTCCGAGTGCTGCCGGTTCTCGTTCGGTGCGTGCGGTTGAGGTTGTGTGCGATGCTCGCGCTCGTCGCTAATGGTACGCTACCGGCCGGACGCAGCCGCCGGACAAGGCGGGCAGCGATGGAGGCATGGAATGGTTAGCTCGACCGGCGCGGATGTGGTCATCGCGGGCGGGACGGTGATTGATCCGGCACAGGAGCTACACGCAGCCCGCGACGTGGTCATCGCCGATGGCAAGATCGCCGCCCTCACGCCGCCCGGGGCGGCGCCGAGCGCGGCGCGGGTGCTGGATGCACGCGGCTTGCTGGTGACCCCCGGCTTGATTGACCTGCATACGCACGTCTACCTGCACGTCGGGCGGGACAATATTGACGCCAATAGCTTGGCTGCCCGCAGCGGCACGACGACGATGGTGGATGCCGGCTCGGCTGGTGCCGCGATCTTTGACGGCTTTCGCCACTACGTCGCTGCGCGGGCACGGTGCCGGCTGCTGGCCCTGCTCAACATCTCCGTGATCGGCACGGTGGCCTCGCCGATGGCCGGCTATGGCCGCTTTGTTGATCCCACGTTCACTGCCGAGACGGTCGAGGCCAACCGTGACCTGATCGTGGGAGTGAAGGTGCTTGGCAGCCGCATTCGGGTCGGTGAGGACAACACGGACCAGCCAGTGTGGCACGCGCACGCCGCCGCGCGAGCCGCCGGCGTGCCGCTGATGCTGCACATCGGCGATCCACCACCCACAATCACCCAGTCCATCCCGATCCTCGACCGGGGTGATCTGATTACCCACTGCTACAAGGGGGAGCTGGTCGGCCGGCTCGTGAATCGAGATGGTACTCCGGCCGCGGTGCTGCGGGAAGCGCGGGAACGGGGCGTGTTGATGGACGTGGGTCACGGGGCCGGCAGCTTCCACTGGGGGGTCGCTCGTCAACTCTGCGAACACGGTTATTGGCCTGATACGATCTCGACCGACGTGCATACCGGGTCCATCAACGGCCCGGCTTATGACATGCCGACCACGATGTCGAAGCTCCTGCACTTGGGTATGCCGCTCGACGAGGTGGTTCGGGCAAGTACGCTCAGGCCGGCGCAAACTATCGGCTGGGATGATCGGATTGGTAGCCTGGAGGTGGGACGGACAGCGGACGTAGCGGTGCTGGAACTACAGAGCGGCGCCTTTCCATTGACCGATACCTTCCAGCAGACCGAAACGGCCAGCAGCCGTCTCGTTGCGCGCCATACGATATTCGGCGGCGAGGTGATCTCGGACTCCGATGCCGGTGGCTAGTGGTCGGTGGAGTGGGGAATGTGGCCTCCGCCGCACTTGTGTCCCTGGTTGCAAAAGCCTCGCGCATAGTGTATGCTGTGTTCTGCAACTGGTAGGGCTTCCTTTTCTGAGGCTCGTGGCGTAAGCCGCCGGTTGCCTTTTCTTTGTTTCCCAAGGAGACTGCTTTGTACCTTCTTTACCTGGACGAGTCTGGGAACGAGCACGGGGCAGCAGATACCCACTTTGTTCTTGCCGGTGCAGCGATCTTCGAGCGTCAGACCTTCTTCCTCTCCCAGGCACTGGATGAGATACAGACCCAGCATTTCCCAGGGCGCCCTCCAGTGCATTTCCGTGCCTCTGACATCCGTGCCGGCAGGGGGTTCTGGCGGAGGGTGCAGCAGCCGATCAGGACTACTGTCCTCAATGAGGTTGGCCAGGTGATAGCGAATGTCCGGGATCCAGGTCTAGCTCTCTTTGCGGCCGTGATTGAGAAGACGGACACGCTCTACGGAGAGGAAGCCGTGTATCGGGCTGCGGAGGAGGTCTGTAAGCGGTTTAATACCTTCCTAGCACGGAGACGCTATGAAGGGAATGATAATCAACGTGGCCTTCTGATCTTTGCCGAGAGCACCTATCATGACCGAGCAAGGCGCTGGGTACAGGATTTCCGGGAGTTGGGAACTCGTTGGGGAATGCTGAACTATCTCTCCGATATTCCATACTTTACTAAAGCAGCGGATAATAGGTTACTGCAGATAGCCGACTACATAGCACATGCTATATTTATGCTTTACGAGCGGAGAGACCCAACACTTGCACAATCTATTATCGGGAAACTAGACAAAAAGGATGGGATTATCCATGGCTTGGTGCATATAAAGCGCAGTGCCTCAATGTGGTGTGAATGCCCAGCCTGCTTCAGCCGCCGCTCGCCGGGCAGTCTTGGCCCTTGGGTATCGCAGGTGCCAGTGGTGTCTCCGGCGGCACGGTAGATGAGAGCTACCCACCGCAGCGGCTAGCCATAGCCCCATTCTACCCTTCCATCCCTCCCCCGGAGCCAACTCCAGGGGAGGAAAGCGACCGTCCCCCCGTCGGGACGGGGGGACCATAGGGGGGCGATCTCTCTACAGCGAGGGGGCGAGGACCGGGTTGCGGAGGAGGCCGATGCCGGCTACTTCCGCTTCGGTGACGTCGCCCGGCTGGAGGAACTCCGGTGGCTCGCGCGAGCCGCCGATCCCGTCGGGCGTGCCGGTGGAGATGATGTCGCCGGCTTGCAGCGTGAGCACGCTGGAGAGGTCCTCCACTATCTTGGCGACCGGGAAGATCATGTAGCGCGTGTTGGAGCTTTGCTTTTCGACGCCGTTGACGCGGAGGCACAGATCGAGGTTCTGCGGATCGCCGATCTCGTCGGCCGTGACAATCCACGGCCCCATCGGACAGCCGGTGTCGAAGCTCTTGCCGAGAAACCACTGCCCGCTCCGCGCAAACTGGAGGTCGCGGGCCGAAACGTCGTGAATGACGGTGTAGCCGAAAACATGATCGAGAGCATCGGCTTCCGAGATGCGCCGTCCCCCGGCGCCGAGGATCACCCCTAACTCCACCTCCCAGTCCAACTGCTGGGACACACTGGGGTCGGCGATGATTGGCTCGTCGGGGCCGATGACCGCCGTAGTGGCTTTGGTGAAGTAGATCGGCGCGTCGGGCGCATCGTGGCCGCCCTCCGCCGCGTGCTCGGCATAGTTGAGGCCCAGCGCGAACACATTACGTAGGGGCTGGGGCACCGGCGCCAAGATACGCACCCCGGAGAGTGGCAGCAGGCTGGCTCTGCCCGCTGCGGCCGCCAACTGACCGGCGTGCTCCCACCAGGCCGGTCCCGCTTGGATGAAGGCCAGCAACGTCTCCGGCCACCCGGCGAGGCCGGTCGCCGCCGCGGCAGCCGGCAAATCCAAAACGCCGCCGGCCTGTACGACTCCCCAACTCACCCGGCCGTCCCGCTCAAACGTCGCGTATCGCATCCTTGCTCCTTCTTCCCGCTTGCTACGCACCCTACCGCGCGCTGCTCCCTCAGCTACCGGCGGCGTCCTGGGCCATCGCCGACTCACCGGCCACCACGGCGGCCGCGGCGCGTGCTTGCTGCACGAGGTCAACGCCCACGTGCTCGCCAAATCCTGCCAGCAGCCGTTGCGTCACCGGTCCCGGCGTGCCGTTACCGACAGGCTGCCCCTCGCAGCTCGTCATCGGCATGATCCCGAAAGGGGTCGAGGTAAAGAAGGCTTCATCGGCATTCAGGAGATCGTATGGCTCCAGGTTG
>JAJDZR010000245.1 GCA_022824545.1 Chloroflexota bacterium
CAGCACCTGCCCGAGCCGCACCTCGGTACCAACGTCAACGAGCAGCTCCTGGAGCGTACCGTTGACCCGGAAACTCAGGCCCGAGAGGGTAGCGGCCTCGACGTTGCCCGTGGCGCTCACGGTAGCCGTCAGGTTGCCGCGCTCCACGGGGAGCGTCGTCGGAATGATGGCCTCGACCGGCTCCGGGCCGAAGCGCTCGTACCCGGCATAGCCGATCCAACCGGCTACTGCCAGAACAACGACCAAACCGAGAATCTGCCGTACTCTGCTCATCACTACCCCTCTTCCGTTGCGCTCGCGTGCCTTATCGTGCCGTTGGGAACTCGATGCTGGGAACTCGATGCAATGCAGTCTAACAGCGTTGTCTCAAAGGGACGTTCGCACCAGATTAAACATTCGTTAACAAACGCACCTCGCCCCCGGCCCCCGTTCCAGCGCCGAGTGATAGGAGAGGGAGAGTAGATTCCCGCTGACGGAGACCTTTGCATACTCCCCGGACGAAGTGCTTTGGTGCGCGTGAATCTTCGCCGCTCCCCTGCGGCAGCCGGTTTTTGGATTCCCGCTTTCGCGGGAACGACGAGTTATGTAAAGTCCTCCCGGCGCGGGCATGACGAACGGCCGCCCGTCATGCCGGCGCCGGTGGTGCAATCTTGACAGGGCGTGTCTTGCCCGTATGCTGTGGAGCACACGCAGTCGGCGACGCGAGGTGTTCGGAGCGGCGGGTATTGGGGTGGCGATGACGACCGCTATCCTGAGCGGCGAGGAGAACCGATGAGGGGAGCAGGCGCGATTCACCACGCCCCTACGGCGCTGGGCTTCCGCTTCCGCGGGAATGACGGGGCGGGGTGTTTTCAGAGCAATGACGGACATTGGGCCGGGGGGTGAGGGGTGGATCAAGCACAGCCCCCCTCGGACCTCGCGGCCATCGAGCAGGCGATTGCCGCGATCCTCGCTGGCGCCGATCCGAAAGGGATCAAAGCGGGGCTAGACCTGCCTCCGGCCGTCTTTGAGCAGTACCTTGCTACGCAGCGCGACATCATCGCCACCAGCCACGACCGCATCCTGGAATTGCTCCAGCAGCGGATCGCCGCCGCACAGCGGGTCGCCGTCGAGAAGTATCTGGCCGGTGACACGATCCACAAGCCGTTTGTCGAGGACCGTCTACTTGGCCGCGCCCGGCGCCAGGCGCGCCGGGTCGGTCTCCCGGCAGAGACCGCCGAGGACGTGGCCCGGCTCGTACTCGCCAAGGCCCGCGAGGTCCAGGAGTACACGCTCAATGACATCGCGGCGCGGCTCTCGCAGCTACACGGCGAGATTCTCGACGCCGAGAGCGTGCAGCCGGCCGAGACCGACATCGAAATCCCCTCGCGGGTCGTGCGGACCGGTGACCAGCCGCTCGCCCGCGAGACGGCGCTCATCAAGGAGTTCCGCCTCACCGGCCTCAGCCACGAGTATCCCGACCAGCAGCGTGCGTTCCTGGACTGGTTCGAGACGCCACCGCCCCTGGCGGGCAAGGGGATGCTGGCCGGCTCGCGGGACAACGATCTTTTCTTACAGGCGCTGCTCTATGGTGACCGCTGCGTGGTCATGGCAAGCCTGGCGCCGACCGGGCCGCTGCACGTGGGGCAGGGCGCGCTGATTGATCTGCTCGCGCACTACCAGCGCCTGGGCGCACAGGTCGTGCTCACCTTTAACGACATGGAAACCGTCACGTTGCGGGGACAACAACGCGCCGACGCCGCGGCGGCCATGCGGGACATCCTGCGGGACTGCGCGGCCCTCGGCCTCGACGTGGGCGCCGCCGACGTATATGCCCAATCCCAACACAGTGCCGTCGTGCAGCTGGCCTACGAGGTCGGGGCGGAGCTGCGGGTGAATATCATCAACTCCGCGCTTGGCCTGCGTCTGAGCGACAGTGTCAGCGCGACGTTTTTGCCGCTGATCTACGTCGCCGACATCTTGTACCCACAGCGGTCGGTCGGTGGCGGGCGGTGCCGTACCCAGGTGATCGGTGGGCTGGAGCGCGATGTCTACGTCCGTCTGGCCCGTAGTCTCGCCGAGAGCTGCGGCTTCTACCGGCCGGCGGGCCTGTACGTCCGCGCGGCCAAGAGCCTCACCACGTATGTTGATCCGCGCACGAACGCTTCTGTGGACGTCATGCACGGCGGGCTGCCCCAAGGAGCGCTCTTCTACCGGGACGATCCGGCGATCATTCGCCGCAAGGTGATGGCCGCGGTCACAGGTGGGCGGGCAACGGTGGCAGAGCACCGCCGGCTGGGCGGCAACCCCGATCCGCGCGTCTGCTCCGTATCAAGCCTGATGGCGCTCCAAGCCGTCCCCGCGCCCGACGAGTACGCGGCGATCCAGCAGGCGTGTCGCTCCGGGCAGCTACTCTGTCGAGACTGCAAAGTGCGTACCGCCGACCGCCTGGTAGAGCAACTGGCGACGCACCGTGACCGCCGGACGGCGCTGGCGCCGGAGACGACGCAGCGGATTGACGAGATTGTGAGTGGGAGCACGGTTCCGGTAGCCGGATGAATCTCCCTCTATCTGGGAGTGCTCTGCTATGATGAGCCGCTAGGCGGGCTGGCCCCCCTATGGTCCCCCCGGTGCGGCGGGGGGACGGCGTGTCTCCCTCTCCCGTCGCGACGGGGGAGGGCGAGGGAAGTGGTCAGTAACCGTAAACGCGAAGGAGAGCGTGTTCCGATGCCCAAACAGCGCATCTTGACCGGGACGCGACCCACCGGGTCATTGCATCTCGGCCACTACGCCGGCGCCTTGGAGAACTGGGTGCGCCTGCAAGACGAATACGAGTGCTTTTTCCTGATTGCCGACTATCAGGCGTTGAGCGACCATCTCGGGGAGATCGAGCGCATCCGCGAGTCGGTGATCGAGGTCACGCTGGACTGGCTCGCGGTGGGGCTGGACCCGCAGCGGAGCGCCTTTGTGATCCAGAGCTATATCCCGGAGCACGCCGAGCTAACAATGCTACTGAGTATGCTGGTGCCGCTCAACCGCCATCAGCGGAATCCCACGCTCAAAGCGGAGATGGCGCAGCTTGAAGAGGAGAATGCCGAGCTGAGTCTGGGCTTTTTCAACTACCCGGCCAGCCAGATTGCCGACATCATCCTGCCGAAAGCGCACCTCGTTCCCGTCGGTGAAGATCAAGCGCCGCACATCGAGTACACGCGCCAGATCGCGCGGCGGTTCAATCGTGCCTATGGCGAGGTCTTTCCGATCCCGCGGGCACTCATCGGGCGGGTGCCGCGGCTCGTTGGCCTCGATGGGAAGGCCAAGATGAGCAAAAGCCTCGATAACGCGATCTACCTGTCGGACGATGCAGGCACGGTCGAGCGCAAGGTCAAGCGCATGGTGACGGACATTACCGGCACGCACCCGCGCCTGCGTCCCACCGATCCCGGCGTGGTCGAGTACAACCCGGTGTTCGAGTATCATGACGCTTTCAACCCGGACGCGGCCGAGGTGGCCGACCTCAAGGAGCGCTACCGTGCCGGCCGGGTCAGTGACAGTGAGGTGAAGGAACGACTGATCGCGGCCCTCAACGACTTCCTCGATCCCATCCGCGAGCGCCGCGCGGCCCACGCCGCCCGCCCCGACGATGTACGCGCCGTCCTGCTCGACGGCACCGAACGCGCGAGGCGGATCGCCGAGCAGACGATGCAGGAAGTCCGTGAGGCCATGCGGATCATTTATACATAGCTGTCAGCCGTTAGCTATCA
>JAJDZR010000262.1 GCA_022824545.1 Chloroflexota bacterium
CTCAACATCGAGCAGAGAACGGTGGAGTACCATGTCCACGACCTGTTCCTGAAGCTGGACGCCCGCTCGCGCGGGGAGATCGTGACCAAAGCGCGGGAGCAGGGGCTGCTCTAGCCCGGCCCTCGCGCTGCAGATGGGTCATGGTGGTTGCTGGCCCCCACCCTGGCCTCCCCCGTTGCGACGAGGGAGGGAACCGCTGGCCTGCCGCCACCTTGCACCCCGTCCCCCCGTCCCCGCCCCGTCCCGGTCAAAGACTGTGGAAAACCCTAGCCAAGACTGTGGTTTTCCACAGTGTCTTGGCCGCCGAATGGGCGTACCATAGGTGCTGTGCAGACGTGAGTGGCGGTCCGGAGCGTGGACCGCTCTTCCGGCAGCACCGGACAGGCCGTACCAATGGGGGAACGTGGCTATGTCGCATCTCCTGCTCTTCTCGGCAATCGCGACCGCCCTTGCTTTTGTCTTGTCGTCTGCCGGCAAGGCCACCAACCTCGCGGCCTTTGAACGGGCCGTCCGCGACCTGCGGCTGGTGCCCCCGCGCCTGACCAAACCGGTTGCCCTAGCAGTCTTGGCCGCCGAGAGCACCGTCGTCGCCCTCATCGTCCTCGGCGGGATCGTGCCGGGCACCGCCCTCCTACGTACCGGCTTCCTGCTGGCGCTCGGCCTACTGGTGCTGTTCACCGCGGTACTGCTCACCGCCCTCGCGCGGCGGCTGGGTACGTCGTGCGCCTGCTTTGGCTCGACGACCAAGCCGGTGGCGGGCTGGGACGTGGTCCGCAATGGCGGCCTGCTGCTGTGCGCCGGTGCCGGCTATTGGAGCGCAGGAGCGCCGCTGGCTGTGTTACCCCTCGCCGAATGGAGCCTGGTGGCGGTAGGGGCCATGATCTTTGTTCTCATCTGGGTGCAGTTGGCAGAGATTGCCCAGGTGTTCAAGCCGGGTGTGGCCCCGCGGGCACAGGCATGACCGAGCGTAAGGGCTAACGATGATGAACGAGACGGTCCTGCTCGTCAGCATGGTTCTGCTGTGGATGGTGGTGCTCTTCAACCTGCTGCTGACGCTGATGCTGGTCCGCCGGGCCAACTCCAATGCTGGCTTGGAGCTAGAGCAAGAACTCATCAAGCCCGGAGAAAGGGCGCCCGAATTCACTGCCGCGACTTTGGAGGGTGAGATAGTCACGCTTGCTACTTACGCCGGTAGAGATGTTGTATTTCTATTTATGTCCCCGGCTTGCGAACCCTGCCGTGAGTTGGTGCCAGTCTTGGAATCCTTAGCTCCGACCGCTCGCCAAACTGGAATAGACTTGCTCTATGTCAGCGTATTCGGCGTTGAGGAGACTCGCAACCACGTTGATGAACTTGGCATCAGCCTGCCAGTCGTCGTGGCCTCCCATGAAGATAACAACTTCATGACAGACTACAAGATCAAGGCTGCTCCGGCCTTCTGCTCAATTGACGCAAAGAGTCGGGTGCGGGCCAGTGGGTACCTGTTTGAAGATGACGCAGGCAGCGCGTGGCAGCGAATGACTGATGGCTGGAAGACACCTGCCACAGCCGGGGTTGAAGTGGCAGTGAGGTGATTGGGAAAGGAGGTATTTCGAAAGTTGTCCAGTTGACGGTGTGTTCGTCTAGCGAAGCATCCTGCGGAGAGAAGGGAGACGAGAATGACCAACCTCAGCACACTCGACACCACAGCGCTTCGCGCCGTGCAGGGAGTGACTCAGCGCGTAGGGCCGCTCGGCTCGCTAGTAGATTGGGTCGCAGACCGGCTGTTGCCTCAAATGACGGCGCAAGCAGATAGTGATTGTCGCTGCCCCTCTCGCACGGTCAAAAGAGATGTGTGTGCCTGCCCTGCATCGTTGGGCCGGTGGTATAGGGGGAAGATAAAAGCAAAATTCTGGGCGTGGAGCCTCTGCCTGGAGCCGTGCTCGTATCGTTTGGATTGCTCGGGCAGTCGGGATTATTGCTGAACGGCGTGGACTCGCGTTCGTGATTCTGGTGGCGTGCTTCCTGATGGAAGGGGCGGTGTCATTCGTTTAGCCCGCCGGCAGTACCTGACGCGCTCCATCGCCGCGTTGGGCGGTGTGATCGCCGCCGCCTGCTCCCTCACCGAATCGCGCCGGCCGGGCACCGGGTCGCCGCTCCCACTTGCGGCCCCGGTCGCCCTCCGAGTGCTGTACGGGCCGTGGATCAGGGGGGCCATGTACACCGCAGTCCCCGTGGTGTATACGGGTCCCGATGGAGGACCATATACACCTGACCGGGAGTGGTTCCACGCGACTGTTGCCCCCGCCTTCAGGGAGCGCTACCCGGAGAGCACGGTCTCCTTCGACTCCCATCACGATCCGCTCAACCGGGCCTTGGAGCTGCACCGGGCCGGAACCGCCCCGGACATCTTCCAGACCGACGATCTGCGTAATACCGACTTAATCCGGCGGCGGCTGGCCCACCGCCTCGATGGGTGGATCAAGCACAGGCAACTGCCGCACGCCGATGATTTTGTCCAGCCGGCTTGGCTCGCCGGACAGACGGCGGGCGTGCAGTGGGGACTGCCCCTTTTTTCGCAAGTCTACACGCTCTACTTTAATCGGCACGTCTTGCGGGCCGAGGGGATCGGTCAGCCGCCCACGACCTGGGGTGCGCTGCTCGATACAGTCTATCGGTCCACCTTGGTGAAGGATGGCGAGTTGGTCCGGGCGGGGCTGTCCGCGCCGCATAGTCGCTGGTTCTGGTGGCTGCTGCAGTTGACAGGGGTCACGCTGTACGACGGTGGGCGGGTCCCGGCACTGGAGCACGAGGCGGAGGTGGTGCTGGACTGGCTCCGGGACCTCGACGCCGCCGTGCAGCCGGCCGGCGTGGAGCCGCTCGAACGACAGTCAACCCAGAAGCCCTTTTCTGTTTTTTTGACCACCATGACTTTATCACAGGGAAGGTAGCCCATGCGTGGCTGCCGAATCTGCCGCCGCAGAGTGAGGAGTTCCTGCTACGGCACAGTTGGAAACCCTCCTCGCTGCCACCGCAGGAGGCAGCCCCGCAGCAACAAGCAACGCCATCCGCTGAAGTCCGCACAGCCATGGCGACGGCGGAAGTGGAGCAGCGCCGAGCGGCGCTTTCCGGCCCGCCGCCGGCAGCGGCCGGGCGGCCCACGCCGGAATCCACGCTGATCGGCGTGCCGCCGGTGCCGGGCAGCACGCGCTACGCGCT
>JAJDZR010000329.1 GCA_022824545.1 Chloroflexota bacterium
GTCCACGACGACCAGCGCGGCATTGACCTGCTGCGGTCGCGGGCCGACGTGGACCCGGAACGCATCGGCTGCGCCGGGCTGTCCTACGGCGGCACTCGGACTACGTTCCTGTCCGCTCTCGACGACCGTATCAAGGCTACAGTCATCAGCGGCTATCTCAATACCTACAAGGTCTACGCCCTGGACCGGCAGCTCTGCGGTGCCCAGTTCATCCCCGGCTTGCTCCCCTGGGCCGATCTGCCCGACGTGACCGCGCTGATCGCGCCGCGCCCGCTGCTGATCGAGGCCGGTATCCAGGACGAGACCTTTCCCATCGCCGCCAGTCGCAGCGCGCACGCGACCCTCGAACGCGCCTACGAGCTACTGGGCGTGCGGGAGCATCTCTGGCGCGACGAGTTCGATGCCGGCCACGAGTGGAGCGGCCGGCTGGCCTACGACTTTATGGCCCGCTACCTGCAAGCGTGACGCGGCCGGGACCAAAGAGCAACTACCGCTTAGGAGGAGTCAGCGGCAGGTCAGCCGGGGCTACGCCTTGCTTCAGCAGGTACTCGCGGATGCGCCGCAGGAACGCCTCGGCGCGCTCACAGGCCTCCTGCGTCTCCTGCTCGCCAAAAGTAACGGCCACGTTATAGTCAGCCGCTATGCGCTCATCGAGACTGCCCGCTAGGTAGGGGGCCCACTGGGACTCAATGTGACCGGGTTTAATCAGGTGCAGCCCAAACAAGCGGCGAATACCTCTGTGGCTCCTTGTCGTGACACCGTGCAGGTGCAGCGCTGTCCTGGCAGCGTGGAAGATGGAGTAATATGCCCGAGAAACAGAGTCCTCGTACAGCCCTTCCGCTTGCATCAGCCGCGCGGCGTGCAGCGCGGAAATCCCCCGCCGCCATTCTGCGGCAATAAGCTCCTGGTTCATAGCGGCACTGCATCCTGCTCGACTTCGCGCACAAAGGGCGAGCCGATGGCCGCCGAGCGCTCCCAGTCGGCGCGCGTGTACACCATGATCGAGGGCAGGGCACTCGACATTGCAGCGAGCATGTAACCGACCCAACGCATCGAATGCTGGGTCTTGAAGTCCGTGTCGCCGGTGATGATGAGGATGTCGAGATCGCTCTCGGGATGATCGTCGCCGCGCGCCTTGGAACCGTAGAGCAGCAGCTCCTCGATCAGGCCAGGAAACTGCTTGTCCAACGCCGCCTTATAGCGGCGCAGCCACGTCCGCTCGTCGGCCGTCAGGCTCATCGGTCCGGCCACTCCTCCGGTGCAAAAGATGCCAGTTGGCTTGAGCTTCCATCTAAGCGTACCACCTTCCGGGGGACTAGCCGGGGCAAGTGCTCAGAGTGACACGCGCCGTCGTAGCTGCGCCGCCTACGCCCAGGGCAGTGGGACAATGTCCCAGAGCACGCGCACGAGGATAAGGGCTAGGACCGCGACCAGCAGCCAGTGCAGCAGCCGGCGACTGGTGCGCTGGCTGAGCCGCGACCCGGCGTGAGCGCCGACCAGGCTGCCGGCCATCACGCCCAGCGTGCCCAGCAGCGGCACCTGGCCCGTCAGTCCCTTGCCGACCGCTGCGGCGCCCGAGGCGATCAGGATGATGACCAGCGAGGTGCCGATGACCACGCGCAGCGGCATAGCCAGCAGGCGGAGCATCAGCGGCACCGCCACAAACCCGGCGCCGGCCCCCACCAGCCCGGTAAAGACACCCCCCACCACTCCAATGACGACGCACCAGAGCCAGCGGCCGAAACCGCGCAGCTGCTCTCGGTGCTCGTCTTCCCTCGTGCGCGGCAGCAAGACGAGCACGAGAGCGCCGACCACCATCGCCAAATAGAACAGCGTGAGCACGAGCGACGGAATATGCTCGGAGAACAGTGCCGTGGTGGTGGCCACGACGATGCCCGTAGCGCCGATAACTAGGCCCACCGGTACGTCAATGGGCGTGCGCCGGCCGTGAACTACCGCCCCGGTGGCGCCGCTGACGACACCCTGCGCGGCCGTCATCCCCGCCGCCAGGTGGATGTCCACGCGCCCGATGTAGATCAGCAAGGGGATGAGCAGAATACCGCCGCCAATCCCCAGCAGCCCGTTCAACCCTCCGGCGATGAACCCCAGCGCGGCGAACAAGGCCAGGTCCAGCAACGACGAGAGCGCCAAGGCCGTCACCTAGCGTGGCGTGGCCCCGGCCGGGAGCGATGGTGATGCCGACCGCTCCTCGATCCCCTCGGCCGTGCCGACGATCACCGCATCGGTCATGCCGAGGAAGAGGCCGGTACCCAGCACACCGGGAATGCTCCGGAGATCGGACTCCAACTGCTCAGGATCGGCCAGCGGCCCGAACCGACAGTCGAGCAGGTAGTGAGCATTGTCGGTCACGAACGGTCCCGCCGCCGCCTCACGCAGCACGACCGCCGCGCCCAGCGCGCGCAGGCACTCGGCAGCCAGGGTGCAGCCAAACGGCAACACTTCCACCGGCACCGGCGCGGTCTCGCCTAGCCGGGATACCAGCTTTCCGTCGTCAACGACCACGACAAAGCGGCCGCTCGCCGCCGCGACGATCTTCTCCCGCAGCAGGGCACCGCCCAGCCCCTTTATCAGCCGCAGTTGCGGGTCCACCTCGTCGGCGCCGTCAATCGCGATGTCGAGGCGCGGGTGCTCCTCCGGTGAAACGACGGTGATACCGAGTGACGACGCCAGCAGCGCGGTGCGGTGCGACGTAGGCACACCCACGATCCGCAAGCCGGCTGCGACCCGCGCTGCCAAGGCGCGCGTAGCATGGTCCGCGGTGCGCCCGGTCCCGAGACCCACCACCATGCCGTCCTCGACGAACGTGGCCACGCGCTCACCGGCGCGGCGCCGGCGCTCGTTCCGCTCCGCCTCACTCACCACTCCTCAACTCCTCTCACCTACCACCCGGCTGGTTGCCATCGTGGACACTCATACAGGATGCTCTAGTCACTGTTTAGTTCTCTGTTAAGCAATCTGCGATCTGTGTCCTCCAATCCTGGATGGAGAACCCTGTGATGCCATACTGAGCATCTGCTTGGAGAACATCCGCTGGGTTACGCACAGGCGTCAACTTGGGACTGGTGGTAGCGTCCTCAACTATATAGAGCCAATAGTCTTGATCGAGGCGACGAGCCATCTGCCATTCGTGAGGAGTCAATTCCAAGGGGCCACTTGTAGTAAAAGCCTTGACTTCGATATACCTAGTTTCTCCACCATCACTGCTCTTTATGTCATAGCCAAGCATCTCAGCCGAGACATCAATAGGTTCGCGTCCGTTCATCTTCTCATAGCGCACCGACTCCGCCATACCAGCTAGCTCCACCTGCTGCCTCACATCTGTAGTAGCCTGTCCCCCAGGGAACACCGGCAGCACAATAGCAACAGCCTCCAGTTCCGGTTGCAGTAGGGTGAGGTTTCCTTCCCTGTCCAGTTCCCCTGAGCGCTGGGTCCAATCTTCGACAAGCCCATCACGATTACGCACCTCTTGCCGCATGGGTAACTGCATATCCTTTCCCTGTATCTGCTCGATTCTGTAGTCTGCAAGCCTCCTGCAGGACTCAAGGATCAAGTGTTGATAGGACTGACCTAAAGAGTGTCGTTTGATCTCTATATCTCTCTGACGTCGCATTGCTACTTCCGCCCGAACTGGCTTAAGCTGCGACGTCACCTTGGCGAGCATCTCATTTTGCACAGCATCGATCCGGCCAAATAGAGCAGTTGGTGCCGATGGATCAGCGGTAGCTGATTTCAGGTTTCGTACCCATCTGGGATCCACCGAGGCAACAGTACCATCATCCGAACGGAACAGCGTCAGAAGACGTTCCACGACTGATTGATTGTTTCCGTCCATCACCTTAGCGCGATAGCACCACAGTGACCCACTCTTACCGTGTGAGTCTACGAGAGTCGTTATACGTGGTCGTTCACTATATCGAATAAAGCGCTCGACCATTTCCTCCAAAATCGGATTCCCTGGTGCTAGGAATGTTACATCGGCCTCACGGGCACGAGTGCGATCAAAGGCAATCTTGAGGCCGGGAACATAATCTGTATGGTGGAAATCAGCCTGTATTCTTTGTGGAATACCTAGCTTGAACACTCCCGCCTGCCTGGGAAGGGGCTGTATGCGACCACCGAGCCTCGCGATGGCGAGTCGGACGAAAAACTCAATGTCCCATGGAACAAGTTGCTGACGTCTCGATGTTTCCTCTTGTTGACGTATTGGGGACAAATCAAGGCGATATTCAGCCAATGCGTTCTCTTGCAGCACTTTTGTTAGCTCGTCAAACCTCCGATCCAGATCTCTCTCAACGATCTGGTCAATCTCAGTCATGTCTTCAGTTACAATAGCATTCATAATGAGATTCTCAAGTCGCACCCCTTCCAGAATAACACTTATCACATCATAGATAGTATCACCAAGCTCGGGACGTGCTCGCATACGCTGTAGCTTCTCCAGCACCCTCGAAAGGACATCTCCTTCACGAGTATCGCTGTAAAGCATATTCCAAATGAAGCACTCTCTTTTCTGACCGTAGCGATGGATACGTCCCATGCGCTGTTCGAGACGGTTCGGATTCCAGGGAAGGTCATAGTTGATCATAAGTCGGCAGAACTGTAAGTTAATGCCTTCTGCAGCGGCATCTGTAGCAACCATGACCTGCGCTTGTTCACGGAACACACGCTCTTGTTCGATTCGCTGCCGCATGTCCAAGCCACCATGGATAACAGCGACCGTAAACCCCCAACTTTCTAGGATATTCTTGAGGTTCATCACCGTATCCTTGAACTCACTGAACACGAGGAGCTTCTCATTGGGTTGGTGTCGTAGGTGATCGCTAGCAACCCGCCGCAATTCCTCTAACTTGCCTTCTCCCCCTGAACTCTCGGCGTTCCTGGCAAATCCGACTAAGCGATCAATTTCTCTCAATTCCTCAGCCAGTTCCGAAAGTGACCTAGCTGCTGTGAGACCTTCCAAACGAGACTGCAAGTCCTCCCAATCGGCGGCTGACTGATCCTCGAGTTCAGAGTCAGCAGGAAACTCACCTTGTTCTCGAAACTGTTGCCATGTCTGGCGCAAGTCCAACAGCTTCTGACGACGACGAGACAGTGACCGACGAATGCTATACAAACTTGATGTCGCCCTTCGTTGCAGGACCGTCAAAGCCAAGGCGATGTTCTGGCGGCTTCGGGCATCGGTTCCCAAGACGCGGTACCAGCGCCGAACATATGCCGTCACTCCCTCATATAGTACACGTTCAGCCCCCGTCATCTCCAAGGACACTGTTTCAACAGTCCGCTCCTTGAACAGTGGTCTGCCTTCCAGGTCAGTGACCTGCTCCTTGGCTCGGCGTAGTACGAAGTCGAGCCCTTCTCCATCACGTGCAACTTCTCTGAGGTAAGACTCATGTGCAAAGAGGCGGGGTTGTAGAAGATCAACGAGTTGCCAATACGCGGCATCGTCTCCCTTATGAGGAGTAGCTGTTAGGAAGAGAAGACGGTCTGCACACGGCGCGAGCGCTTCGCCGAGTTGATAGCGCACAGTCTTGCGTATCTGGAGTCCGTAGCGAGTAGCGGATAGCTTGTGGGCCTCATCTATAATGACGATATCCCAGTTCCTACCGGTTTCTCTGTCCGTCAGGAACTTTCTCACTTCCGGCTGCTTGGCAAAATCCATAGACGTGATGATCTGGGGATGACGCTCCAAGTAACTTTTCAGTGTATTAGCATGCCCAAAACTTGTTCTATCAAGAACATCAAACTCTTCCTGAAATCGCTCATGGAGTTCTCGCTTCCACTGTTCTTGAAGGTGGGCTGGAGTTACAATTAGGCAGTGACGTACCAGATCTCTGGCCTTGAGCTCTGCTAGGTCTAGGCCGGCCATGATAGTCTTGCCAAGACCTGGATCATCAGCGAGCAGAAATCGTAGCTCTGGAGAAGGAAGGATTCGACGGTAGACTGCTTCGACCTGGTGAGGCAAGAAATCCACTTGATGCACATTTAGTGCGTGAAATGGGTCGAAGAGGTAAGCCAAGCGAATGCGAAGTGCCTCAATAGCCAGGATGAACTCATCTCTCTGTAACCAGCTCTTCCTTGTACTGAAGCGTTCCGTGAGGCCTGGTACTCGCGTCATACGCGCGGCGATTTCATCATGCGTGAGCACGAAGTCCCGCGCTTGCCGATCATGTAACGAGATCACTCCCAGGTGGATCTGTCCTCCCAGTTCACGCACGCTATAGACCTGCAGCGGCTTGTCAGAGCCATCCAAGTAAATCTGATCTCCAGGCACAGGGAGTCTTGTCATGCTATCCTCTACGATTGTGAGTACCATTATACATATCTTCCGAGCATTGGCCGCCACCGCGCTCCGCGAGCACCAGTGTCGCACCCCATGGCTTGGATTATATGACTGTCTGCCTGACCAAGCTGACTGTAAAGGACAAGATCATGCCCAGCGACGAGAAGGAAACTGAGGTCACTCTGGCCCGAGTAAGAGCAATCATGGAGGAGCGTCGAAAAAGAGAAGAGAGCCTGAAAAGTAAGTATAAGGATTTCCTGAGAGGCTGCAATGTTGGTGAATACCATTTTCTCCCGCTTAACGCGGGAGAGTCTCCAGACGTACAGCGGATATTCTTGGATCGTGCCGCCAACGAGTTGGGAATAATTCTACGCTACCACGACTCCATCATCGTTGATACCATCGAGTTTCAAGTGAATCCCCCCATCCAACAGGAACTTCAGAAGGTGATTGAGACTCTACGCGAGAGAGGCCTACCGACCGACCGACTAGAGAGGGAACTGGAATAAGAATCGTAGGTACATCAGACAACACACAGCTTGCCGGCCGCTACTCCAACACCGGCAGGACAATCTGCGATGGTCGCTCGCTATCGTGGAAGACGGTTTGGTCGGCCACGCGCAGCTCGGCGTCGCTCCAGTAGTCGCGGCCGGTGTTGTGATTGCGGTCAAAGAGCGGAAAGTTGCTCGACGAGATCGCCACCGCAATCCGATGACCGGGGCGGAAGACGTGCGCCACCGGCGTCAGGGGAATGGTGATCGCCTCGCTCTCCCCCGGCCGCAGCAGCGCCGGCCGGTCCACGCCGCGGCGGTAGCGACAGCGCAGGATACCACTGCACAGGTTTTGAGCATAGCCCGGTGCTTCCTCGGCTGCACCCGGCGCAACGTCCAGCAGAATCGCCGTGAAATCGGTGTCGGGCGCGCTGGAGGCGATGAACAGCCGCGCCTCGACCGGGCCGACGATCTTGAGCGGCGCGGCGAGCGGCGCGCTCGTGTAGTACAAGACATCCTGCCGGTCGAACAGCACGCGATGGTCGCCCGGCGCGTCCTGCGCCCCCGGCGGCAGCACCGACATCACCGGGTCGCGCGGGTCGTAGACAAAGCGATCCGGCGGCTCGGCACCCGGCTGCTCCCGATCCAGACGCCCATCGCCGCCAAAGCGGTTGGCCGCCGTTTCCGCGTGGCAGTAGAACGGCGTGGGCTGTACGCCGGCGGGCGGCCATTGCGCCGCCGCCTCCCACCGGTTGACGCCCATCACGAAGTAGCGCACGGGCGGCTCGTCCAGCACCCCGGTAGCGCGGTCCTTCAGCCAATAGTCGAACCACGGTGTCATCAGGTCGGCGACGTGAACCTCGGCCTCGGGGCCGAAATCCCGGTCGCCTTGATAGCGCGTGCCGCCGCTGCTATGGGTCCACGGCCCAATAATAAGCTTCTGGTTGCGCCGCGCGTGCTCGGTACGTCCTTGCGCCACCATCGCCGTGTAGTGGTCAATGGCGCCGATCAGCCGGTCGTACCAGCCGGTCTGATGGTAGACCGGCACCTCAATCTCGCCGTGGACGTGCGCCACTCCGCTCCAGTCCTCGGCGTGTTTGCGGAGATACGCGCGGAACTGCGGGCGCAGGCCGCCGAGGACCTCCGCCGGGATCTCGTCGAAGGGCAGGAACCACACCCACTTGTGCCTCTCGTGCTGCTCCCAGTGCATCCGCGCCTCGTCCACCGTCGTCGGCCCCGGCAGACCCTGCCGTCGCCGGTAGTCGGGCACGGTGGTCGTGATGTGCCACTGGAGGTGGCGGTCGGTGCGGAAGATGCCCGGCCAGCGGTCATACGCGAAGCGCGGAAAGCCGGAGGCATACATCGCCCGGAGATGCGGCGGTCGCGTCGGCGCCAAGCGCCACTGGGTCAGCGCGACGTAGGAGCCGCCGAACGTGCCCACGTCTCCGGTACAGCCCGGCAGCCGTGCCGCCCACTCCACGGTATCGTAGCCGTCGGTCGGCTCCAGGTTGGTGGCATCGTACATCGGCCGCCACTCGCCATCCGAGGCATAGCGACCGCGAATGTCCTGGACGATGGCGATGTAGCCCCGCGCCGCCATCGTGCGGCAGACCTCCTCCATGCCCGCCTTGTTGTAGGGTGTGCGGGCAACCAGCGCCGGCAGCGGCTCGCTGACACCGACCGGGCGATACACGTCCGCCCGCAGCAGCGTGCCGTCGCGCATCGCCGCCGGGACATCGCGCTCCACCGCCACCGTCATCTCCATCACACCACTCCTCCTCGTCATTGCGGCGGAAGCCGCCATCTAGGGCCATGCATCGGCCCCGGTCCGAGCGTTACTCCCCCTCTCTAAATGTTGGAGAGGGGGCCGGGGGGTGAGGAATGTCCACCTGCGGCGTCCCCATGCAAAAACCTACCCTTGTGCGGGGGGCCATAGGGGGCACGTCCCCCGTCAATCCCGGCAGCGGCCTTGACAAGGATAGTAAAAAGGATCACAAGGGACACCTTTCCCCGCCGCCTCAGTCAGCCGACGGTAGCGCTCTCGCCGTCGAACACGTAGAAATGGCTTAGAGGAGCGGCCCGGCCCTCGCGCACCTGACATAGCCCAATTCGCGCTTGGCAGATCAGGTGCTCGTCCTCCCGGACCTCGACCACGCATTCGAGGTGGTGCGCGCCTAGCTCTGCGACCCGTGCCGTTGCCTGCAACGGCCGGGGTGGGTCGGTCGAGATGATCCGCTCCATGCTGAAGGAGCAGTAGCGCAGGTGGGAAATCGAAAGCGTCCGGCCGTTCGCGGCGACGATGGCGGCGTCAATCGCCAGCCCCAGCGGGACGGTCGTGAGCGGATGAATCGCCGTCCCCAGGGCAAAGGTCTCACCGGGCACCCGCTCGCGCAGATGCCGCAGCAAGGCCGGGCCGTCCTCCAGCGTCGCGGTATCACCAAGCGCAATCCGGTCCACCACGCGGCGCCGCTCGGCAATCACGCTCGGCCGGCGCACTTCCGAGGCTGCTGCCATTCTTCCCTTCCTTCCTGTATCCGCGCGATGGATCGCACCCAGCCTCACGTCATTCCCGCGCACGCGGGAAGGTGGATTCACATTTGAAGTGCAACAGTTCCTGCCAGAAGATTTCCGCCGGGGTCTGGTAGTCCAGACACTTGCGGGGGGTATTATTGTACAACTGCACCAGCTCCGTAAACCGCGCC
>JAJDZR010000079.1 GCA_022824545.1 Chloroflexota bacterium
CGCTGCGGCGGGGGGACGGCGTGTTCCCTCCCCCGTCGGGACGGGGGAGGGCTAGGGAGGGGGCAAGCCCCCTAGCACGGCAAGTAAAGCGGAGCAAGCGGTGATGGGTGCGGATGAGCGGGATCAGGTAGCCACGCCCTCCGGTCTGCCGGTGGCGCCGGTGTACCACCCGCCCGAAATGGCAGACGCGCCGACGGCGGCGCGTCTCGGCGAGCCGGGCGCGTTCCCCTTCACGCGCGGTATCTACCCGGCGATGTATCGTCGGCGCCTCTGGACCATGCGCCAGTACGCCGGCTATGCCGATGCGACCGAGTCCAATCGGCGCTACCGCTACATGCTCGAACAGGGGCAGACGGGCCTGTCGGTGGCCTTCGATCTACCGACTCAGCTCGGTTACGATTCCGACCATCCCCTCGCCGTGGGTGAAGTCGGGCGGGTCGGCGTCTCCATTGCCAGCGCCGACGATATGGCTGCGCTGTTTCGGAGCATTCCGCTCGATCAGGTCAGCACCTCGATGACCATCAACGCCACCGCCGCCGTGCTCCTGGCCTTCTATATCGTTGCCGCCGAGGAGCAAGGTGTCCCGGCGAGCAAGCTGGCCGGTACGTTGCAAAACGACATTTTCAAGGAATACATCGCTCGCGGGACCTATATCTACCCGCCGGAGCCGTCGCTCAGGCTCGTCACCGACACCATCGAGTATTGCGTTCACCACCTGCCGCACTGGAATCCCATCTCGATCAGCGGCTACCACCTCCGGGAGGCCGGCGCGACGGCCGTGCAGGAGCTGGCCTTCACGTTGGCGAACGGTATCGGGTACGTGCGCGCGGCGCTGGAGCGCGGCCTGAGTGCCGACAGCGTGGGACGCCAGGTGTCGTTTTTCTTCTCCTGTGATCGCGATTTCTTCGAGGAGGTCGCCAAGTTCCGTGCCGCCCGGCGTCTGTGGGCCACGATCATGCGCGACGATCTTGGCGCCGCCGAGCCACGCTCGGCCATGTTGCGCTTCCACACGCAGACTGCCGGCAGCTCGCTGACGGCGCAGCAGCCGCAAGTGAATACGGTGCGGACGACGGTGCAAGCGTTGGCGGCGGTGCTGGGGGGCACGCAGTCGCTGCACTGCAACGCCTGGGACGAGGCGCTGGCCCTCCCGACGGAGGAGAGCGCCCGGCTGGCGCTCCGCACCCAGCAAGTCCTGGCCCACGAAACCGGCGTCACCGCGACCGTTGACCCACTTGCCGGCTCGTACTACGTGGAGTCGCTGACCGACGAGCTTGAAGCCAGGGCCGGCGAAGAGCTGGAGCGGATCGAGCGGCTCGGCGGGGCACTGGCGGCGGTGCGGAGCGGACACTACACCCGCGCTATCGAGGAGAGCGCGTATCGTGCCCAGCAGGCGGTCGAGCAGGGCCAGCGTATCGTTGTCGGCGTGAACAAGTACCGCGACGATACCCCGGCGCCAACCGGCGAACTGCTGCACGTTGATCCGGCGGTCCGCGACCGGCAGAGCGCCGGCCTGTCCGATGTGCGCCGCCGGCGCGATCAGCAGCAGGTCACGGCGGCGCTGGAGCTTATCCGCACGACGGCCGCAGGCGATGGCAACGTGGTGGCGGCCTTGCTGGTCGGCGCGCGGGCGCGAGCCACGCTGGGCGAGATGTGCGACGTACTGCGCGACGTATTCGGCGAGCACCAGCCGTAGGAGTGCTCCTCACCCCCGGCCCCTCTCCATCGCCGAGCGATAGAGAGGGGGAGTGCGGCGGGGGCTGGCAGACTGTGTACCATGCCTACGCAAGCGCGTATCGAGACGATCAGGCGCGTGGTCGCCCAGCGACAACGCGGATTGGCGGTTGTGTTGGAGGACATCCACGATCCCCACAACGCCGAGGCCGTCCTACGCACCTGCGACGCCGTTGGCGTGCAGGATGCGTATTTTGTCTTCGAGCGAGAGGAATACTACGATCCGAAACGGATCGGAAAGCAGTCTTCAGGGTCCGCGAACAAGTGGGTGGACTGCCATATCTTCCATTCGACGGCAGCGTGCATCGCACGGCTCAAGTCGCTCCGGTACGAGAGCGTCGCCGCCGTAGTGGAGGGTGCCGATGAATGGATCCATGCCGGCGACTTCACGGGGCAGCGCCTCGCCCTGTGGTTTGGCAACGAGCACGCCGGCCTCTCGCCGACGGCCATCTCGGCGGCCGACCGCCGCGTCTCGATACCGATGCGCGGCATGGTGCGGAGCCTCAATATCTCTGTCACCGCCGCGATCTTCCTCTATGAGGTCGCTCGTCAGCGCCGGGCAAACCCGGCCGCCTACCGACTGCTGCCGGACGAAGTAGAGCAGCTATGCAAAGCCTTCCTGAAGCGTTAGGTGCAGCGCCGTCCTGGCCGGCCAAAACTGCACCGCAGTTGATACGATAAGATCATGCAGTTTTTGCCAGCCACTGGTGCCGTCCTGGACCACATCGGCATCGCGGTGCGCGACCTTACAGCCGCCAGCCGGACGTACTCGGCCCTGCTCCCCGGCGCGTTCTGCGTCGGCCCGGCCCACGAGGTTCCGGCGCAGGGAGTGCGCGTCAGCTTTCTGACCGGCGCAGGGACCAAGCTCGAGCTACTGGAGCCGCTGGACGACGACGGGCCGCTCGCGCGGTTTCTGGCGCGCCGCGGCGAGGGGCTGCACCACGTCTGTTTTGCCGTCGCCTCTATCGAAGCCGAGTTGGCGCGCCTGGCGGCCGATGGCGCTGAGTTGGTTGATCGGACGCCGCGGCCGGGGCATGGCGGCCGGGTGGCGTTCATCCATCCGCGCGCCGGCCACGGCGTCCTGCTCGAGCTCTTGGAGCGCGATGGTGAGCCGGCGTAGGGAGCTGGGCCGGACCGCAGTCCCCGGCCCCCTCGCCGCAAGTGGACAGGAAGAGTCGGCCGCCCGTCATTCCCGCGCAAGGAGACCTTTGCATAACTCGTCATTCCCGCGCACGCGGGAAGGTGGATTCACATTTGAAGTGCAACAGTTCCTGCCAGAAGATTTCCGCCGGGGTCTGGTAGTCCAGACACTTGCGGGGGGTATTATTGTACAACTGCACCAGCTCCGTAAACCGCGCC
>JAJDZR010000279.1 GCA_022824545.1 Chloroflexota bacterium
CCTCGGCCTCGTGCTGCTCGGCTCCCGCCTCGGCCTTTGGTCGAGTGGCGCAGAGAGGGCCACCTTCATCACGGCCCACGTTATCGTCGGCGTCGTTGTCATCGGCCTCATCGAAATGGCGCTGGGCAAGATCAGAAGGGCAGCGCAGGCGGCCGAGCAAAGCCAGGAAGAGACCCCAGACACCACAGCTTGACCACGGCCGGCCGGGAAGATGATTGTGCTACTCTAAGCGGGCAGGATAGATTTGGTACAGTGGCAGCCATGAATGTGAATGAGAACGACTCTTCGTCTCCCCAAGCCCCCGCTCCCGCCCAACTCCCCCCGCTGCCCGATTCCATCGAGCAGGTGCAGGACACGCTCGCCGGCCAGCGGTACGTGACCGACCGCGCGCTCGCCACCGCGATCTTCCTGGCGATGCGGCTGCCCAAGCCGCTGCTCTTGGAAGGAGAAGCCGGCGTTGGCAAGACCGAGGTGGCCAAAGTGCTGGCTACCGCGACGGGCGGGCGGCTGATCCGGCTGCAATGCTACGAGGGCGTGGACATCAACCAAGCCGTCTACGAGTGGAACTACAGCCGGCAAATGCTCCACATCCGGCTCCTGGAAGCGCAGGGGAGCGCGCAGGAAAGCCGGTTGGAGGACCTCTTCAGCCCCGAGTTCCTAGTGCGGCGACCGCTCTTGCAGGCGCTGGAGACGGGCGCCGACGCCGCGCCCCCGGTGCTGCTGGTAGACGAGATTGACCGGGCGGACGACGAGCTGGACGCCTTCCTGCTGGAGATGCTGGCGGATTACCAAGTCACCGTGCCGGAGATCGGCACCATCCACGCCGACAAGCCGCCGCGGGTGGTCATCACATCGAACCGCACGCGCGAGCTGCACGACGCGCTGAAACGCCGGTGTCTCTATCACTGGATCGAGTACCCAACGTTCGAGAAAGAGCTACGCATCGTGGAAACGCGGGTCCCCGACATCGCCACGATCCTGGCGCGACAGGTGACGGCGTTCGTCCAGGCCTTGCGGGAGGAAGAGTTGTACAAAGTCCCGGGGATCGCCGAAACACTCGACTGGGCCGGCGCGCTGGTGGAGCTAGGCGTGCGGCGGGTCGGTTACGACGACGTCGACTCGACCCTCGGCGCCCTGGTGAAGCACCAAGAAGACATGGCCCACATCCGGGGCCAGCGGCTCAAAGGCCTGGTCAACGCCGTCACGGGAAGCTGATATGCCGGACGACGCGCCAGGGCCGCAGGCTTCGCCAGAAGCACCCAACGCCAGTGATCTATGGTCCTTGGCTGACGACACGCAGCAACCGCTAACCACCGGCCACAGCGCACTGACGACGAGCATCCAGCTCCACCCCTGCCTCCCACCGGAGCTATCGAGTGACGTTCTGGCGCTGGAAGCGGGCAGCACGGCGGCCGGTGGCGCGCTGGTGCAGCATCTGGTGCGCTTTGCCCGTGCGCTGCACCGGGCTGGCGTGGCGGTAGCGCCGGGCCAGGTCACGAGTCTGCTGCAAGCCGTCGAGCACACGGGCTTGCGTCGCCGAGACGACCTCTATCACACGGCGCAAGTGACCTTGCTGACTCAGCACCAGGACCAAGCACGGTTCGACGTGGTGTTTGCCCAGTTCTTCGGTCCCCGGTTGGCCGAGGGCTACGGCACCGACCCGACGGCGCTGCCGGACTCCACCAATGGCGAAGTAGCCTCGGAGCTGAAGAAGGCCGGCGGTGACATTGGCAACCCCGACCCCGATGGCACACCGGCCGATAGCACGCAGCAAGAGCAGCTGCGCCGCTTGGCGGTGGAGGCGGCCGCGCAGAGTGAAGACGGGGTCAGCCAGGACGGGTCGCAGGAAGCCGCCGATGAAGTTGACGGCGTGGATCGCAGTGCGACCTACAGCGCCGCGGAGGTCTTGCGGCGGCGTGACTTCAGCGACCTCGACCGGCACGAGCAGCGGATTGTCCAGCAGCTGATGGCCAAATTAGGGATGCGCTTGGCGCCGCGCTTGACGCGCCGCCTGCGGCCTTCGGTGCGCGGACGCCTCGATCTCCGGCGCAGCATCCGGCGCAGTCTCCGCACGAGCGGCGAGCTTGTCACTTGGAGAAAACGCGCGCGCGCGGAGAAACCGCGTCCGCTCGTCCTGCTCTGCGACGTCAGCGGCTCCATGAGCATCTATTCGAGCATGTTGCTGCAATTCCTCCATGCGGCCCGCCAGCAGCTACCGCGGGTGGAGGCGTTTGTGTTCAGCACCCGCCTCACCAACATCACGCACCAACTGCACCAGCGCCGGCCCCACGACGCGCTGGCGGCGGTATCGGACGTGGTCCACGACTGGTCGGGGGGGACGCGCATCGGCGATTCGCTGGGTCACTTCAATCGCCATTGGGCGCGGCGCGTGCTCGGCCGGAGCGCGCTCGTCCTGCTCATCAGCGATGGCTGGGATCGCGGCGACGTAGAGCAGCTACGGCAGGAAGTGGCCTACCTCCAGCGGGCCAGCTACCGGCTCTTCTGGCTCAATCCGTTGCTCGGGATGCCCGGCTACCGGCCCTTGACCCGTGGATTACAAGCGGCGCTGCCCCACGTTGACGAGTTCCTGCCGGCGCATAACCTGGAGAGTCTCAACCGGCTCTGTGAGGTGATGGAAACGATACGCGGGCGCCGCTCACCACTGCCTCTCAGGCCCGTATCGTCCCAATGAGGAGCGCATGAGGAGGACCGATGCGTGACCTACTGCCCGACATCGAGCGCTGGCGCGCAGCCGGACACAGCGTCGCCGTCGCCACCGTCGTCAACACCCAAGGATCGGCGCCGCGGCCCACCGGGAGCAAGCTGGCCGTCGCCTCGCACGGTGAGTTTGCCGGGTCGGTGAGCGGTGGCTGTGTCGAGCCGGCCGTCATTGACGTGTCGCTCGACT
>JAJDZR010000111.1 GCA_022824545.1 Chloroflexota bacterium
GTCCCCGGTGGGATTGGCCGTATCGCGGCAGCTGACGAGCATGACGAGCAGCAAGAGCACACCGGCGGCGACCATCCAGACCACCCAGGGCAGTCCCAAGGGGCCGGTGGACTGATCCTGCCGGTCGTCATAGTCGCCGTAGTAGTCGTAATCCTGGTCCATTGATCTCATCGGCTCTCTCCGACGGCTGTGCGGCAGGTATCGGCGCGGGTCAGCACGATGGCGCCCTCGTTCGGATACGAGTGCGCCGTCTCTACTATAACCATTGCTTGCGGGGCGGCGAGACGCGCCGAGACGATGGTTTGCGGAGGATCGTCCAAGTGCGGCGTGGTCGGGAACTGATAGACCAGGCCCAGACCGTCTCCGGTTTTGACCTGCCGTTCCAGCCGGCGGAGCGCGGCGGCACCGGCCGACCAGTCGGTGAGGGTGGCGGAGAAGGTGTAGCGCGTCCGGGCATCCGGCGTGAGCGCGACCGGCTCGGTAAGTGCAGCCACCGGGGCAGTATACAGTCGCCGCGGCCCGGCAGCGAGCGGCACGCACGCAAAGACCTCGTGCCACACGCACGCGCCCACGGCGTAGCGGATGACGTGACTGCTGCCGATAATCGCTGCGGCGACCCGGATCTGCGCGCCGAACCGCTGCTCGGCACGGGCGAGGACCCGCAGATCGGCGCCCTCAAGCTCGCCCTCAACCAGGGTCAAGCGCAGCCGGCGCGCCGAGTCGTCCTGGTACGCCGGCGCCGCCTGCCGCTCCACAGCGTACATCGCCCTGCCGCGTCCGGCGGGCCGCTCCGCACTCGTCACCTGGGATCGGGCTGGCATGTGACCTCACGTGGCAAGCGGCGTATTACGAACTCTCCGACGGTACGTGAGCAGGCGCGCGCTTCTTCGGTAGCTGCCACGCTGGGCCAGAACTCCAGGTCATATCTGGCTTCGACCGCGTAGGGCGTCAGTAGCTCGGCACAGGGAAGGAGTGAACGGGCCGAGGGTTCTTGGCCTGAGCATAGCTCTACCAGTTTCGCTAGGTTGTGGGTATAGGGAAATGTCACGGTAGCATGGGTCAGGAAAGCCTTGAGGTACTTCTCTGCGGCCTGCTGGGCGTGGAAGCAGGCTGCATCCAAGGCGCCGGTTTGGAATGATGCCTCCATCGCCGTCTCATCGCTCTTTGCCTTCCGCAGCCAGCCGCGCACCAGGTCAGCCTGCTCTTTCATAGAGCACCCGCCCTTCTCGCACCGCGGTAGTGACAAAGGCTTCGGGCACCATGCTCCATTCCTGGACCTCTGCCGGCGTGTAGACCAGCACCTCCGCCTCCACCGGGAGATCGGCCAGTGCGGTGTAGAAGCGGCCGGCGCGCCGATAGCGCGGCTGGCACGAGGGGAGGATGACGAGCAAATCGTAGTCACTCTCAGGGCGAGCCATACCCCGTGCGCGACTGCCAAACAAGATAATCCGCTCCGGCTGGGAAACGGTCCGGATGCGATTTACCATCTCAGCCAATAGCTGTTCGGTCGTCGTCATGGCGCCGCCTCCGGGGGTGAGGCGCAAGGGCCGGCTTCAGGTAAAGTTGTACCAGCGAAACTATGTCTGGCGCAATCGGCGACCAGGCCGCCGGCCGCGCCGCCGTCCCCCCGTCGGGACGGGGGGACCATAGGGGGGCTGGAGACCAGGAGCGTATCCGATGCTGACGAACATCAAGCTGAAGAACTTCAAGTGCTTCGAGCAATTGGACTTGGAGTGCCGGCCGCTCAACCTCCTGTGCGGTTTGAACGGGACCGGCAAGAGCAGCGTGCTCCAAGCGTTGCTAGTGCTCCGGCAATCGTTCGAGAATGGAAAATTGCGAGATGGTGAATTGGTTCTGGGCGGTGGGCGGATAGATCTCGGCCAGGGTGAAGACGTACTGTTCGATGGTGCCAAGGATAAGGTTGTAGGATTCGCGCTCCGGGACGATGGAAAAGAAGATGACTGGAAACTGCAATTTGTAGTGTGGGGATTCACGGAGTTGGGTCATGCACAAGATCGTATTACTAGCTCGGGGCGAATCAAGGGGCCATCTACGGACTACGTGCCCACGGAGTGGGAGAACGCTCCACCGTTCGGAGGAAAGCTCATCTACGTGAGCGCCGAAAGAATCGGCCCCCAGAAGCTATACCCACTTTCTGAAGTCAAGGCTTGGGACAGTGACTTTGGTGCAAGCAGCGCATACGCTTGTAGCTACCTGAACTTCATCGACAATATCTTCGTGTTGAGTGGGAATGATCCTCGTTTGGTTCCATCGGGAGATAAGCAGACGGGAACTTGGTGGCGGCCCTTGACGCCAGAGGTCGTTAACCAATGGCTGCAGGACATTAGCCCCGGCGTCCGGTTGCAGCTTGACGAGGAGACCGAATCCCTCATCGCCAGGTTCTCGTTCGACCGGCCAGGAGACGGGAGGACACGCCTATATCGTGCGCCGAACGTCGGATTTGGCCTGTCGTATGTGCTGCCGGTCGTACTGGCCTTACTTGCGGAGCCGGGCACGCTCTGCCTGATCGAGAATCCCGAGTCGCACCTGCACCCGCGCGGCCAGACCAAGCTGGGTGAGTTGGCGGCGCGCGCCGCCAAGGCCGGGGTCCAGGTGTTCGTCGAGACGCACAGCGACCACTTCATGGACGGCGTCCGCATTGCCGTCCGCGACGGACTGATAAAGCCGGAGGACGTGGCGTTCCACTACTTCGAGCGGCAGGGCGGTAATGCCATCGTCTCCTCGCCGCAAGTGGACACGGACGGGCGGCTGTCGCATTGGCCGCCCGGCTTCTTCGATCAGCATGAAGAGAATCTGGTGAGACTACTCGCCCCGAGGTCTTGATATGCGCGAGATGGTACTAAACCACGCCAGCCTCCAGGCTCCCGACCGTCATACCGCTGTGGAGTGGCTGAAAGACGTGACGTCCGGTATGACGCTGCTAATCCTGCACAAGGTTACTGAATCCACACTGAGAATGAGCCGGTCCCTGCACGAGACCCATTGTATGCCTGCCTGGTCGCTGTGGGATGCTCTCCTAGAACTGCGGAAGGCCGGAGCGATGGAGGAATACCTGTTCCTCGTGCGTTTGAGCACGAAAGTCCCGCTATTGAGTGATAGCGCGCAGGATGTCGTGGATCGGTTCCTAGGCTGCGAGGCGAAAGTGCAGCCGCCGGAAGATGGAGCGCCGCTGGTAATGTGTGCTATCACCGATGGGATTGCAGTCGGGTTTCCCTTTGATGGCTGGGACCGCGATCAGCTTTCGGTAAGTTTCAATGAGATGGTAGACGACGAAAGTATCGGGGAAGCATCCGAAACTGTTGATAATCTCACGCGGTCTGCCCACGCGCGGTCAATCTGCGAACGCCATCGTCCCGATCATCTCCAATGCAAGGACAGCGCAGAGTTGTGGGAGACTAGAGAAAAGCGATTTCCGAACCTCAAGTTCGGCCTGGATGTAGAACACCACCTCGAAGAGTTGGATACGGCAGCGTTGCAGACTGTCAGCAGGCGTCTGGAAAGCCTCGATACGTGGGCCGGCGAGGGACGCGCGATAGGGAGTACCGTGACACCACGGGGGGCCGAGAAGGTGGAAGGGCAGGACTCTACCTATCGACTGCGTGCGGGGCAGTTCCGCATCCTCTACACCGTTGATAAAAGCCTCATCGTAGTCTTTCGCATTGCCCCTCGCGCCAGCGCCTATCGCTAGAGCCTGCACGACACGGTTCTCGTAGCCAAGCCGGGCCACCTATGGTCCCCCCGCTACGCAGGGGGACGGGCGCAATAGTGCGCTCGCCGCTGGATTACGGCTTGCGGCCGCAATGACGAGGTGAGGACCGGCTACTGCTGGCGTAGGGGGGTGTCCTTGAACTGGCGGACGGTCTCGGTGATGGCTACCTCGACGGGCAGGCGCTCCATGGAGCTGGCGCCGATGAAGCCGACGGCGTCCGAGCGCTCCTGCACGTAGCGGGCATCCTCGGGAGTGGCAATCGGGCCGCCGTGCGAGACCAAGATGCCCTCTCTGTTGACGGACCAGGCGGCTTCGCCTATCTCCTGGACTCTGGCCGGGGCGTCTTCCAGCTTCATCGCCACGCCGCCCTCGCGCTCCAAGCCGATGGTGCCGCCGACCGTCAGGCCCATGTGCGCGATGATGCAATCGGCGCCGGCGCGGGCCATCTGCTCGCTCTCCTCCGGGGTGAAGACGTAGACGATGGTGAAGAAGCCGATATCGTGGGCGGTGCGGATCATCTCCACTTCCCGATAGAAGCCGAGATTGGTCGCCTCCAGCTCGGCCCGGAAGCGCCCGTCAATCAGGCCGACGGTCGGGAAGTTGTTGATGCCGGAGAAGCCCAAATCGTCGAGCTGCCGGAGGAAGTGCGGCATTTGCCGCAGGGGGTCGGTGCCGTTGACACCGGCGATGACCGGGACATCGTTGACGATGGGCAAGACTTCCCGCTCGCCCATCTCATAGACGATCTGGTTGGCATCGCCAAAGGACAGCAGCCCGGAGAGCGAGCCGTGCCCGGCCATGCGGTAGCGCCCGGAGTTGTAGATGATGATGAGGTCGGCGCCGCCGGCCTCCGCAAACTTGGCCGAAATGCCGGTCCCGGCGCCGGCGCCCACGATGGGCTTGCCCTGCGCCGTCTGGGCGCGTAGCCGTTCGTGTACTTGCTCGCGCGTGTAACGCATGGTGTTCTCCTTCTCGCCCCCACCCTAACCCTCCCCCGGAGCAAGCTCCAG
>JAJDZR010000095.1 GCA_022824545.1 Chloroflexota bacterium
GTTCCGCAACCCGGAGCGCGAGTTGAAACGCGCTGTCGAGGCCATTGAGCAAGCAAAAGTTGCACAGCCCGTTGACAGCCCAACCAAGCACACGGTCAAGCGGGAGATTCAGCGCACTGACCAGGATGAAGAAACCAGCGAGCCGGTCATTCCGCCCTACGAACTGGCGCAGCCGCACGTTGGTACGCTCGGATGGGAGAGCGACTACGATCTCGGCAGCGTCCCGGAAAGCTACTTACGCGATCCGATCATCGAGATTGTGCGTGTTGAGGGGCCGGTGCATTTCGATGTGATCGCTCGCAGAATTGCAGACGCCGCCGGTGTCTCAAGAATTGGTGCTCGGATCAGGGCAAATCTTGAACGAATAGTTAATAGTGTCGTGGGCCGCAAAGGAAACGGCATCGTGAGAAAAGGTGAATTTCTGTGGCCGGCAGACATGAAGCATCCTGCTGTTCGTGACCGGAGTGCCGCGCCGCCGCAGGCAAAGAAGATTGAGTGGATTGCACCGGAAGAGATTGCCGAGGCCATCAAAATGACGGTAGATCGTTCCTATGGGATAGACAAGGCAGATGCAGCGCCGGAGGCAGGGCGAATCCTGGGCTTCAGGCGCGTGTCCAGGGACACCAGAGCAAAGATAGATTCCGTTACTGAGGGACTCATTAGGGATGGCACACTGAATGACGATGCGGGACACCTGACACTGCCTTAGCTGGACAGGATTAGGGAGCGAACATGCCGACCAAGACGGCAGCCGAGTTGTCCGCCTTCACCCGTGCCATTCTCCTGGCGGCGGGGGCGAGCGAGGGCAACGCCGAGCGCATGGCCGAGGCGCTGGTCGCGTCCAACCTCTGTGGGGTGGACACGCACGGTGTTTTTCACCTACCGGGTTACGTGGAGCACATCCAGGCCGGCTATATCCAACCGGCCGCGCGACCGGCCATCGTCCTGGAGACGCCGACGAGCGCCCTCGTCACCGCCAACTGGACGTTCGGTCACGTCGCCGCGAAGTACGCGGCGGAGGTGGCCATCGAGAAAGCACGCACCCAGAACATCGCCGTGGCAGGAATCGTCCAGGCGCACCACATCGGGCGGCTGGGGGAATATGTGGAGTTGGCGGCGGCCAACGGCATGATCGGGATGGTCTGGGCCGGCGGACAATCGGAGGAGACACCACATGCCGTCCCCTATGGCGGGCGTCAGCGCGTCCTGCACACCAACCCGCTGGCCGTCGGCTTCCCTGCCGGTGATGATCCGCCGATCATGTTCGACTTCTCCACCACCGCGGTCGCCGGCGTCAAGGTCATCTTTGCACACGAGCACAACGAGTCGTTGCCGGCGGGCAGTATCGTGGACAAAGCGGGTCGCCCGACGACCGATCCGGCGGACTTCTTCGCCGGAGGTGGGCATCTGCCGTTCGGTGGGCACAAAGGCTACGCGCTGATGGTGGCAGTGGAGATGCTGAGCCGCGTGATGACGGGCGCGGACGCGCTGGCCGACCCGGCGCGCGGCGGCCCGTTCATGCGGCACCAGGGCGTGACGATGCTGATGCTGCGCGCCGATCTGTTTCAGCCGCTGGCGGACTTCACGGCGCGAGCCGGCGAGCTGGCGGCCCGGTTGCGGGCGGTGCCACCCGCGCCGGGGTTCAGCGAGGTGCTGGTGCCGGGCGATCCGGAGCAGCGCATTCGCGCTATCCGTCAGCGGGACGGCATTCCGGTCGCAGCGGATATTTGGCAGTCGCTCGTGGATGTGGCTACGTCGCTGGGCGTGCCGGTGCCGTGATGTGGATGGCGGTGGGCTGGACCTAACCCCCGGCCCCCTCTCCATCGCCGAGCGCTAGAGAGGGGTGTTGGGCCTCACCTCCGGCCCCTCTCCAACATTTGGAGAGGGGAGTCTGCGGACCTACTTCGCTTCCAACTGGGCGGCGTGGGCTGCGCCGGCCTCGGCTTGCGCGACGATGTCGAGACCGACAAGCTCGCTGAACGCCGCCATGAGGCGCTGTGTGATCGGGCCGGGGGTGCCGTCACCGAGCGCCTGCCCCTCGAAGCGCGTCATCGGCATGACGCAGGTGGTCGTGGAGGTGAAGAAGGCTTCGTCGGCGTTGAGCAGGTCGTATGGCTCCAGGTTGCGCTCCAACACGGGAATACCCAAGTTGGAGGCCAACTCCAGCACGCACTTGCGCGTGACGCCGCGCAGGATGTTGCGCCCTTCAGGCGAGTACAGCGTGCCGTCATGCACGAGGAACACGTTGCTCCCGACGCCCTCGGCGATGTACCCGTCGCCATCGAGGAGCACCGCCCAGCCCTGCGGGTCAATCCGATGTGCCTGATGCTCGGCGCGGATGTAGTAGATGCGGCTGCGACTCTTGACCTTGGGGTCCACGAACTGTGCCGGCACTGCCCGCTGGGATGGAATGACGCCGTGAACGCCGGCCCGGTACTGCGGGCCGAGCTTCACCATCCGCCCGACCAGCGAGAAACAGTTAATCACGATGGTCGGGCGCAAGCCCTCGGGAAAGATGCTGCGGTAGATACTCAGCGGTCCCGGCGAGACATTGTGCGTAATCTGGAAGTCGAACCCATCGCTGAATTGGCCTTGGTTGGCCGCGATGGTCTCGTAGGTGGCCGCCTCCATCTCGTCTATGGTCAGACCGCAATCAATCTCGGCGAGGCGCATGGAAGCGTACAGACGCTCCATGTGCTCGCGGAGCCGGAACGGCTGCTCGTTGAAGGTGCGCGTCACCTCGAAGACGACATCGCCATACACGAGTGCCGAGTCGAAGACCGATATCCGCGCTTCGGACTCCGGGACCAACTCGCCGTTGAAGTAGGCTAGACGCTCGCTACCCATCGGTTCATGCCTCTTTCCATATCGAGTAGGCCCGTCGGCAGGCAGAGGGCCGGGACTATTCTACCTAAACCGCGCCGCGTTCCAAACCGGTTGGATTCCCGCTTTCGCGGGAATGACGGTGTTGGAAAGGACCCGGAGCGGGAGTGGGGCGGTATGCTCTCCGTAGGCAGCCGTGACCGGGAGGGGAGGAGCGAGCAATGACAGACCGGGGATCATTGCGCGGCGATGACCGCGTCTACACAGGCTATCGGCGAGCCGGCATCCGGTTGCAAGAACCGGAGGACCCGCTGCTAAAGGCGCCGGTGCAGCCGGCCGGCATGGCGGCCGATGAGGCGGTGCATTGGTTTGATCGCGCGCACCTCGCGATGCTCAGTGAGCAAGGCATCGTCCCGGCCGCCGCGGCAGCGCGCTGCCTGCGCGCCCTCCAAGAGCTGGCGGCCGAGGGCTGGGACGCGGGACAGATTCACGGCGACGGCCGGCATTTCGGCGAGGGGGCACTCATCCGCCGGCTGGGGATGGAGGTCGGCGGCTACATCCACGCCGGTCGCAGCTCCTGGGACCTGGCCGGTATCCCGCAGCGACTCCCGATTCGCACCGGCCTGCTGGAGGTCGCCGACGACCTGAATGACCATCGAGCGGCACTGCTCGATCTGGCCGAAGAGCACGTCGAGACGGTGATGCCGTACTACACGCACGGCCAACACGCCCAGCCGACGACCTTGGCGCATCATCTACACGCCTTCGTGTGCGTGGCCGAGCGGGACTTCCGGCGGTTGGATGGGGCCTATCGGACGGTGAACGTGAGCCAGGCCGGAGCGGCGGCGGGCACAGCCACGCGCTTCCCGGTCAATCGGGAGCGCACCGCCAGCTTGCTCGGATTCGATACGACGGCGCGCAACACGCGGGACGCTTCGGTCAACCACGACTACATCTGGGAAAGCGCCGCGGCGGCGAGTCTGCTGGCCGCCAGTCTGGGGGCGCTCGCCGATGAACTGATCCTGTGGTGTGGGCAGGAGTACGGGCTGATCCGCATGGCAGACCGCTGGTGCCATACGAGCAGCATTATGACGCAGAAGCGCAATCCGTCGGCAGCAGAACGGGTGCAGGCTATCCGCAAGCAGCTGGGCGGACGCTCGCCGGTGAGCTACACCGGGCCAGAGGTGCCGACGGCGCTCGGCGAGGTGCGGCGGGCGTTGCAGCTGCTCGCGGGTATCGTCTCGACGCTACACGTCAACGTACACCTGATGCTCCAGCGCAGCAACACCTTTTGGGGCCAGGCCGCGGACCTCGCGGCGATCCTGGTGCAGGAGCGCGGGTTGCCCTGGCGGATGGCGCATCAAACCGTAGGGATCATGGTGCGGCTCGCCGAGGAGGCAGGCATTGGGCCGCGCGATGCCACCCCGGCGCTGCTCGACCGGGCGGCGATGTTGTTTCTGGGGCGGCCGGTGGGGTTGAGTGCGGCGCAGCTAGCCGCCGGACTGGACGCTGCCGCGTGCGTGCAGACGCGGACGGCAACCGGGAGTCCTGGACCGGCGGAGATGCGCCGGCAGATCGCGGCATCACGTCAGGCCCTCGCGGCCGACCGCGACGAGACCCGGCACCGCCGCCAGCGCCTCGCGGACGCCGAGCAGCGCCTGGCAGCAGCGGTGGAAGCGGCATTGGCCCGTGGCGGCGACGGGTAGGCGGACCTAACCCCCGGCCCCTTCCCTGGCAGGGAAGGGGAGGCCGCGCGACGACTGTGAGCAATGCATGGCCCTGGATTGCGGCGCCAGCCGCAATGACGGTCCTGGCCCCCCTATGGTCCCCCCGCTGCGGCGGGGGGACGTGGATTCCCGCTTTCGCGGGAATGACGGGTCTGGGGGAATGACGGGTCTGGGGGAGTGAGGGCTAGGGGTAAGGGGGCTGCGCGGGGGACGGCTCGCGGTGGACGACTTGACGGCAGGGTGGGGCTGGTGTACGATGATAACTGACTGACTGGTCAGTCAGTTATGTGAGGTAATGATGGCACCCCGCCCCGATGTCAGCGCCGAGCGCACCGAGCAGATCGTCGAAGCCGCGATAGCGGTGTTCAGCCGGTTGGGCTTTCACAAAGCACGCATGGACGACATCGCGCGCGAGGCCGGCGTCAGCAAGGGCACGTTGTATTGGTATTTCGAGAGCAAGGACGCCATTAAGGAAGCGCTGCTCCAGCACCTCTTCGAGCAGGAAGTGCAGGAGGTGACGACCGTGCTCGCTGCCGAGGGATCGGTCAGTGAGCGGCTGCTCGCGCTGACGCAGCAGTTGGCGGGCAGGTTGGAGGAGCAGGAGAAGCTGATTCCAATCATCCACGAGTTCTACGCGACGGCAACCCGCGACCCGACGGTGCAGCGCACGTTGGCCGGCTACATCCGAGCCTACCGCGAACTGCTCGGCGCGCACATTCAGCTGGGCATCGAGCGCGGCGAGTTCCACCTGCCCGATGCGGAAGCTGCGGCCACCATTATCGGGTCCGTTGTCGAAGGGTTGGCCTTGCTCTGGATGATTGACCCACAGACGGTACGCTGGCGCGATACGTTTCCCCTGGCCATGCAACTCTTGCTGGCTGGCATGCGCGCCGACCGAAAGGAGTAGCACATGACTACGGTAACTCCTGACGCACCAGCGGCAGCTCCCGCCGCACCTGGGCCAGCCATAGCGGCGCGGCTGGTCGAAGTCCACAAGCGCTTTCCGTTGGGGCAGGTGGAGGTTGCCGCGCTGCAAGGAGTCAGTCTCGACATCAGAGCCGGGGAATTTCTGGTCATCCTCGGACCGAGTGGCTCCGGCAAGACCACGCTGCTCAACCTGCTCGGCGGTCTCGATGCCCCAACGGACGGGAAAGTGGCCGTTGACGGCCACGACCTCGGTGGTCTCGCGGACCGCGAGTTGACGCGCTACCGGCGCGAGCAGGTGGGGTTCGTCTTCCAGTTCTTCAATCTCATTCCGACGCTCACGGCCGCCGAGAATATCGAGTTCGCCCTAGAACTGGTGGTGCGCGACGGCCAGCGCGTCGCCGCGCGAACCGCAGAGCTGCTCGATCAGGTGGACTTGGCAGAACGCGCGGATCATTTTCCCAGCCGGTTATCGGGCGGGGAACAGCAGCGCGTCGCCATTGCCCGCGCGCTGGCAAAGGACCCGGCGCTGCTTTTGTGCGACGAGCCGACGGGCAACCTGGATTTCCGCACGGGAATCCGGGTGCTCACGCTCCTGCGCGAGGTGACGGCGGCGCAAGGGCGCTCCTGCGTGCTGGTCACGCACAACAGCGTCATTGGCGACATGGCGGACCGGGTCGTCCGGCTGCGCGACGGGATGATCGAAGAAGAAATCGTCCACGAACGGCCCAAGGACCCGGCGGAGATCAGGTGGTAGGCGATGAAGAAACGGCATCGCCTCGTCCTCCGCGGTCTGCTGGCCCAGAAGGTGCAGTTCACGGCGCTCGCCATCATTGTCCTGCTCGGCACGGCCCTATTCGTGACGATGGTGACGGCGTTCGACAACTTGGACGATTCGTATCAGCACACCTATGCCGAATTGCGTTTCGCCGACTACACGGTCGGCGTGCAGAGCGCGCCGCAGGAAACCGCCGCGTCTGTGCGCCAACTCGATAACGTCGCCGCAGTTGAGGGACGGGTGGTGCTCGACACCGGCCTGCTGCGAGAGGGCAGCCACTCCGTCCACGCGCGGCTCATCGGCTTGCCCCTGGACCGCCGCCCGGCGGTCAATGACGTGCTCGTGGAGCAGGGAGCCTACTGGACGCCGCAGGACCACAACGTCGTGCTCGTCGAGAGCCACTTCGCCAAGTTCCACAAGCTCGCACCGGGCGACCGCTTGACTTTCGCCACGCCCCGGGGAGAGCAGGAGTTACGGATCCTAGGGGTCGTGGCCAGCCCGGAGTATCTGATCAACGCGGCGAGCAAGTTGGACATCCTGCCGTCGGCCCGGCGCTTCGGGGTGTTCTTCGTGCCGCAGCCCCAGCTTCAGGCGCTCTTCGGTCTCGAAGGGCAGATCAACGACGTTGCCGTGACGGTCCGCAATTCAGGGGAGCGTGAGGCGGCGATTGCTGCGACGGAAGCGTTGCTCCAACCGTATGTCCTCACTCAGACGGTGCGACAAGAGGATCAACCCAGTAATGCCGCGCTGCAACTCGACCTGCAAGGAGGGGAAGAGCTGGCTAACATCCTCCCCACGCTGGTGCTGATCGTCGCCGCTCTGAGCATCTTCATCACGCTGAGCCGCATGGTCGAGGCGCAGCGGGAGCAGGTGGGCCTGTTCATGGCGATGGGCTACAGCCGGGGGACCGTCTTGCGCCATTACCTGGCGTATGCGGCGCTCATCGCCCTCGTCGGCTCCCTGGCGGGGGTGGCTTTGGGGCTTTGGCTGGGGGCCGGGCTGACCGGCGTCTATGCCGATACGCTCGGTATCCCCCTCATCGAGCACGAGTTCCGACCCCAACCACCGATCACGGCAATAGTCGTGAGCCTGGTGATCGCACTCATCGCCGGTCTCGTCCCGGCCTGGCGCTCCGCCCGCATGCAGCCGGCTGCCGCCATGCGCCGGGACCCGCAGGTTGCTTTAGTCAGGGGGAGTATTCCTTGGGTAGAGCGGGCGCTGCGGCTGGTGCTGACTCCGCCGTTGACGCTCCGTATCCCGCTGCGCGCCATCTTCCGCACGCGCGTGCGGACACTCTACACCGTGGCCGGGGTGAGCTTTGCGATGGTGCTGCTCCTGACCAGCGCCGGGATGCTCGACACCATGACCAGCATGCTCGACCGCCAGTACGAGCAGGCGGAACGGTGGGACCTCGATGTCAGTCTGCGTCCCACGACCGACGCTGCCGTCCGGCAGACCGTCGCCGCGTGGCCGGAAGTGCGGTCAGTCGAGCCGACGCTGGAAGGCTTTGGTCAGCTGGAGCACGCTGGGCAGAGCGTAGACGTGCTGGTGATGGCGCTGCCAACCGACACGCAGCTGCACCGCTTTCAGCTGCCGGGCAGCCGGAATGCCAGCTTGGGGGATGGTCGCGCGATCCTGTCGCTCTACGCGAGCCGCGAGCTTGACGCCGCTGCCGGTGACCGGGTGACGCTGACGACGCCAACGGGTACGACGACGCTGACGGTGGCCGGTGTGACCGAAGAGTCGTTGGGGACGAGTGGCCTCTTCTTGGGGCTGGCGGACGCCCAGCGGTTGGCCGGTACCGAGGGAATCCATAACGGCATGTTGATCGCTACCGCAGCCGGCCAAGCGGAGCGCCTGGCCGAGCGTCTCTACGACCTGCCGGGAGTCGAGCGCGTCAACGTGAAGGCGCATACGGTGGAAGACTGGAACCAGATGCTGCGTCTGGCCCAAACGATGACGCTAATACTGCTCGGGGCGGCACTCTTGATGGCCGGGGCGATTGTCTTCAACACCGTCACGGTGAACGTGCTGGAGCGGCAGCGCGAGCTGGCGACGATGCGGACCTTGGGCCAAACCCGCGGCCGTCTGGCGCTGATGATGGTGCTGGAGAACGTGCTGGTCGGCGCCGGCGCCTTGGTGCCCGGCTTCCTGCTCGGCACGGCCGTGGCCTACTACGTCACGCACAGCTTTAGCTCGGACGTGCTGACGATGAACCTGTGGATTGCCCCAAGCTCCTATGCGGCCATAGGAATCAGCGTGCTGCTCATCGTCGCGCTCTCGGTGCTGCCCGCCATCCGGCGAGTGAACCGGATGGACCTGGCCGAGGTCACGAAGGTCTTGATCTAGGGTTCTACTCTAGGACTCAATGACCACGTCGAGCACGGCCGGCTTGCCGGAAGCCAAGGCACCCTCCAGCGCCGGTCCGATATCCGCCGGGTCCTCGATGCGCCGGCCATGGACGCCGAACGCCTGCGCCAGGGCGGCAAAGTCGAAGGGGTGGGTGAAGTCGGTGCCCAGGTAGGCGGGCTGATACTCCGGCTCTTGCGTGACCACCTGCACGTAGAGGTCCAAGTTGACCTTGAGGACGTTGTAGGAGCGATTGTTGCAGATGCAGTAGACGACGGGGATGTTCTCGACGGCGGCGGTCCAAAGCGCCTGTACGGTCATCATCGCGGTCCCGTCCCCCACGATGGCTACAACCGGCCGATCGGGCTGCGCGAGCTGGATACCCAACGACATCCCCATGCCCCAGCCGATGGCACCGCCGCGGGCCGCGTAGAAGCTCCCCGGCGCGTTGAACTTCTTGGCGGCGTAGACCATGCCGGCGGAACTGACGGAATCGTTGCAGACCACTGCGTCATCCGGGAGGGACGCAGCGATGGCGCTCATCATGGTGGCGACGCCCATCGGCTGCCGGCCGCGTTCGCTGGCGACGTGTTGCCGGAACTGCTCCGTCCGCGCGGCCGTCTCCGCCGCGATAGCGGTGCGCCTCGTCGCGGCGGCGTTGCGCTCGTCGCGGCTCAGGCACGCTCCGAGGGCCGCGCCAAGCTCGGCGAGTCCCATCTTGGGCGAGGCCAGGATGGCGAGGTGGGTCGGCTCAGAGCGACCGAGGGAATCCCCGTCGCTGTCTAGGTGAATGAGCGTGGCCGCGGCCGGCAGGGTTGCGCCCGGCTGATAGAAGAGGTCGCTGAACACCTGCGTACCGACGGCCAACACGACGTCGGCCGCCCGGACTGCCTGGCGAGTGGCTTGATTGCGGGGAACGAACTGGCCCATAAACTGCGGGTGACCAGTGGGAAAGTTGACTTGCGACCCCAGGTGCGAGTACACGCGCGCGCCGGTCAACTCGGCCACGCGCACGGCTTCCGCGACCGCGTCGTCCTCACCAACGCGGTCACCGACGATGAGCACCGGATGTTCGGCGCCGGCGAGGTACGCCGCCGTTTCGCCGATGGCGTCGCGGTCCGGGCGGGCCGCGCTCCAGGCCGCGCGTGACGGCACCAACTCCACCCCCGCCTCGTCCTCAAGGGCGTTGCCGGAGAAGCCCACGAACACCGGGCCGGTGGGCGGCGTGCGGGCCGCGGTGAAGGCACGGCGCATTACCGACGGAAACTGCTCGGCGTGGGTGATCTCGACGCTCCACTTGGTGAACGGCTCGCACATGCGGGCGAGGTCGGAGCGCCCCTCGGCGAGCTTCCGCACGTCCTTGTTGGCTGCCGTGACGACGAGCGGCGTGCCGCTGAAGTTGGAGTCGTTGAGCAGGCTCAAGCCGTTCGCCAAGCCGCTGTCAATGTGCAGGCTGACAAAACCGACCTTGCCGCTGGCGCGGGCGTAGCCGTCGGCCATGCCCACGGCGACGCCTTCCTGCACGCACAGGACGTACTTGATGTCCGGGCACTCGGCGAGCGCCTCCAGGAACGGCCCTTCGCTGGTGCCGGGGTTGCCGAAGACGTACTCCACGCCCTCGGCCTGGAGCATCCCCGTAAGCGCGTACTTCCCCTGCATCACTGGCATGTCGTTTTCTCCTCGGACGTCTCTGACGAGTAGGCGCCGCTGCCAAGACGTTCAGCGCTCTTGATTGTAGCGGCGGAATTCTACTGGCTCCCTCACAAGGGTAGGTTTTCGTAGAGAGGTGAACCTTCCCCCACCCCCCACCCTCATGAAAGTTGACAACTTAATCGGGTAGTGGGATGTAGCCCCCCCCTGGTCCCCCCGCCGCGGCGGGGGGACGGGCCACACCCCCGGCCCCCCCACCACCATGTGCAGAGAGGGAGAACGCGGGACGTCTTTACGGCAAGCTCGCCGGCCGCCATCATCCCG
>JAJDZR010000266.1 GCA_022824545.1 Chloroflexota bacterium
TAACCCTTCACTACGCAGGCCGTGGGTACCGAAGCAGCCTATCCTTGGCTAGTGTACGCCGCTTTGCATAAAAAGTCAATAGGTCAAGCCGCCGAATCCGGCCTTTTTCGTTGGACAGGTGGCTCAACCGGCATCATCTGCGGCGGAAGCAGTCTGTACGGGAGCCGTTTTCACTTGGTCGGGGAGTGTGTATCCGCGCGCGAAGATGAGCAATCCGAGCACGACGGCCACGCCGGCGACCGGCCCGATGAGCCGGATGCCGAGCGGATTCGCGGCCGTGTTCCCGAACGCGCCCAATATTAGCCCGAAGATGAGCGAAGAGAGAGCAAGGGCGAGCTTGTTGATCGTTGATAGCACGCCGAAATACATCCCTTCGCGGCGCTGACCGGTCTGCTGGGCGTCATAGTCAATCACGTCGGCCAGCAGCGCATTCGGGAAGACGAACAGGCCGGCGATGGGCACGCCGGCCAGGGCAATGTACACCAATCCTTGTGCCGCGGTCGGGATACCAGGAACATAACCAGCGAAGAACTGCAACGGGAAGTACAGCGCCAGCACCCCCATGCACGCGATGTGGGCACGGCGCTTGGTCCACCGCTGCCCTAGCGCGACCGTCCCCGGCAGGCTGACCAACATGACGAGCAGGAAGAGACCAACATACAGGCTGACCCGCTCGGTTCCTTCTCCCATGATAGCGACAACAAAGTATGGCAGCATTTGTGTCAACATATTGAGGGCGAGGTTGAACAGTACGAGGCTCGCGGCAAAGATGAGGAAGGGCCGATTGGCCAACGTGGCTCGGAAAGCAACCCACAGGTCCAAGTTCGAGCGGTAGCCGCGTGCGCGGCCACCCGCTGCCCCGAACACTGCCAGATAGTAACTCAGCATGGTCGCGGCGCCGAGGACGAGCGCCATGCCGGCAAAGCCCAGCCATTCGACGAGCTGGGGGCTGGCGACCAGCGCCAGGGCGGCTCCGATCACCCCGAACAGCGATTTCCACGCCGAGAGGCTCACGCGGTCGTTCGACGTGACGGCTACCTCCGGGAGCCAGGCCTCGTAGGGCGCGTTGGCGACGGTAGTGGAGAAAAACAGCACTTGCAGGACAATGAACAGCAGCACAGCGTTCAGGTAGGAGGCTTCTGCGTCGGGCGGGAGCCAGAGCAGCACGAAGGTAATTGACATAACCGGAGTGCCGATCAGAATGAAGGGTGCGCGGCGTCCCCAGCGGGAGCGGAAAGTGTCGCTCCAGTGGCCAATCAGGGGATCATCGAAGATTTCCACCAGCCGCCCGATACCCAAGATCACGCCGGCAAGCGCCACCGGCGCCAGCGTTCCCAGCAAAGGCAGGGTGACTGCGGGGAGCCGCGTTGGGAGCCCGGCCTCCGGTGATGGTGCATAGAAGAAGATCAGCCATAGCGCCAGGGTCTGAAAGTTGATGGTCGCACCCAGACTGCCGTTGGCGTACAGCAGTCGTCGCCACTGCGGCAGGATGTTTTCCCGTGGCGGCTGGGTCTCCGCCGCTGCAGGAGCGGCCGCCGGTGACGAAGGTTCGCGGCTCATAGCCCGGCCAGCATACGTTCCTCGCGGACGGAAATACAAGCATAGCGGAGGAGGTGAGCCTTACCTCCGCCGCAGAGCCGGTATACCCAACGGCCTCATTGCAATAGATTGTCGGATGCTATATAATAGTGTCAGGTTATAGGATAGCGAGACGGTATGCGACCAGAAGATCAGATCGGCCGGATCATTGACCTCAAGCGGCAGGTCAGTCGTGCCCTCCACGGCGCGACTCCCGAACCGCTGAATCGGCTCGACCTGACCGTGGCGCAAATGCGTATTCTCTATCTCCTGGGGCGTGAAGGCGAGGCAGCGGTGGGACGGATTGCCGAGCGGCTCGGTGTCGCCCAGCCGAGCGCGACCCGCACGCTCGACCGGCTCGTGCGCCAGGAGTTGGTCGAGTGCTTCCGACACCCTGCCGACCGGCGCGTGTCGCTCCACCGACTTGCGCCGGCCGGACAGGGCCTACTCGATCAGTTGCAGCAAGGGCGGCGGGCGCGATTGGAGGCGGCGCTACGCCGGCTCGATCCGTCCGTCCTCGGTCAGATCGAGGATTCATTCCGGCTCTTACGAGACGCGCTTGATGAAGTTGCGGCCGATACGAGCCGGGTGGCCGCCGCGCCCGGCGAGGACCGCGAGCGACACGCGCCGCAGTCCACGCCGACCGACGCTAACGGGGCCGGGCCGCCAACTGCCATGGAATTGCCCGGAGACGGTGCTGCGCCGGTCATGGCGACGGCACCGGGAGCAGCCGCGGAGGGACAGACGTGAAGACACTGGTTCGTCTCTTGCAATTTGTGCGGCCGTATTGGCTAGCGACCGTCGTCGTCATCGTGATGATCCTCGCGATGACCGGCTTACGGATGGCGCCGGCGTGGCTGACCAAGCTCGTCATTGACGACGGCATCGGTCAGGGCGACATGGGCCTCGTGCTGCGGTACGTCCTGCTCCTCGTCGCGGCCTCTGTCCTCACCAACGGCGTGACCGCGGTCCAGACCTATCTGGAGCAGTTCGTCGGACAGCGGGTGATCTACGATCTGCGGAATGCCCTGTATACGCACGTGCAGTCGCAGAGCATGAGCTTCTTTGACTCCAACCAGAGCGGCCAGTTGATGTCGCGCGTCACGAACGATGTGAACCAGGTCCAGTTCTTCCTCACGCAAGGGCTGTCGCGGCTGACGACGACCGGCGTGATGGTCGTGTTCCATCTCGTCGCGCTGGCCGCGATTGACCTTCCGCTCACCATCGTGGCCCTGCTGGTCACGCCGGTGGTCGTCTACTACCAGCGGCGCATGCAGGGGTTGATGCCGATGTTCCGCGCCATGATGGAGCGCATGGCCGACCTGAACGTCGTGATCCAAGAGAACGTCTCCGGCATCAAACTGGTCAAGGCCTATACCCGAGAGCCATACGAGGCGGAGCGCTTCAACACCATCAATCGGGAAATCAGGGAGCGTCGCATCACGATCTCGCGGATGATGGCGTTTGTGATGCCGGGCCAGGAGTTTGCGGGGCAGCTCAGTACGATCATCGTCCTAGTCGTCGGCGCGAGTCGGGTGATGTCCGGGAGCATGACGATTGGTGATCTGGTGGCGTTCAATAGCCTGTTGCTCATGTTGTGGATGCCGATGCGGTTCATCGGTTTCATCAACCAGATGGCGCAGCAGGCGATTGCCTCCGGCGAGCGCGTGTTCGAAATTCTGGATACGCAGCTGGAAGTCACCGAGAAGCCGAACGCCATTGAGCTGACGCAATTCGCCGGCCGCGTCGAGTTCCGCGATGTCTCGTTTGCCTACGGCAAGAACCCGCCACTGCTGCGTGACATCGGCTTCACCATCGAACCCGGCGGGACGTTGGCGCTGGTCGGTGCCAGCGGCTCCGGCAAGTCAACGCTGATTAACCTGATCCCGCGCTTTTACGACGTGACCAAGGGCGCCGTGCTGGCCGACGGCCACGACGTGCGCGACGTGCAACTCAAGAGCCTGCGCTCGCAGGTGGGGATGGTGATGCAGGAGACGTTCTTGTTCAACGCGGCGATTCGGGAGAACATCTGCTACGGCCGCGAGGATGCCACCTCCGAGGAGATGGAGCGCGCCGCCCGCGCTGCCAACGCGCACGATTTCATTATGGAGCAGCCCGACGGCTACGACACGCTGGTCGGCGAGCACGGCGTCCGTTTGTCGGGTGGCCAGCGCCAGCGTCTCGCTATCGCCCGTGCGCTCTTGGTGGACCCGCGCATCCTGATTCTCGACGAGGCCACCTCCAGCGTGGATACGCAAACGGACTTCATGATCCAGCGCGCTCTCGACGACCTGATGGAGGGGCGCACGACCATTGTCATCGCGCACCGGCTCTCGACGGTGCAGCGTGCCGACATGATCTTGGTGCTGGAGGACGGTCGGATTGTGAGTCGTGGGACTCACCGTGAGCTACTCGAAAGCAGCCCGCACTACCGCCGTATCCACGACTTGCAGTTCCGCCTCCAGTACGAGGGGGCCGCGACCGTGAACGGCGACCCACCGGCGCTGGCCGGGGCGCGGTCGAACGGCGGCGCGGCCACCAACGGGCGCCGCGCGGGCCAGGACGCGAGCGAGGAGGTGCCACGATGATGATGCGTGGCTTTGGCGGCGGGATGGGCGTCGGCTCCGTATCGGGTCGCCGGCGCACGTCCATGATGGAGAAGCCGGAGTTTCAGACTAGCCCCTGGCAGGTGCTCAAGCGGCTCGCGCCGATTGTGGCCGGATATCGTCGCCAGGTCATTATCGCCTTGGTCTCGGTGCTCGCGGCGTCGAGCCTGCAAATGCTCGTGCCGTTGAGCTTCATGTACACGATTGACGTGGTAATCCCCAGTGGCGATCTGACCATGCTGTGGGTCATCGGCGGCGGGCTGCTCGTGCTGGAGGTTGTCCGCTACTTCCTCGGCTACGCCCAGCGGGTGGCGCTGGCGATAGCCGCGCAGCAGCTGGTCTTCGAGATGGCGAAGCGGCTCTTCGAGCACGTGCAGCGGCTGTCGCTGCGCTTCTACGAGCGGCAAGGAACGGGTGAGATCATCTCGCGGGCCACCAACGACGTGGGCGTCTTGCAGCAGTCCATAAGCGGGGGCACCGTCGCTTCAGCCATCCGCCTCTTTACCATGCTGGCCTACGCCGTGCTGATGCTGTTGCTCCACTGGCAGTTGGCGCTCATCGTGTACGCCACGGTGCCGCTGCTCTTGCTGGCCGGGCTGGTATCGGCCAACATGCTCCGCTCGCGCTACCGGCTGGTGCAGGAGAAGATCGCCGACGTGAACTCGGCCTTGGCCGAGGACATCTCCGGCGTGCGCGTCAGCAAGGCGTTTGCGCGCGAGGACGCCCAACGGCGGCGCTTCCAGAGCGAGAACCGCGAGAACTTGCAGGCCAACATGAGCACGGCGCAGGTCCAGGCCGTTGCCACCCCGGCCATTCAGTTGATCGCCATGCTCGGCATGGGCATTGTCCTGCTGGCCGGCTCCTGGTTTGTCATTGGTGGCACGATGACGCTCGGCACGCTGGCGACGTTCGTGACGTATCTGATTGCCTTCTACCAGCCCATCGAGCAGCTCAGTATGGTCAATCGGAGCATCCAGCAGGCGCTCGCGGCCAGTGAGCGTATCTTCCAGTTCCTCGATGAGCCGACCGAGGTGCTGGAGAAGCCCGACGCTCACGACCTGACTGCGGTGCAAGGTGCGGTCACGTTCGAGCACGTAGGCTTTGCCTACAACCCCGGCGTGCCTGTGCTCAAGGACATCAATATCGCAGCACAGCCAGGCGAGACGATTGCGCTCGTGGGGCACACCGGGTCGGGCAAGACGACGATTGCCAACCTGATCCCACGCTTCTTCGACCCGCAAGAAGGCCGGGTGGCGCTTGATGGACAAGATGTCCGCGACCTCACGCTCGACAGTGTGCGCCGGTCACTGGCCATGGTCATCCAGGAGACGTTCCTCTTCGGGACCACCGTCCGCGAGAACATCCGCTACGGCAAGCTGGATGCCACTCAAGAGGAGATCGAGGCAGCGGCGGAGCAGGCGCACGCGCACGAGTTCATCGCCAAGCTGCCGCAAGGCTACGATTCGCCGGTGGGTGAGGGGGGCGTGATGCTCTCGCGCGGGCAGCGGCAGCGCATTGCCTTGGCCCGCGCGATCATCAAGGACCCGGCCATTCTCATCCTCGACGAGGCCACCTCGGACGTGGACACCGAGACGGAGGCGCTGATTCAAGATGCTCTTTCCCGCGTCATGGAGGGGCGCACCACGTTTGTGATTGCCCACCGCCTCTCGACCATCCGCAGCGCGGACCAGATCATCGTGCTGGACAAGGGCGAGATCGTGGAGCGCGGTCGGCATGAAGAACTACTGGCCCGTAATGGCACCTACCGCGCGCTGTACGACATCCAGTTCGCTCACCAAGAAGAGGCAGCCGAAGCAACGCCACCGTCCCTCGCACCGGCTGCCGGCGGCTAGCCACTCGCCACACCGGCGCGATTCTCCTGCTACCTGGTAATATGTCTTGGTGAGGCTGTTGAGGCCGGGGGTGGCCTCCGATCCGTTGAACGGCAGGGGGCATGAGGGATGATGCGCGAGGACATGGCGGAAGATTGGGCCGACCCGAACGAGGCCGCCGACGAGGCGGATGAGGTGCGCGTCGGCCGTATCGTACAGCACCTCCTCAGCTTGGCCGGCGACGAGGAAGCCAGGCGGCTGCTCGGACTGGATGGCACCCTGGAAGATAACCTCGATATGATGTTCGTCGCCGATCCGTTGACCTGGATCGCCAACGACATTGCCCAGGCTATCCGGCTCGAGGACGACGAGACCGACACGGTGAGCCTGTCCTCCGTGGTCGCTGCCCTGCGCCTGTATCAGATCACTCACGGCGCACCCGACCAAGCCGAGCTTGGTGAGGCCGTCCTCGACTATCTCGACGATTCCGAGGACGACCTGTAGCTGTTGGCCCGCACGCGGCGTCGTTGGCCCTCCCATGGTCCCCTGATTGGGGTAGGTACGAGTTAAGCCGTAGGGGCACAACATGCTGCACCCGCCCCCCATCGTTTCCCGCCGAGGGCCATCCCGGCGTACCGCCACCAACGCCGTAGGGGCGTCCCTTGTGGGTGCCTTCATTGCCTCCCCATCTTGTCCATCTATGTAAATACCTACCCCGGTGAGCAACCCCTCCCTCAAGGGAAGAGGCTATCGGTCCCAGGCAGTGCCTATCCCCTGGCCGGCAGCGGTGAACCACCGCTGCTATGGCGCCCCTTCCCTGCCAGGGAAGGGGCCGGGGGTTAGGTCCACCCGGCCACACACGTGCTGCGAACCCGGCGCCCGCTGTGGCAAAGTCCCGCTGCCGACTACAATCCTCTTGTGTATCGCCGGCTCCTGATGTGTGCCTATGACTGTTGACAGCGCCGCCGCTGCCCAGCCCCAAGCCGGCCCAGCGGAACCGCCGCAGCATCCCCTGGCTGTGCGGGTCCCGTTCGCCCCGCGGCGCAGCGGCGTGTACCTGTTCAAGGATCGGGCCGGGCAGGTCATCTACGTCGGCAAGGCGGCCGTGCTCCGTAATCGGCTGTCCTCGTATTTCGGGCATCAGGGCGGCCTAGGCCCGCGCCAGCGTCAGTTGGTCGCGCGCACGACCGATTTCGAGCTTGTCGTCACCGCTTCCGAAAAAGAGGCGCTCCTGCTTGAAGCGAGCCTCATCAAGGAGCATCGGCCGCGCTACAACATCGCGCTACGCGACGACAAGAGCTACCTGTATCTCAAGATCACGCTCGGCGAGCCGTATCCCCGCATCTATACGGTGCGCCAGGTAAGAGACGACGGAGCGCGCTACTTCGGCCCGTACACCGATGCCAAGGGGCTACGCGCCACGATGGCGCATCTCCAGCGAGTGTTTCAGTTCCGCACCTGCGACATTGACATGGAGAAGGGGCTGGATCGGCCCTGTCTGCTCTATCACATCAAGCGCTGTCTGGCCCCCTGTATTGGCGTTACCACTCCCGAGGAGTACGGCCAGGCGCTCGATGAGTTGGTGCTCTTTCTGGATGGCAAGCAGGACGACGTGATGCGCCAACTGCGGACGGCCATGGCCGCGGCAGCGCAGGAGCTGGCCTTCGAGCGGGCGGCAGCCATCCGCGACCGCCTCGGCGCCGCCGAGCGCGTGTTGGAGCAGCAGCGGATTACGGCGCCGGGCCGCGGCGACCTCGACGCTATCGCCTTCGCGCTGGATGCGCCGGATGCCTGTGTGCAGGTGTTCCAGGTGCGCGGCGATCAGGTCGTCAGCCGGGAGAACTTCGTCCTCCAGCGCGTCGAGGATACATCCGAGGCGGCGCTGCTCACGCACTTCCTCCAGCAGTACTACCTCCGCGCCACGACCGTCCCGCCGGTGATCTTGCTGCCGCTCTGGTGTGCTGACCAGGAGGCGGTCGCCGCGTGGCTCAGTGACCGGCGCGGGAAGCGAGTCCGACTAGAGGTACCGCAGCGCGGGGGGAAGCGCCAGCTGGTCGCGCTCGTTGCCGAGAATGCGGCGGCCGCGCTCGAAGAGTTGAAGGTCAAGTGGCTGGCGGACGAGCGCCGGACGTGGGGTGCAGTCCGCGAGCTGGCCACGGCGCTCGACCTACCGGAGCCGCCGCGGCGGATCGAGTGCTACGACATCTCCAATATTCAGGGGAGCGCGGCCGTCGGCTCGATGGTCGTCTTCGAGCAGGGCCGGCCGCGTCCCGATGCCTACCGCCGCTTCCGCATCAAGACGGTCCACCAACCGGACGACTTTGCGATGATGGCCGAGGTGATCGGGCGTCGCTTCCGCCGCGCGGCGACCGCCTCTGGTTCCGCTGAGAACGAGCCGCCGCCGAGCGCCGACGTAACGCTGGAGGCGCCGCGCCCGTCAGCATCGCTGACGGCGCATGACAGCGAGCCGCCCGAGTTCGCTATCGGCACGCCTGAAGACGGCCCGGCGGCCGAGACCGACCGGGCGGCCGCCGATGGTTGGGAGCTACCGGAGCTGGTCATCGTGGATGGTGGCAAGGGACAGTTGAGTGCGGCCCTCGTCGCGATGCATGCGGCCGGCGCGCCGCCGTTACCCACTATCGGGCTGGCGAAAGAGCAGGAGGAAATCTTCCGGCCCGACCAGTCCGAATCGTTAGTGCTGCCGCGTACCTCGCAGGCGCTCTACCTGATCCAGCGCATCCGCGATGAAGCGCATCGCTTTGCCATCACGTATCACCGCAGCGTGCGCCGCCGGCGGACCATCGTCTCGGCGTTGGATCGCGTGCCCGGCATCGGTCCCAAGCGGAAGCGTGCCCTGCTGCGGCAGTTCGGCTCCGTGCCCCGCATTCGGGAGGCCAGCGACGCCGACCTCTTAGCCGTCGGCGGCATGACGAAACGGGCCGTCGCGGCGCTGCGCGAGCACCTGTAATCCAGGCCGGGCAGCGGCTTTGCTCAACTGCCGGTCGCTCGGGGTGACGAGCATACCGACTCAGCGGTATGCTGAAGGAAAGGCGGTGAAACTGCTTTGGGTGCTCCGCGACCGGAGGTATGGCGTGTCGCACAGTCGAAGCGTGACCACTTGGCGTGGGAATCGCGGCGCACCGGTGCTCCGGTTGGCTTGTGTCGTGGGTTTGCTGGCGCTCTTGGTACTTTCCCCGGTGACTCTCTCGATTGCCGCTGCGGCGCCGCCCGATAGTCCGGTCTGCACCATCTTCACACCGACCGGCTCGTGCCGACCGGCCGCGTCGCCACGCGATGGTGAGCCGCTGGCCGCCGCCCCTAGTAAGCAACGCTGGATCGCGTTCGACCGGCGCTCCGGCGTGACCCAATTGATGTTCGGCGCATGGATTGTGGCCGAGATGCAGAGCGCCTGGGGCCGTGGTATCCCCGGCAGCGAGAGCGATTTCTACGCCACAGCCCCCGGTATCTATCGGGTCTACACCAAGCGCGGTCCGCTCAAATACAACGCTTGGTTCGATACCCATTACGAAGCCTGGGTGGCCTTCGATCCGGTCCGCTTCAACGGCTTCCACTCCCTGCTCATGGACGACCGGGGCCGCGTCACGGATGCCCGCACCGGGCCGATCTCGGCCGGCTGCATCCGCAATATGTACGCCTGGGAGGTCTACGACTTCGCGGAGATAGGTATGCCGGTGGTGGTCCACGAAGGCAATCTGCCGGCGGCCGTCGCGGCCCTCGGCTACACCACTCCCGGGCCAGCGCCAGAATACGATGACCTGTATGGCGGTGCCGCTTGGACGTTCTGCGCTCAGGACCCCTCGGAGGCGGTGTGTTTTGGGAGTCGATAACGAATGTGGGGCCACGCGCCGGTCGTTGGCTACAGCCTCAGCTTATCAATCAAGGATTGCGTAATTTCGACTCGTTCGTCCATTGCATCAAGCAGATCGTTGTGGCAGCTTGAACGGTGGTAATACAGCCGCACCAGCACGCCCTGGCCTTTCGCAACTTCAACTGCCGGCAGGAAATCACTGTCACCTGTAAGAATCACGGCGTCAGCAATGCTGCGCTGGGCACTGAGCAGCGCGAGGTCAATACCCATGAGTGCATCGACGCGCTTCTGAGCGAAGGCTGGTCTCCCTGTTTGTGGGTTTCTTCCTCGGTATTCCAGCTTCCCTAGCCTCACTTCGTAACGAGGTAGGCGTCGCAGTGTAGCGAAGAAGCCTTCCGTCTTGGAGAAGCGTCGTTTCTCAGCGGTTGTTGGAGGATCGCTCTGATAAGGCAAACAGTCGTAATAGTATGTCCGTAGGATATCGGTATTTTGCGCCATCTCTTGCGATAACAAGCTATAATCCACCCGAGCGCGGTTGAAATGGTCGGTCAGGATTCGGCGCAAATAACCACCGTCAATGAATATCGCTGCACGTGCCATCGTTTGCTTCGAAATGTACAGAGCGGGCGAGCCACAGCTATCGGATCATGCCCCATGCCGGTAGCCGGAACATGGCAAAATGCATACGCCTGTGGCTCGCCCTGCTCACTATGAACACCTGACATCCCGATCCTGCAACGGGCAGGGGAACGCCAGGGAAGATTGTGCCTACATTCTATACCCACAACGGCAAGTTTGCAAGACGCTGTACACTGACGATGCTGGGCGTCGCCGTAGCTGGCTGTTAGGACGGGATGGGCTTGGTGGCTGTTAGCTCCAGCGTCTGACCCAGGGGCAATTCCTGCTGGGTGCCGTCGAGCGGCTGCTGCCGGCAGGCCCGCACGAATTCGCGGAAGAGTGGATGCGGATGGTTCGGACGGGACGCAAACTCCGGGTGGAACTGGGTAGCGACAAACCACGGGTGATCGCGAAGCTCGATCATCTCAACCAGCTCGCCATCCGGCGAGAGGCCGCTACCGATCAAGCCGTGCGCCGCGAGCCGCTCGCGGTAGCGATTCTTCACCTCGAAGCGGTGGCGGTGGCGTTCATGCACCAGCGCTTGCCCGTATGCAGCAGCAGCGTGGGTGTCGGGTGTCAGCTCGCAGGGGTAGTTGCCCAGCCGCATGGTCCCGCCTTTCGCCCCATCGGCCTCCTGCCCCGGCAGGTAGTCTATGACGGGATCGGACGTGTCGGGATCGAACTCGGTGCTGTTGGCCTGGGCCAAGCCGAGCACGTTGCGAGCGAACTCGATGACCGCGCATTGGAGACCCAAGCACAGACCCAAGTAGGGGATGCGGTTGGTGCGAGCGAACTGGGCGGCCAGGCACTTGCCACGCACGCCGCGCGGCCCAAAGCCGCCCGGCACCACAATGCCCTGAATGTCGCCCAGCAACCGCGCCGGCCGCCCGGTTTCGAGGTCTTCCGAGTTCACCCACTTGAGGTCGAGGTCGAGCCGGTGGAAGGCGCAGGCGTGGCGCAGCGCTTCCGTCACGCTGAGGTAGGCATCGTGCAGCTCCACGTATTTGCCCACCAAGGCAACGCGTACCGGCCGATGCGCTTGCTTCAGGCGTTGAACGATCATGCTCCAGTCGGCGAGCAGTGGCTCGGACGACGGCAAGCCCAACTCGTCAACGAGAAGGCGGCCGAGGCCGGCACGCTCCAAGATGAGCGGGACCTCGTAAATCTCGTCCACGGTGGGCAAGGGGATGATCGCGTTGGCCGGGACCCCGCTATAGAGCGCGATCTTCTCGCGGATGTCGTCCGGTAGCTCGTGATCCGACCGGCAGACGATGATGTCCGGGGTAATGCCGATCCGGCGTAGTTCTTGGACGGACTGCTGCGTCGGCTTGGTCTTCAACTCATTCGTCGTGGAGAGGTGCGGAACGAGGGTGAGGTGGATGTAAAGCACGTTCTGGCGGCCAAGGTCGTTCCGCATCTGGCGAATCGCTTCCAGGAAGGGCAAGCCTTCCATGTCGCCCACCGTGCCGCCCACCTCGACGATCACCACGTCGGCGCCGCTCTGCTCGCCCACCGACCTAATGCGGGCCTTTAGCTCGTCGGTGATGTGCGGGATTAGCTGGATGGTGCCGCCGAGGTAATCGCCACGACGCTCGCGCTCGATAACGGACCAATAAATCTGCCCGGTGGTCACGTTGTTCAGTTGGCCGAGCGCCTCATTCGTAAACCGCTCGTAGTGGCCGAGGTCCAGGTCCGTCTCCGCGCCGTCCTGGGTCACGAACACCTCGCCGTGTTGGTACGGACTCATGGTACCCGGATCAACGTTGATGTACGGGTCCAGCTTCTGGATCGAAACGGACACCCCCCGCGACTTCAGCAAACGCCCGATGGAGGCGACCGTGATGCCCTTGCCTAGTGAGGACACCACCCCGCCCGTCACGAAGATGTACTTGGTTGCCATCCCGTCTCCTCTCGCTGCCGGCGGTGTGTCGCGAGGGCGTGCAGCCTTGGCCCGCGAGCGGCCGCTACGGCTTGAGCAGCGGCCCTGTTGTGAGAACGAGCGTTCTACGGCTGTGCCTCGCTATTACCTCGCGTGCCGCGTCGTACACGGCGCCGTCCCGGCCGCAATGGCCGCCCGGAGCGGGGGTACTCCGATCTGAGGGAAGAGGGCACGGGCGGAGGGAATCGAACCCCCGTTTTCGGTTTTGGAGACCGATGCGTTACCACTACACCACGCCCGCCCGGCAGCAACAAGCAGATTCTACCGCATGTCGTGGCCGGTGGCCAGTGCCTCTGTCCCCTGGATTGCAGCCGGCGCCGCAATGACGGTGTTGCTGCTCACTGCCGTACACTAGCCCGCGGCGCGATCCAACGGCTGGTCAAAGAGATAGGACCGGCGCCTGGTATAAGTAGGGGAGCAGAGGAGGCAGAGCGTGAGACTTGCCGGGCGCGGCAGTATGGTGCAGGGTGCGACGCCGACGCGGGCTGCGTCTGCGGAAGCCGGGAGCGAGCGGAACGGCACAGCCGCTGCGACGGTCCGCAAAGGCACCGTGGCGGCTGGGACGGCGGCGCGCCGCTATGGGCTGGCCGCGCGCAATGCCGCCAGGCAGCGGCGCAAGGCGCGGCTCGATTACGTGGTGGTGCCCATTGACGGGCCGCTGGCGGAGCGTGACGCGCGGCCGCGGCCGTTTCCGCTCAATCGGCTGCCGTTCTTGGCGCGGCGGCCGGTGAGCCTGGCCGAGCTGCGCCGCCGGGTGGATACGCTCGCCGCCGATCCGCGCGTGCGGGGCGTTGTGTTTCACCTGCGCCAACCGCCGCCCGGACTAGCCGGTGCCGAGGCGCTGCGGGCCGTCTTTGCGCGGGCTAAGCGGCGGGGGCTGGAGACCGTTGCCTATCTCAATGAGGTCAGTCTGGCCAGCTATTTCGCGGCCACCGCCTGTGATCGCGTGGTGGCGCTGCCGGCGGGTGAGTTCAACGCCTTGGGCCTCCATCTCTCCGCGACCTTTCTGCGCGACACGTTTGCTCGCGCGGGCCTCCGCTTCGAGGTGGTTGCCGTCTCGCCGTACAAGGCCGCCGGGGACTCGTTGACGCGCCGCGATATGTCGCCAGAGCACCGCCAAAACCTGGATTGGCTGCTCGACGATCTCTACGGGCACGTGGTCGGGACGCTGGCGGCGGACCGGGGCCTGACGCCGGAGCGGGTACGCGCCCTGCTGAACGGGGCGCCGTTCGACTTGCAGCACGCCGTCGAGGCGGGACTGCTCGATGCGACCCGGTTCGAGGACCAGTTAGGCGACTACCTGGGCAGCGACGGCAAGCCGGCCGCAGTCATCACGTGGGAGAGCGCCGCCGCGCGGCTCATCGTGCCCTTCCGGCCGCGCCCGGAGCGGGTGATTGCCGTGCTCACCGTCGCGGGGATGATTGTCGAGGGCGCCGGCCGCCGGCCGCCCCCGCTGCCGCTCCCGGCACCGGCGCTGGCCGGCAGCCGCTCGGTCGTCCAGGCGCTGCGGCAGGCGGCCGCCGACAAGCGAGTGGCGGCTATCGTGCTGGCGATAGATTCGCCGGGTGGGTCCGAGCGCGCCTGTGCGGCGATTGCCCACGAGGTGCAGCGCGTGCGGGCGCTGAAACCGGTCGTGGCGTATCTCGGCGCGACGGCCGCGTCGGGCGGGTACTACGTGGCCGCGCCGTGCAACGCCATCATCGCGCAAGCGACGACAATCACCGGCTCTATCGGGGTGCTGCTGGTGCGGGCGGTGCTCGGCGGCGTGTACGACTGGCTCGGCGCGGCGACCGTCGAGTTGAGCCGCGGCCAGAGTGCCAGTCTCTACCAAACGGTACAGCCGTGGAACGAGCGCCAGCGCCAGCAAGTCGGGCGCATGTTAGGGACGGCGTATGACCGCTTCAAGACCGTCGTCGGTACCGGCCGGCGCTTCGATAGCGCCCGGCTCGATGACCTCGCGCAAGGCCGGGTATGGACGGGCCGCCAGGCCGTCGCACAGGGTTTGGCGGACTGCCTGGGCGATCTCACGACCGCCGTCGAGTACGCCCGCACCTTGGCCCGCTTGCCGGACGACCTCGATCCCGAGGTGGTAGATGTCCGTCCCCGCTCCCCGGAGCTGCTGCCGGAGACGGCCGACGAGGCGAGTGCGCTGCACCATCTCGGGCTGGGGCGGATGATGCCGGCCGAGCGGTCGGAGGCAACCGCGTGGCTGGCGGCGCTGGCTGCTCCCGTCACCGGCGGCGGCCAGGCGCTCACGGTCACACCCTGGCTCATCAGGATCCGCTGTTGAGCCGCGCGGATCATCGCACCGGCGCCGTTCGGTCAAGCTGGTATAACCAGCACCACTGCCGACCGTTGATGGTATGTCTGCCGCGTTCACTGACGACCGGGCCGCCCGGTTGGGGGTGCCGCCCCGCGACGTATGAAACGTATAGCCCTGGCGACTCAGTGGCTGCCTGATGCGCTGGCCCTGCTCTCCTTGGGCGGCTTCGTCGCGTTCCTCTTCCGGCATACGCTCTTCGGCCCCGGAGTCATCGCCGGGTTCGATCTCGTCAACTACTTCTATCCGCTGAAGACTTACGCCGCGCGCCGCCTCACCGCCGGGGATATCCCGCTCTGGAATCCCGACCTCTTCTTTGGCAGCCCGTTCCTGGCCAACATTCAGAACGGGGTGCTCTATCCGCCCAATCTGCTCTTCTCCTGGTTGAGCTTCCCGGATGCCCTGCTCGCCAACGCCGTCGGTCACTTCTGGTGGGGAGCGCTCGGCATGTACCTGCTCGTGCGGCTGGGCTGGGGCTGCTCGCGGTTTGCTGCCCTGCTGGCCGGCGTCGTTTTCGCCGGCAGTGGGTTCCTCGGCGCGCACGTGGGCCACCTCAATCAGGTCCAGGCGGCGGTGTGGCTGCCCTGGCTGCTACTGGCCCTGGAGCGTGCCGCCGCCGGCTCGCTGGTGTGGCTCGTCCTCGGTGGCTGGCTGCTCGCGCTCCAGCTTTTGGCCGGCCACACGCAGGAAGCGTACTACTCGCTGCTTACCGTGGGTATCTGGGCGGTCGCGCTGGTCGTGCTCCGGCGGCCCAACGGGTGGCGTGTGGGTGGTTCCGCAGACCGGCGCTTCCCAAATCGTCAGTGGCGCACGTTGGCGCGGCAACTCCCCAGAATCGGCGCCGCACTGACACCGCTCATCGCGCTGGTGGTCGTAGTGGTCAACGCCGCCGGGCTGGCCGCTGCACAGCTCCTCCCTACCCTGGAACTGAGTGGACTCTCCCACCGCGCCGGTGGCCTGACGCTCCATGAGGCCACCACACTTGCCGTAGATCGGACGCACATCCTCGAATCGCTGCTCCCCACGTTCTGGGAGCTGCCTAACCAAGAAGTCATCGGCTACGTGGGCGTCGCCGCCCTGGTTGTCGCGCTGGCCGGGTTGACCCACCCGCTGCGCCTGGGCCGGGCCGTCGTACTGGCCGGCATCGCGGCGCTCGCCGTCACGCTCGCGCTGGGCCTCTATACCTCCCTGTATCTGCTGCTCCACGATTGGCTACCGGCCTTTGACGCCTTCCGCGCCCCCGGCCGCTGGCTCTTCATCACGACCGTCGCGCTGGCTGGGCTGACCGGGCTGGGCGCCGACGCTGTACTCCGGGTTTTCGGACCACAGAGCACACGGAGTAGGGGTGCCCCTCGTGGATACCCTCAGCAGATCGGCTCCCACCGGGCGGCCCTGTTTACGCTGGCGCTCGTGGCCGTGGTAGGTGGGCTGGTGCTCTACGCCTGGCGATCACTGGTCGTCGTCGCTATTCCCTGGCTGCCGCATGGGCGCGTCGTCGTGCTTTGGGGCCTGGTGGCACTGCTCGCCGTGGGCCTCGTGCTGCACGCCCTCACCGCCGGCCCGCGCTGGTGGCACCGGCTGCTGCTGGCTGGCCTGGTGGCCGGGGAATTGGTGTTTGCGGCGCGGCCGATGGAGTACCAGCGCAGCCGGCCGGCCGAGGTCTATGCCTGGAAGCCGGCGGTAGCACAGCAGCTTGTGTCGCTGGTGACTGACCGGAACGGCCTCGCGCCGCGGCTCTTGTCCGTCGCGGACGAGGACCGCGTGCTTGAGCTGCACCGGCCGGAGTTGGATAGGGCCGGCCTCGCCGCGGAAGCAGTGGTATACACTCGGTACCACGAGCAGTTACGGCCGAACTTGCATCTGCTCTTTGGCTTGAGCAGTGCCGACGGCTACGACGGCGGCCTGCTCCCGCTCCGCGCCTATGCTCCTTTGCAGCAGGCGCTGGCAAGCGCGGATGGCCCCGTGACGACGCACCACACCCTCGCTATCCTGGCGCGGCGCGGCTGCACCATCCTCACGCCACCCGGCCTGTGCAGCCCCGACGCGGTGCCGGCGCGAAATGGTGGTGCCCTCGCCGTGCTGGGACAGTACGGTATCGGGTATGTCATCATGGAGCGGGATGTCCAGCCGCCCGGCGGCTGGGAGCGCGTAGCGGGTGCCGAGGAGTCAGTAGCGTTATACCGGCACCCGGCACCGGCGCCGCACATCGGCGTGCGGGCCGACGGTGAGGCGGAACAGCCGGCGCACGTCATCCGTTTCACCCCTGAGCACATAGAAGTTGACGTGTCGGAGCAGGGCGCTGCGACCCTGATTCTTCGCCAGATACCCTATCCCGGTTGGCGTGTCACAATTGACGACCGCCCGGCAGTTCTGGGCATAGATGCCGACGGGCTTGCACTGACGGTCGCGCTGCCCGCCGCTGCCTCACGAGTGCAAATCCGGTATGACCCTTGGACGTGGAAAGCTGGCCTCGCTATCAGTAGTGTGACGATACTCCTCAATGTCGGACTGACGTGGACATGGATGATGGCTCGCCGCCGCCGGAGACTGCGCCCAGCCAAGGGGAGTGTGGCGAGTGCTGAGTGAGCAGCGCGCTACCCCACTCCCTGCTCCCCTCACCATTCATCATTCCCGCGAAAGCGGGAATCTCCCCGTGGAGACACAACCCTCGGCTCACGCCAAGGGCAAGCTCTCGCGGTCGGAACGGCACGCCGACCAGCGGTGCGCGTGGCGCCTGGCCGTCGTTTTGATCGTGCTCTACCTGCTGACCGCAGCGGGCCGCCTCACTTCCGGCGACGGCGCGGCCATGTACCAAACGGCCCAGCAGCTCGTGGTCGCCGGTCAGGTGGCAATACCACCATCACCGGTGGCGCCGGCCGGCCGCGACGGGCGCCACTACGCCAAGTACGGACTGGGCCAGAGCCTCGTGGAGTTGCCGCTGGTGCTGCTCGGCCACACCCTGGCAACGCTGACCAACCAGCCTGATGATCGCCTGACCCAGTTCTGGGCCAGCCTGACGAATACGTTCGTCTCCGTGGGGATCGTGCTCGTCTGGTGGCGCTTTGCCCGCGACCTGGGTTATACCCGGCCGGTGGCGACGGCCGGGGCGGTGACGTTGGCCAGCGCCTCGCTCCTGTGGCCCTATGCGCGCACCGACTTCAGCGAGCCGCTGCTCGCCCTCGCACTGCTCTCGACAGCATGGTGCTTGTATCGCTGGCACTGCGCTCCGCGGCGCGCGTGGGTCTGGGCGCTGACGGCGGGCGCCTGTGGCGGTTTCGCGTTCGTCACCAAGCCTACGGCGGCCGTTCTGTGCCCGGCGTTCGCGCTGTATGCGCTCTGGCTGCTCCGGTCCGGTGACCGTTCATGGGTCAGCGGCCTGCGGTCACTGGCCGCGAGCCTCGGACCGCTCGTCGTCGCCGGCGGCTTTGTGCTGGCCTTCAACTACTACCGCTTCGGCTCCGTGCTGGACCTCGGTTACGGTGACGAACCGACCACCGGCTTTACTACGCCGCTGCTAACCGGTGTGGCGCTGCTCTTGGCCAGTTCCGGGAAGGGGCTGCTGTGGTTCTGTCCGGCGGTGGTAGCGGGACTGTGGGGCTGGCGTGCGTTTGCGCGCGCACATCCAGCACTAGCGGCCCTCGCAGCACTGCTCCTGATGTCACAACTGGCCTTTTTCGGCCGCTGGTGGGCCTGGCACGGCGACTGGTCCTGGGGGCCGCGCTATCTGGTGGCGATAGTCCCGTTCCTCATGTGGAGCTGGCTGCCACTCTGGCAGCACGTGCTCCGCAAACCGTGCTCCTCCCTCGCGGCGCTCGTCGTCGTCATAGGAGTGACGACCGGCGTCGGCGTGAATGCCCTCGGCGTCCTCGTAGACTTCAGCGCATACTACCGGGTCGTTGGTCATCAGTTGGGGCAAGGTGCGGACGTTGCCGATGCCCGCACTGAGCCGGCGTTCTCGCCGCTGGCCGGGCACTGGTGGCTGCTCCGCGCCACGCTGTACGATGCGCTGGGCGATGATGACCGCGATCCGTTGGCCAACCCGTTCCTGCACGCCTATCCCTGGGCAGAAGCATTCCCGGACCGCGTACCGCCCCATCCCGAGTATGCCGTCAAGCTGGACCTCTGGTTTGCGGGACCGGATGACCGCCCGGTGTGGGTCGAGTTTGTGAGTGCGCTGGTGGCTTGGTGGCTGCTGATCGCGCTGATCCCGGCCGGCCGGGCGCTGTGGTCGGCCGCCCGAACAGCCAGCCCTACCGACCGCTTGGTCCGCACGGTCCGATGAACGCCAAGGTGATGTGGTCCTGGCGGTCAGCTACCCTGGCCATCGTTACCCTCTTCCTCGCGACCCGTCTGTATAACCTCACCCTGCTCCCGTTATCGGGCAGCGAGGCCACGCCCCTTACCTGGGCACTCCAGGCGCAACAAGCACGCGACTGGAGCGATTGGCTCGCGGCGGTGCGTGAGGCAGCCCAGCCCCTGCATAGTTGGCTCCTGGCTCCCGTCATCAGCCTTTCACTGGATCGCGTGCTGGCAGCTAGGTTGCTGTCCGTGGCAAGCGGTACGATTACGCTGGCCCTCGTCGTTGCGCTGACGCAGCGGCTTTTCGGCCGGCCGGCGGCGTGTGCCGCGGCGCTGGTGTACGTCTGCGCGCCGCTGACGCTGCTGTACGACCGGCTGGCGCTGCCGGCGGCGCTGTTGGCCGCCCTGTCGTTCCTCGTACTGTGGTGCCTGCAGGCCTGGTGCGAGCAGCCCAGCACGTGGCGGACGGGGGTACTCGGCATCGCTCTAGGGCTGGTGTTGCTCACCTCGTTGCAGTCGTTGACCCTGCTCTTTGTGGTGCCCGGCGTGGTGGCGCTTTGGCGACCGGCGGTGCTGCGGCGCTGGTGGTCGCTAGTAAACGCCTACTTGTTGGCAGGACTGCTGTTTTCCGTCGTCTTCACCGATCCGCTTGCCGGCATTGTCGCCGCCCCTGCTCCGGAGCCGCCAGTGCCGGCGGCAGTTGCTACAGACTGGATCACCAATGCCCGGTCCCTCGCCGCGGCGGCATGGGCCTACCTGACTTGGCCGTTCGTCGCCCTGCTGGGCGGGACGCTCGTTGCCGCCGGGGCTGCGGGGCTGTGGGGCCGCCTAGCCACCGAGCACACCGAGCGGTCAGATGCGGAGAAGCGTGTGGTCGAGACTAGCAGCGGCTCCACGTGGCGCGGGGGAGGAGTATGCCTGCTCTGGGCTGCCGGGTCCGCCATTGGCGTGCTGATTAACGAGCCGGCCTCGACTGCTGCCAATCTGGTGTTCGTTGTGACTCCCACCTTCCCACTCGTGGGATGGGGTTTGGCTCAGTTGATCGCCGCATCCCGACGGCTCCCGGCGCTAGTCAGCAGGGCAGAACCAATTGCTGTGAATGCTGTGGTCCAAAATACGGTAGCTGGGATCGTCCTAGGTGTATGTATCGCGCCGGCGGTCGGCTGGGACTGGTCGCTGCTCACCGCTCCGACAAGCGTGGCCTGGTACGTCGGCCCCGGGTTTCCGGACCGTGCCCGCTACATCGAGGGCCGGCAGTCCGGCTACGGCCTTGGTGAGATCGTGGATCGGTTACGGGCAGCGGCCAAGCGCCAGCGAGTCGTCGTCTTCACTGCGGACACCGCCGGGCTGCCGCGCGACGGTGTGCGGGTCCTGCTGGGCGACGGGCCGAACCCGGTGCTTGCTGCAGTGCCGCCGGGGATGCCGGTCGCCGAGCGGCTCGCGCAACGTGTAGGACGTGAGTATCGAGCCGCCAGCACCGGAGCGACGCTGTTCTATCTGCTCGACGACGACTACACCGGTACCGGCGACCGGGAATTCCGCCGAGCCAACCCCGGTGCCCGTGTCGTGCAGCAGGTCGTGAAGCCGGGCAACGTGAGCCATCGGCTCATCTTGTACGAGCTACTCTGGCAACCGCCGGGCGATGATCGCTGGCTCGACCCGGCGCCGCGCTTTGGTGAGCGCATTGTCCTGGCCGGGTACGCGCTGCCGGCGACGACCTACCGCGCCGGAGACACGGTGCGGTTCACGCTGTTCTGGGAGGCACTGGCAATGCCAGCCAACAGCTATACCGTCTTCACGCACATTGTGGGCGACGATCCGGCGCAGAAGATCGGCCAACGGGACCAACTCCCCGTCGCCGGCAAGCACCCCACCTCGACGTGGCGCCGCGGTGACCTCATCACCGACTCCTACGCGGTGCCGATAGACCCTCATGTCCAGCCGGGCAGCTATCGCGTGATCGTGGGCCTGTATCGGCTGGACACGCTGGAGCGCCTGCCGATGACGCTCGATGGCGAGCCGGTCGGCGAGGACTTCTACGTGCTAGGGAAGATTGTGGTGACTGCTCCGTAGCAGGTATCTCACCCCTTGCGCCCGTCCCCGCGGGTGAGGTCCGCCACGACCCACGCACGCCTAGCCCGCTTGCGCGATGACTTCCTGGATACGCTTGGCGCTGTAGCCGACACTCAGCTCGTTGCCAATGGTGATGACCGGTCGGCGCCAGAGGCCCGGCTCGGCGGCCAGCAGTTTGATCAGGGTTTCGTCGTCGGGGAGCTGCTCGCGGAGGTTCAGTTCACGCGCCTTGGTGCTGCGTAGGGAGACGACCTCGCGGGGAGACCGCTCACCGAGCAGCGTCCGCACTTCCGCTTCGGTCAGCGGCTCGCGGAATAGCTCGCGGCTCTGGTACGACACACCGGCTTGCGAAAGCGCCGCTTTCGCCTTTGTGCAGCTTGTTCAGCCCTGCCGGTGGTAGAAGTTGATCTCGTTACTCACCATTGTCTCCAACTGTGCTTTCTAGGCGTGTTACTTAACGGTGACGGACTTGGCGAGGTTGCGAGGCTTATCCGGGTTCAATCCGCGCTCGATTGCCAAGTGGTAAGCCAACAGCTGCGCCGGGACGACGCTCACAATCGGCGAGGCGTAGCCAACGTCGGGGACATGCACATACTCGTCGAACACATCCTCCCGCTCCGGACCGATGCCGATGATCGTCGCGCCGCGGCTCCGCATCTCGATGGCGTTGGAGAGCACCGCGGCGCGGCTGCGATCCTTCGCGGCAAACACGATGCAGGGAGTACCGTCCTCGATCAGCGCGATAACTCCGTGCTTCAGCTCGCCACCGGCAAAGCCCTCCGCATGGATGTATGACGTCTCCTTGATCTTCAGCGCGGCTTCGAGTGCGGTGGGATAGTTGACGTCTCGTCCGATGGTAAAGAGGTGCTCGTGAGCGGCAAGCTCCCCGGCCAGCTTGCGGATGTGCTCGTCCATACCGTTGGCGAATAAGTCCGAAAGGGCCACGCTGGCCTGCTGCAACACGGCGCGGCCCTGGGCCTGATCGCCGGCGACCGTATACGCTAGGAGCAAGAAGACACCCAGCTTGGCGGTGTACGCCTTGGTGCTCACGACGGCCTTCTCCGGCCCGGCACAGAGGTCCAGCGAATAGTCGGCGAGCCGCGTGAGCGAGGACCCGGGCACGTTGACGAGGGCCATCACTTGGCTGTCGTGGCGCTTGGCCGCGCGCACGGCCTCGATAGTGTCCATCGTCTCGCCGGACTGCGAGGCGGCGACCAGTAGCGATTCCGGTACCAGAAAGTCCTCCAGAAAGTAGAACTCGGAGCCGACGGCAAAGTTCACGTGCTTGCGGGCCAGGTGAGAGAAGAGATAAGTCGCTTCCAGTGCGGCGTAGGAGGCGGTACCGCAGGCCGTGAAGTAGGTGCCGAAGGCGCGCTCGATCATTGCGGCGGCTGTGCCGATGGGCGCTGCGGGGTAGGCGGCAATCCGCGCCAGCACTTCTGCCTGCTCGTGAATCTCCTTGAGCATGAAGTGGGGATACGCGCCCTTGTCTGCGACGGGCGGCGGCGTGGTACGTGCCGAGTGTGCCCAGGGCGTGCCGGATTGTCGTGATGACCCAAGGTGCCCATTCCGCCGGGTACTGAAATGCTGCCGCGTGAGCGTGTCGCCTCGTGCGTCGAGATGCACCGGCGGCTGGTCGAGTGTGAGCAGGGCGCCTTCGCCATCGTCGAGCAGCAGCACGCGATCCGTGTAGGCGCTCAAGGCCGGCAGGTCCGACGACACGAGCGCCGCGACGCCGTTCAGTCCCACCGCGAGCGGCGAGCCAAGTCGAAACAGCACCAGGCTCGCCGCTTCCGTTGACCCGACGACGATGGCGTTCAGTCCGTGCAGTTGCCGGAAGGCGCGATACACGGCAGCGGCAAAGTCGCTCGGCGAGTAGTCCGACGTGTCGTTCGCACTCGCCAGCTCCTCCTCGACGAGGTGCGCGACGACCTCGGTGTCCGTATCGGAGGTGAAGCGATGCCCTCGGTCCAGGAGCCGCTGCTTGAGCGGCTGGTAGTTCTCGATGATGCCGTTATGGACGACGACGACGGAGCCGGTGCAATCGAGGTGCGGGTGCGCGTTGGCGACGGTCACGCCACCGTGGGTGGCCCAGCGCGTGTGACCGATCCCGATGCCACCGGGCAACTGGCTGCCCCCGACCTTGGTCGCGAGCTGACCAACCGGGCCGACCTCCTTGAACAGCGGGAGACCGTTTCGCGGTTGGCCGGCAGGTCCATTGCGATCCAGAACTGCGAAGCCCGCCGAGTCATAGCCACGGTACTCTAGGCGCTCCAACCCTTCGAGAAAGAAGGTCGCCAGGTTGTCTTGCCGCTCGCCAACGTAGCCGAGAATCCCACACATTGCTCGTTGTCCCGGTTATCCGCAGCGGAGCAAGCCGCCGGGCCAAGGCGGCACCGGCGTAGCCGGTATCGTGTGGATTCAACGGTCAGGGGGAGGGCGTGGCCTCAGAGGTCGTGGATTGCGCCCGGTACAATCCACTCGACCGGGGCAACATTCACACCGCCGACCCGCACTTCCCAGTGCAGATGCGGGCCATTGGCGAAGCCGGTCGCGCCCACCTGACCGATGACTTGGCCGCGCTCCACCGGCTCGCCCACCCGCACGTGTAGCTGCGAGAGGTGTGCATAGCCGGAGTAGACCCCCAGCCCATGGTCGAGATAGACCGCGTTCCCGCGGATGGTCAGCCCCTCCGCCAACGCGACCCGTCCGGTCGCGCAGGCCGGCACCGGTGTTCCGGTGGCTGCGCCGTAGTCCACGCCGCTGTGTGCAGTATTCGGCGGGCCGCCGTTGATCGAGCGCCGGGCGCCGAATGGTGAGGTGATGGGAGCGTTCAGCGGCCGCTGGAAAGCGCCTGACCAGAGCCGTTGCGGTGTCAACCGCGTCGTCACCTCCCCTAGGAGTGCGACCTCCCGCGCTATTGTCTCCGGTGTCAGGAGAGCGAGTTGGGCCTGGCCGATCCAGAATCGCTCCAGCGGGTAGTGTCCGGAGGACACTGCGACGTGCTCGACCAGCTCCGGGCCGGCGTGCAGTGTCCCATGCTGATCCTCGGCCACCAACCGCAGCGGGAGTGCCCCCACTGTCTCCAGCCGCTCCACGCCACCAATCCCGACCCACCAGCTGCCGCGCTGCGCTAGGAGCAGCGGGTTGTCGCCGATGGTGCCCGCGACCCGGCGCGCCAGCGGCGCCCACAGGCGCGCGACGACCGTCCGACCCTGCGCGACTGATGAGCGAGAGAGCGCAACGTGACCGATAACGGCCGGCACCGGGGGGGCCGCCGCAGCGGTCGCCGCGGCCGGGAAGATGCCGGCTTGGCGCGCTAGATCACCGGCGAGCGCGCCGACTACCGTCCCTTTGAGCGGCAGACCGGGGATCGCCTCGGTCCAATACTGAAGCACCCCGCGCTGGAAGCGTTGGGCAATAAAGGGGCCATGTTGCTCCGGCAGCGAGGTCGGCAATCCGTAGACGGCGATACCGCGCTCCGTGCTGTCTATGGGGCTAGGCTGCGCGGCTCCGGCCTGCATGAAATAGCGCGTGATCGGCGCATTGGTCAGCCAGCGGAGCCGCGCGGCCTTGATCTGCGCGAAGTCCGTGAGCGAGCCGTCGTCTTTTCGCTGCCGCGGCACGCCGAGCGACAGCAGCCAGTCGTCGTGACCGCCATCGTGCAGCCAGTCCATGACATTGGCCAGCCAGGTCTCGCCGCTATCCGGTCGCCATTGCAGCACCCCGCGCTGAAAAGCCTGGTATTGGAGGCCGTCTTGTCCGAGGTATGGCCGGGAAATCGGGTAGCCGAGTACCTGGATGCCACCGAGATGACGCATTCCGGCCCAGAACTGCGGGCCGCCGGCTTCATCCACCACCGCAAAACCGGTCTGGCCGAAGTAGTGGCCGCCGGGTGTGCGGTATTCCAGGGGGACATCGGCTGCCAGGAGAGAGGCTGGCCAGGACCGCTGGGCATGTTCGGCGGCCGGAGCCGCGGCCAAGGTGCGCGCTCCTAGCGCCGTCGTGCCGGCGGCGGCCAGTGCGGCACGAAGCGCAGCGCGGCGGCCAATGCTGCTATACACAATGAGGTCCCACCGACTGCTCAATCTACACCACCGCACTCCCGGCGGTACACCTTGGGTTGGGTCCAGTACCGCTCCCCTAGGGTCCCCTGACGGGCGCGGTCTAGGCGAAGGGGTTGCGGGCCTGCTCGTTGGCTATCGTCGTGGCGGGGCCGTGAGCCGGGAACACCGGCGTCTCCGATGGCAGCCGCAGCAACCGCTCCCGGACGGACCGGAGAATGTCCTGGTAGGCCGCCGGTGAGCGCGTGCCCCCGGCCGAGCCGGCAAACATGGTATCACCGACGAAAGCCACCCCACCGATCAGGTAGGAAATGCTGCCCGGCGTGTGACCGGGTGTAGGGATGGCCTCTGCCGCCAATGATCCCCACGAGAGCTGCCGTTGGGCATCTATGCGGTGGACCGCGTCCGCCGGGACATGCACCGCGGCGCTCGCGTCCGCCGCGCCGATGTAGACCGGTGCCCCGGTGGCCCGCTGCACCTCGGTCAGGCCGCCGGTGTGATCGCCGTGTCCGTGCGTGATGAGGATGGCCGCCACGCGCCAGCCCGTCTCGCGTAGCTTGGCCAGCAGCGGGCCGGCCTCCGTCCCGGTGTCTATGACCAGGCACGAGCCGTCCGCTGCCGCCACCAGGAAGCAATGCACCGGATACGGCAGTGTCACACACTCGATGCGGAGCGATGCCGGCGGGCCGGTTGTCAGTGGTACCGGCGGGGCGTCCCACGCCTCGGTCGCAATGTCCCAGAGGCGGTCGGCGGGCAGCGAGAAGAGCCGTGCGAACCGCCCCACTTCATCGCGAGTAGGCAGCCGCTCGTAACTCTCCATGGCAGCCAGCGCATCCTCGGTCACGCCGACGGCCGACGCGACGGCGGTCGGGCTGAGGTCGTGTCCCCGGCGGGCCTTCCCGATCACGTCTCCAAACTCATCTTCTAGCGGCATAGTGTGCTCCTTCTCTACGGAGTTGGACCGTCATCCCCGGGCCCTTCCCTCACCGGGAATGACAGTCCTTGGCTGACGGCTGACAGCCGAAAGCCGCTAGGAGTTGCCCTATAATCCCCTTCAGGGTATGAGACTTGCCCCCCGGCGGCAAGGCCGCGCCGCACCCGCTACGCTCTCGACTACCATGACACCATCGCCAGCTGCTGCGTATACCATCGGCACCGCCGGGCACGTTGACCACGGCAAGTCAACGTTGATTAACGCACTCACCGGCATTGACCCCGACCGGCTGCGTGAGGAAAAAGAGCGCGGCATGACGATTGATCTCGGCTTTGCCTGGTTGCAGCTACCGAGCGGCCGCGAGGTCAGCATCGTTGACGTGCCTGGGCACGAGCGTTTTGTCCACAACATGCTGGCCGGCGTCGGCGGGATTGATGCCGCCCTGGTCGTCATCGCTGCCGACGAGGGGGTGATGCCGCAGACCCGCGAGCACGTTGCCATCCTCGACCTGCTCGGCATCAGCCGGGCCGTCGTGGCCCTGACCAAATGCGACCTCGTGGACGAAGAGTGGCGCGAGTTGGTCCGCGAGGACCTCGCCGAGACCTTAGCTGGAACGGTGGTCGTCACGGCACCGGTGGCCGAGGTCTCGGCGACGCGGGGGCAGGGTCTCGATGCGCTGGTGGCGCAGTTGGAGCAGCTGCTCGCCGATACGCCGCCGAAGCGTGACTTGGGGCATCCGCGCCTGCCCGTGGACCGCGTCTTTACGCTGGGCGGCTTTGGCACTGTCGTGACCGGGACGCTGCTGGATGGCGCCATTGACCTCGGGCAAGAGTTGGAGATTCAGCCCGGCGGCCTGCGGACCCGTGCCCGCGGCCTGCAATCCCATCAGTCGAAAGTTGATCGCGCCGACCCGGGTCGGCGCGTGGCGATCAATCTCGCCGGATTGGCGGTTGACGACCTGGAGCGCGGCGCCGTCGTCACGTCCCCCGACTGGCTACAGCCGACCCAGCGCCTTGATGCTCGCTTGCAGCTGGTGGCCGACGCGCCGCGTCCCCTCAAGGGCGGCACCGCCGTCGCGCTGCACATCGGCACCGCCGAGGTCGTCGGCAAAGTCCGCCTCCTCGACGCGCCGGTACTGGAGCCGGGCGCTCAGGGTTGGGTACAGCTCACCCTCCAGGCGCCGGTAGCGGCCCTGAAAGGCGACTTGTTCATCATCCGGCAGCTTTCTCCCGCCGTCACCTGGGGAGGAGGCGAGATCGTAGACGTGCGGCCGACGCAGCGGCATCGGCGCGGACGCCCGGAGGTGCTGACGGCGCTGGAAACCCTGGCTACCGGCGAGCCGGACGAGATCGTCTTGCAGACGCTGGCGCTCAGAGAGCCGCTCACGCCGCCGACCCTCGCCCGTGCGAGCGGTCTGGCAACGAGTGTCGCGCAGGCGGCGCTGACCCGTCTCCAGCAAGCGGGACAGGTCACGTCGCTCGGCGCGCTGCTGATGACGACGGGCGGCTGGGAACGGATACGTGAGCAGCTATTGAGCACCGTGCAGGCCTACCATCGGCAGTATCCGTTGCGGCGTGGGATGCCCCGCGAGGAGTTGCGGAGCCGTCGCCGGTTGCGGCCCCGCCAGTTTGCGGCCAGTTTGGACCGCCTGCTGGCGGCCGGTGAGCTGGTGGAAGAGGAGGCGCTGGTCCGGACCGCCGGCCATGTGGTGCGGCTCTCCCCGGCCGATGAAGCGACGGCCGCAGAGTTGCTCCGGCACTTGGCGGCCGCGCCGCGCTCGCCACCAGGTCTGGCCGAGCTACGTGGTACATTGACCGGCCTCTCCGATGACCTGCTCGACGCTTTGGCCGCACAGGAGCGCGTTATTCGTGTGAGCCAAGACGTATGCTTCACGCCGGCAGCTTTTGACGACATGACTGCCATGGTGGTCGCCTACCTGCGGGAGCACGGCAGCATCACGGTCGCCGCGGCCCGCGACCTCTTCGGCACGAGCCGCCGTTACGTGCTCGCCTTGCTGGAGCAGCTGGACCACCGGCGGGTCACACGGCGGGTTGGCGATGAGCGCGTCCTGCTACAACGCACGGAGGGGTAGCGGCATCGGACCGCGCCACGGCCAATGGCTAGACCTACTCGCCGCCAGCAACGTCGCCGTCGTCCGAGCGGACGCTGGCGAGGTGGTCGCACTAAGGGCCGCGGCGGCACCGCCGTGCCGGGCGAGGATCTGCGGCATCCCTTCCGTATTACGGACCGTTTCGGGCCACGAGTGCAACTCGCCGCGGCGCTCGTCGCCTGGGTGACTGTTGGCGTCCTGATGTACGCCGTGGAGCCGGTCTCGACGCTCGTCATCGTCATTTTCTTGGCCTTGCTCTTCCTGGCGCTCGCGCTGACCGGCGCTCCGATCATCTACGGTCTCTCGCTGCGCTTTGCAACCTCGCCGCGGTCACGCGAGGACACGCTGCGCCGGTCTCTCCGCCAGGGCATCCTCGCCGCCGGCTTTGTCGTGGCCAATGCCGTCCTGCTGCTCATCCATGCCCTGAGCTTCCTGACGGCACTGTTGACCCTCGGTGCGTTTGCGACGTTCGAGCTGATGCTGTTCGTGCGGAGCCGATCTTGACGATAAGCTGCGGTCCGTCATTGTGGCTTCCGCCGCAAACCAGGAGCCGGAGGCTGGCCCCCCGCTCCGCTGGGAGACGGGGATTCCCACTTGCGCGGGAATGGCGACTTTTGCAAAGGTCTCCGCCGGGATGATGGTGGTGCAATCCGACGATTCAGCCGATTTCGACCGCCTCGCGGTCTACTACGACCTCGAGCACCATGACATCACCGACGATCTGCCGGTGCTGACAGAGTTCGCGCGGGCATCGCCGGGGCCGATCCTGGAGCTGGCTTGCGGCACCGGTCGCGTGCTGCCGGCACTGGCGGCGGCCGGACAGCCGGTCGTGGGCCTCGACTACTCGAAGGCGATGCTACGGCGGGCACAGCGCCGCCTGACCGCAGAGGCGGTACCGGGCGCAGTATGGCTGCTGCGCGGCGATATGCGTGCGTTCCGACTGCGCGCCCGGTTCGGTCTCATCGTGGTGGCGTTCAACTCCTTCATGCACCTGACCACGCAGCACGCTCAGGAGCAGGCGCTGCGGCTCATCGCGCGGCACTTGCGCCCCGACGGTCGGGTGATCGTGGACCTGTTCAATCCGGCCAGCACGCTCGACGACGACAGCGAGGGCGTGCTGCTGCTTCACTGTCTCCACTATCTGCCGGAGCGGTCGGCCTACGTGCTGCACTTTCATACGCTGCGGACCGACCGCGCGGCACAGCTCGTGAGCGTGGACAGCTACTATGACGAGACCGCAGCCGATGGTACGATCAAGCGACACGTGGCGCCGTACCGGCTGCGCTACCTGCACCACGCGGAGATCGAGTTGCTGTGGCGGCGGGCCGGCTTGCATATCGAGGCGATCTACGGCGATTACGAGTTGGGACCGGCGGAAGACGACAGCCAGCGCCTCGTGGTCGTCGCCCGCAAAGAGCGCGGCTGATGGTCCGGCCCCATGGGTCCGGCCCCATGATGGAGGTCAGCGATGCCAGCAGAGCCGGTGACGGGCATCATCCTCGCCGGGGGGAAGAGCCGCCGCCTGGGCAGAGACAAGACGAGGCTGCCGTGGCCGCCGCCGGCACCAGGACAGCCGACGGCGCCGGGTACCCCCACACTCCTCGCCGTCACCGCCGGCCGGTTGGCGACTGTGTGCGCCGAGGTCGTGCTCGTCGGCTACCGTGCCGATGGCGACGCCAGGTCTGCACAATCGGATGGAATTATGAGGTGCAGACTTGGCACGCCACACCATCCCTTGCCTTACCGGACGGTGCCGGACGCTTACCCGGATTCCGGGAGCTTAGGTGGTATCTACTCCGGGCTGGCCGCTGCGGGCCGCTGGGCCTTCGCCATCGCCGCGGACATGCCCTTCCTGAACCTGGCGCTGGTGCGCTATATGCTTTCTCTACCGCGCCAGTGGGACGCGCTGGTGCCAGTCATCGCGGGGCGACCGGAGCCGCTGCACGCGCTGTATGGGCCGGCGTGCCTGACGGCCATGCGCGAGCGGATTAGAGCACGCCGGCTCAAGATCGCCGGATTCTTCGATGCCGTGCGCGTGTGCTATCTCGACGAGGCCACCGTGCGCCGCTTCGACCCCGAGTTGCGCTCCTTCTTCAACATCAACACTCCGGCGGACCTCGCACGAGCGCAGGCCATGCAGCGGGAAGAAAGCTGACCAGTGACAGGTTTTCGTATGGAGCTACCCACCCTCCGGCCGGCACCGCTATCATTCCCCTTCCCTGAAGGGCAGGGGCCGGGGGGTAGGTCCCCTACCCGCCTCCCAGTCGCGGAGCACCTCGCGGTGTCCCTGGAAGGCAATCCGTTGCGGCAGCGCACCGCGCCGGAAGAAAGCCGCCGCCATGGCATCGTCGCCGGCTTGCAACTCCCCGCCGGCAATCGTTGCCCGATAGACAAGCAGAATGGCGACGTTGCGCGGGTCGTCGTCGCCAAAGTAGGTGCCGACCAGTCCAGTGAGTGTCACGGTTAGGCCAACTTCTTCCAGTGCTTCGCGGATGGCAGTCTCGTCGGGGCGTTCGCCGTACTCCACGAAGCCGGCTGGGAGCATCCAGTGGCCTTGATATGGCTCGCCCTTCCGCTGCACGAGCAGCACGCCGTTGGCTGACTCGATCAGCACCGCGGCGCCGACGGCGTTTTTGGCGTAATACACCCAGCCGCAGGCCGCACAGACCGGTCGGACAACGCCTCCACGCTCCCGCTCACCCAAAGGGGCGGCGCAGCGGGCGCAATACAGGGGCCGGCCAGGATCGGGAAACTGCGGCATCTAGGACCTCCTACACCTCCACAGCGCGTGCGTAGAATACCGGAGACAATCTGTGGGTACACTGAGGTCTGAATTCACGTAGCAGACTGGGCAAGGAGAACGCCATGGCTACAGAGACTGCGCTTGCTTGGGTAGCTGACTTCAAGGCGAAAGCTGCCCAGCCATACACAGCGGCAGAACTGACGAGACTCCGGGCGTGGGCAGAAACGGTTGATCGGGTCAACGCTACAAAGCAATGGCCCCCCGGCACACTGCAGGGCCTGCTGGATAAAGCGCGGGCAGAAGATAATAAGCGGTATGAATGGCATTGAACCGCATCCCCCACTGGTCCCCCGACTAGGGTAGGGTTTCCTGCTGCGGACAAAAAGCGCCGGCCGCCCCTCTACGGCGCGCGGCGCGTACACTATAATCCCCTGTACCCATCGCCCGGCCCCGAGACCATCATGACCACCACGGCAGCCGCGCCCGCTTCTCCCACCACGCGGCCCTATCACCAACAGGGCGAGATTGACTACGTCCGCCTTGACTACGATCCCGACGAACCGGTCCTGAAGCCTGATGCGATGCAACAAAACCTCCCTCTCCTTGCTATCTATCAGTTGCTTGCCGCCCACTTTGCCGATTTCCACCGCCGCCCCGACGTCTTTCTCGATGTCAACACGATCCTCTGCTACGACCCTCGCAACCTCAACGTGCGCGTCTCCCCGGACGTGTATCTGGCCTTTGGGGTGGACGCGCACGCCATTCGGCGACGCAAGCTCTATCTGTCCTGGGAAGTGGGTAAGCCGCCCGATTGGGTGCTGGAGGTGGCTTCATCAAGCACCGGGGCGGAGGACATAGATCGGAAGCGGGCGATCTATGCGCGCATTGGCGTGCCGGAATACTGGCGCTTCGATCCGCAGGATGGCGGGCATCACGGGGCAAAGCTGGCCGGGGACCGACTGGTGGGCGGCAAGTATCGGCCCATCGCGCTGACCTCGGCGCCGGACGGCATCCTGAAGGGGTACAGCCCAGTGTTGGGGCTGAGTCTGTGCTGGGATAATAACTGGCCGCGGTTGTACGACCCGGTGGCGAACAGCTACCTGGAGACCTGGCAGCAGGAGCGGGCGGCGCGGCAGGTGGAGCGGGCGGGGCGGCTGGCGGCCGAGGCACGCATCCGGCAGTTGGAGGCGGAGCTGCGTCGTCGGCAAGCGGATCGCTGACCGTTAGCTTTGGGCCGGCATGACGGGGGCCGAGGGGCTGCGAATAGCCCTGGATTCCGGCCCCGTATCGGGGTACGGGACATGCTTACGCCGGAATGACGAGCGCTTGGGCGCGATTTATCGCCCCCCTACACAAAAAACTACCCTTGTCAGGGACGAGGGTTGTGCCCAGCTAGAAACCGGCTGCTTTGTCCACGACGTTGCGGAGCGGCACCCCGGCGACAAGGCGCCGCAGATTGTCGGCGAGCACACCGATGCGGCGATCCTCGTCGTTATCGTCAACGCCCGCGACATGCGGCGTCATCAGCACGTTATCGAAGCCCCAGAGTGGGTGGTCGGCGGGCAGCGGCTCCTGCTCGTACACGTCGAGGGCAGCGCCGGCGAGATGCCCGGAGCGCAGCGCCGCAACGAGCGCATCGAGTTGCACCACCTTGCCGCGCCCGATGTTGATGAAGTAGGCGCCGGCTTGCATCTGGGCAAAGCGTGCGGCGTCGAACAGACCGCGTGTCCCCGGTGTCTCCGGCACGCAGACGGCCACGATGTCGGCTTGCCCTAGGAGGTCGGCCAGCCGGTCGGGCGTCCACAGAGCTTCGACCTCCGGTGGACACTCCTCGCGCCGCGCGTCTACGGCGAGAATACGCAGCCCGAATCCGGCGGCACGTTTGGCCACGCCGTAGCCGATGCCGCCCAGCCCCACGATACCGAGGGTCCGGGCGGCGAGCTGGAACGCGGTGGTGCCCGCGCGGTGGCGCCAGGTGTGTTGCCGCTGTGCTGCCCAATAACGGGGCATGTCCCGCGCAAAACAAAGGATGAAGCACAGGACGTGGTCCGGAATCGTGTCGTAGAAGATGCCGCGCATATTGGTCACGACGACCGGATGGGCGATCAGCTCGGCAAAGAAGTAGCTCTCCAGGCCGGCCATCGGCGTCTGAATCCAGCGCAGTTGGCGCGCCGCGTGCAGCATCGCCGGAGTGATTTGGCCGTAGAACGCCTCGGCGTCCGCGATCTCGCGCACGGCAACGCCGGCGTCGCTCGTCACCGCAATGTCCGCCTCCGGTGCGACCTGCTTCAACTGTTCCGGCCATGAGGCCGGGATATCGCCGTATAGCAGTAGCTTCATGTCAATCCCCCTCTCTCTGTCGCTCCGGGAGCCGCCGCAGTGTCCTCGACGAGGCTGCTGTCCCGCAGCAACTCGAGCGCCTGTGTGAGCAGTGCCTGGTGGCGGGGTTGGTTTAGCCAGGTGCTGGCGCCCGACGGGTGCGGCAGTGGGAACCATTGCCGCTCGTCGCGCTCGAAGCTCCGGCCAACCGCGTCTGCCAGCCGCACCTTGCCCAGAAAGGTCTCGATGGCGAGCCGGCCGACGAGGATGACCAAGCGCGGGTTGACGAGCCGTACCTGCCGCTCCAGAAATGACCGGCACAGCGCCCGCTCGGCGGCCGACGGGAGACGATCCCCGTGTCCCCCGGCGCTGGGGCCAGGGTAGCACTTGGTCACAGCGGTCATGTAGACCTGCCGCCGGAAAGAGTGCTCATCTATCCCAATGCGCTCCAGCCAAGCAAACAGCCGGCGCCCGGCCGGCCCCATGAACGGCTGCCCACCGGCGGCTTCTTGGCGTCCCGGTGCTTGACCGATGAGTATGGCCCGCCCCGGCAGTGGATTGTGCCGCCCAAGTGAGTCGTGGCTACTGAGAATGGGCCGACCCTGAATGGGGTAGCCGGCCGCCGCGCAGCGCCGGCAAGACGCGATCTCGCTATGCAGCGCGTCAAGCGTGTCGTCGTGGGCGGCTATAGCAGCCATACTCGGTATTCATCCTCAGTCGCGCCTCGCACTCCGCGGCATGGCTGTGTGTGCCGGCTAGGACCGACTCGCGGCGCCGTCCTGCTGCGGTTCAGCCTACCGGCGCAGCCGGCGGTAGAGGTGTAAGAGCAATGAGGAGCCGGTGAGCATGGTACCCGGGATCACCCCGGAGAGGTGCCATGCAAGATGGATGGGAAACGGCAGCCACGGGTCCAGACCGATCAGGAGGAATCCGAAGTATGGTATCCAGGCCAGCCCGCCCCAGATAATCAGTGCCACACCCAAACGATAGCGCGTTATCATCCTGCTTTACCCATGCTCGTAGAGTCTAGCCGCAGAACGGCTTGAGGCAGATGCCCAGACCATTCTACCCGATGGTCAGGATGGACCTACTCTACGGTGAGCGTTCCGCGCATACCGGCCGCCTCGTAACCGGGTAAGGTGGATACGAAATCGTAGGTCCCTGGGGTCGAGGCTTGCACGGTGAGCGCGAGGCTCTGTCCCCGCTCCGCGTATATGTAGACCTGGCCCCGTACCCACTCCCCTTGAAGCTGCTGCACCTGGACTTCCAGTTGCTCGACACTGATGTCATGCGCTAGTACACCGTCGTTCTGCAAGACGATCCGGACCGGCTGATCGCGCGGAATGGTGACGTGCTGTGGCTCGTAGCGGAGGTCGAGAGCACGGATCGTTACCGTCGGTAGCGCCGGCTCGGTGTCCGCACAGCCAGCAAGTAGCGCGAGCAGCAGGAGCGTCACCGGCGCCAGCAACCGTGCCGCCGGAGGCCATAAGCCGTCTAGCCGTCGGAAGGAGAGGGATGGCATGAGTGAGCCTGACATTAGCCAAGACGTTTCAGGAGCAGCGTATGGGCCACAACGTCCTGTCGCAGCAGCGGCCGCCGCCGCTCGATGTGCTCGCGGAGGCGCGTTTCGATGGCGAAGAGGAGTGCTTGGTCCGGATCGGCGCACCGGGCGGGGAGGCCCTCCAGCGTTGACTTGAACTGCGTTGGCCCAGCGTCGAGCTTATCGGCCACAAAGATGAGCTTCGTGAGCACGCTGGCGTCCGGCTGCGGCACCGAATGGTACTTGATCGCGTCCAGGACGCTGCGGTCCGTTTCTCCGAAGCGCTGCCAGGATACCACCGCGCCAGCCGGGCCATGCCAGCCGAGATCAGCAGCCTCCTCCCAGCGGGATGGCAGTATCAATGCGCGTTGCTCTACGCGACTCAACTCACGCGCGCAGTCGTGGAGCCAAGCGGCTCGCAGCACCGGCTCATGGTCGAGGTCCCACAACTCCGCCAGATGGCCGGCGATGGCTGCTACCCGCTCGACGTGTGCAAACCGCGAGCGACTGAGCCGGGCCGCCAACGCCGCCCGTACATCCTCAATCCCGCCGGCATCGAGCGCATCATTCATGGTCGGCTGCCTTCCACATGATCTTGACATAACAGGATATACGATCCGACAACGGCGCAGACCTGACAGTCACTCGTCGCCAGGCTCTTCGGCGATGGGCAGCGCCTCATCGGGCGGGATCGCCTTCCAGTCCCACTCCCGCGCCGCGCCAAGTTGGGCGATGGCTGCCTGCAATGGTCCATCGGTAGTGATAAGCGGGGCTTGCTGGTGGATCGCGAGCTGCAAGAAGTCGTGGTCGTCTTTCTTGACTTGCTGCCGACATTCGGCATCAAGGTCCGGCAGATCGGCTTCCTGAACCCACGGGGACTTGACGGCATTCTGTAGCACGCCCCGCCAGACGTTTGCCATGATCCCGGCTAAAGGGAAGCTGGACCGACTTTGTTCTACAGCGAGCTTCGACAACTGACGTTGATGGATAGCCTCGGTCTTGGGCACCCGATGGCAGTTCTTGGCAATAGCCCTGATGACGGCCGCGCAGGTGAGATCATCGTCCTCTTGGTCGTTCGTCCCGGCGACAGCGAATTGGACTACATTGTGGTCCACGATGAACGTATGCTTCATTTCCGGGTACCCACCGCCCGCAGATAGTCGGTGAGCTGTGCCACGTCAGCATCGAAGAAGCCGCGCAGGCCCCCCTCGACTTGGCCGCGCGCATTGACCGGCATCGGCGTGACCTGCACCCCCGATCCCTGCGGCTCGAAATAGTACAGCGCGAGGTCGTCACCGGAGAGCGTGCCCTTGGCGACTTCCGTGAGCCACGTCGTCAGCAGGTGCTCGCTGTGCGTCGTGATGAGGAGCTGCACGTCACGCGCCGCGGACTCGCGGGCCAGGAGACGCGCCAGGTCGGCCTGCGCCTTGGGATGCAGGTGCGACTCCGGCTCTTCGATACCGATGCACGCTTGCTTGGGAGCGGTTGCCAACTGAGTGAGCAGGTGGACGAGGTGCTGCATACCGCCGCCCACGTTGGCAACGCCTCTCCACCCGGTACTATCAAGGCTCTCAATGTGTGCAGCTTGCCTGGGTAAAGGCTGTACCCGCAGCGGTTGTCCAGTGACCTCCTGCAGCCACTCGCTTACCTGGTCTGCTGTGCCGCTGGGGTCGCGGTAAAGGAGCCGCGTGACAACATCCTGGGCCGACTTGAGCTCATCTGGTATATCCGCGTGGATCGACACTTCCGTCTGCTGCAATCCACGTATGTCAGGAACCAAATGGTAGCTTCGCAGAAGACTTTTGACAGAATCAATGAAGGCAAGTACTCCCTGCGGGGGTGAGGGTTTAGATGGTGTGGATGACATAGGAAACAATGTGGCAAGCTGTGCTCTTCTAATGGAATCGGATATCTTGCCTGACGGAGGTTTATAGGCAATGGCCTCACCTATTGACCCAAGCGACTGGAGACGAACTTGGATGTCCTGCCCATTCCGGGACAGGGAGAGGGTAGCTGGGTCGGGATCCATGTCGCCACGTAGCTCGAGCCTCTCCCCCGGGTGGCGCAGTAAAGCAGTATGATAGAAAAGCTGTCCGCGAGGTTCAAAAAGGCATTGGTAGGTGACTGGACATACTGATGGTTTGGATGTGGCAGATGACCAGGAGGCGAGGGTGAGCCGACCTTCGACTAGGAAGATGCGAGATTGACCATCAGGACTTGCTTCCTGCGACAGCACATCCTTAGCATCCCCTAACTTGACCATGTCGCCGTCCAGTCGCAGTTCAGCCTCGCCGAGCGACTGCTTCAGGACGGCGAGAAGTTGGAGGACGCTGGACTTGCCGGCGTTGTTCGGGCCGACCAGCACAGTGATCCTGCCGAGATCAAGTGCTACGTCTTGGAGCCGCTTGAAGCCCCGGATGTGCAGCTTGGTGAACATCGTCTCGACTCCCTCTGCTCCTTGAACGGGAGTCTACCTGCCGCGGCGCGTGGGCGGTAGCGAGGGCGGCGCGGGTCAGGTGTGCCGGACGGAGACGGCGGCGTAGTCGAAGCGGCGGGTCTTGCCCGATGGCTGGCGCACGATTAGCGCGCCGTCCGATTCGAGCCGGATGGCCTGCCCGGAGGCGATCCGCTGGTCCGAATGCGCGTCGTGGACCGTGACGGTGCGACCGACCGTTGCACAGCGGGCAGCCCACGCGCTCAGGACCGCTGGCTGGGGCCGGGTTTCTGCGATCCAACGGTCAAGCTCGCGCAAGAGTCGGATGAGCACGGCACTGCGGTCGGCTGGCTGGCCGGTAAACAACTGGATGCTAGTTGCCGCTGCTCGCAGGTCCGGCCGGTCTCGGAAGTCGTCGTTGACATTGAGGCCGACGCCGACGATAGCGTATTGCACCGCCGTTCCCTGTAGCGAGGCCTCGCAGAGTACGCCACCCAGCTTCCGCTCGCCAACCACGATGTCGTTCGGCCACTTGACTTGCGCCGGCACGTCGGCGGCCCGGCTGGCCTCCACCGCCGCGATAGCAGTTGCCATACCGAGTCCGGCCAGTTCGGATGGTGCTAGGGCCGGGCGGAGGATCACCGAACAGGCGATGCTCGCTCGTTCGCGCATGTGCCAGGTGCGGCCGAAGCGTCCGCGCCCGCCAACCTGAGCGTCGGTCGTGACGACGGTCCCGGACGGGTAGCCCTGCTGCGCCAGGCGGTGCGCGGTGCCGTTGGTAGAGGCCATTCGTGGCTCGTAGATGACGCGCCGGCCGACGAGCCGGCCGGAGCAGGCGGCCGCGACCACCTCGGCATCAAGGGGCGGCGCCGGCTCCATGTGCAGCGGGCCGGGCGGCGCGGTCATCGCCACTGCGCCTTGCTGCGGTACCTAGCCGGTGACGATGAGGACGACCAGCGAGAGCAGGATGAACAGCGCGCCGAGGACAATAGTGAAGTTGAAGAGCACTTTGTCGAAGCCGCGCCGGGTGGAGAAGACCGAGGCATCGCTGGATCCGAAGGCGCTGCCGAGCGTAGCACTCTTGACTTGGAGCAATACGACCACCACCATCGTTACCGAGAGTACGATCATTGCGATGTGCAAGATGCTCGCCATTATGCTTTTCCCTGAAGTGCTACTTCCGCTTCAGCAGTAGTATAGCACTACGGCAGCGCGGCCTCGGCAGCAGCGATGATCGCGGCGAACTCGTCGGCCTTGAGACTTGCACCACCTACCAGCGCGCCGTCAATCTCCGGCTCGGCCAGCAGCGGCGCGGCGTTTGCCGCTGCCACGCTGCCGCCGTACTGAATGCGGACTCGCTCCGCAGCCGCAGCACCCCACGTATCGGCGACGGCGGCGCGGATTGCGCCGATCATCGAATTGGCGTCCGCAGCCGTTGCAGCGTGGCCGGTGCCAATCGCCCAGATGGGTTCGTAGGCGATCACGACCGAGCCAACCGCGTCGGCGGACAGGTCTTGCAGGCTCCCGGTAATCTGAGCCGTGACGAAAGCCGCACCGGTGCCGGCTTCGTAATGCTCCAGGCTCTCTCCGACGCAGACGATGGGCGTCAGTCCGCGGGCGAGCGCGTGGGCGGCTTTCGCCCGCACGAAAGCGTTGTCCTCGCCGAAATACCCGCGACGCTCCGAGTGCCCGACAATGACGTATTGGCAGAGTGCCGCCAGCATTGACGCCGATACCTCGCCGGTATACGCGCCGGAGTCGGCCGGGTAGCAGTTCTGCGCGCCAATGCCGATGGCAGCACCCTCTACGGCCGCGGCCACCGCTGCGAGCGAGAGAAACGGTGGACAGAGCACGACCTCGGTCCGGAAGTCGGGGCGGCTCGCCATCGCTCCGCGGACCTGCGTAGCGAGGTCCGCCGCCTCCGTCACCGTAGTATTCATCTTCCAGTTGCCGGCGATGATCGGCCGGCGTACAGCACTGACCATGGTGAATACTCCTCGTGCCTTACTGCTGTCTCTCCGGCGCGGGCCAGGGTCCAGCGGCGAAAGGTGGATGCCCGCTTTGGCGGAAATGACGGATGGGTATTGGACTCAGTGGTGGAAGAGCCGCACTCCTGTCAGCGCCATCACCATACCGTATTTGTCGCAGGCGGTGATTACCGGCTCGTCGCGGAGCGAGCCGCCGGGTTGGGCCACATACTCCACGCCGCTCGCGCTCGCGCGGTCAATGTTGTCGCGGAACGGGATGAAGCCGTCCGAGCCGAGCGCCACGCCGGTGAGTCCTTGGAGCCAGGTCTGCTTCTCGTCCGCGTTGAGACGCTGGGGAACGACACGAAAGGATTCGCGCCAGACGTGCGCCTCGGCCGGAGTCAGCGTGTCGAGGAGATATTGGTCTATGGCATTGTCGCGGTCCGGGCGGCGCAGGCCGCGGCGGAAGCGGAGGTCCAGGACGGCCGGATGCTGGCGCAGGTACCAGGTGTCGGCTTTGGTCGCCGCCAAGCGCGTGCAGTGGATACGCGACTGCTGGCCGGCGCCCATGCCGATCACTTGCCCGTCAACGGCCAGGCAGACCGAGTTGGACTGGGTGTACTTCAGCGCAATCAGCGCCACGAGCAGGTCGCGGATCGCCGTTGCCGGGAGGTCGCGCCGCTGCGTGACGACGTTCTCCAGGTCCTGGGCGCTTGCCAGATGCGCGTTGCGCTGCTGCTCCAGCATGATGCCGAACACGTGGCGGCTTTCCGTGTCGGACGGCGTATAGCTCGGGTCTATCTCGACCACGTGGTACTTGCCACCCCTCTTGCGGCGGAGGATGGCAAGGGCCGCCGGTGCGTAACCCGGCGCAATCACCCCGTCGGACACCTCGCGCCCGATCAGGCGTGCGGTTGGCTCATCCACCGGATCGCTCAACGCGATCCAATCGCCATACGACGACACACGGTCGGCGCCCCGCGCGCGGGCATAGGCCGTCGCCAGCGGCGAAAGCTCCAGGTCCGCGACAAAATAGGCGCGGGCGAGCGTCTCGCTGAGAGGCACCGCCACGGCCGCGCCCGCCGGACTGACGTGCTTGAACGAGGCAGCGGCCGGCAGGTCCAGCGCAGCGCGTAGCTCCTGCACGAGTTGCCAGGAGTTGAAGGCGTCGAGCAGATTGATGTAGCCGGGGCTGCCGGCCAGCACCGTGATCGGCAACTGTCCCGACAGGGCCGCGGCGCGGGCCGGCGTCTGATGGGGGTTGCAGCCGTACCGGAGCGTCAGCTCGCGGGGGTTCATGCCGGTGTCGGTATCCATCTCGACTCAGTACGCCTTCCGTAAGGGTAGCTCTTATAGTATCGGTTCTCCTATGGTATCCCCGCTCTGCAGGGGCACAGCGTATTCCCTCCCCCGTCGCGACGGGGGAGGGCGAGGGAGGGGGGCCAATGCCATTAGCCACTGGCCACTGGCGGACCGGGGGGCGTAGTGCCCCCGCCGCGCCGCTCGGCCAAGACGGTCGTTACGTCGGACGGAGTCATGCCCTGCTCGGCCAACAGCACTAGGGTATGAAACCAGAGATCGGCAACTTCATGGGCCACTTGCGCTCGGTCGTAGTTTTTGGCGGCGATGATGACCTCGGCAGCCTCCTCACCGACCTTCTTTGCGATCCGGTCGAGGCCTTGATCGAGCAGCGTCGCGACGTAGGAGCCGGCCGGCTTGGTCCGCTGCCGCTCCAGGATGACCGCGAAGACGTTATCGAGCACCTCCGTAGCCGCCGCCGTGAGCACCGGCGCCTCCGCCGACAGCGGCAGCAACTCGGTACCGGCGAGATCGCGGAAGAAGCACCCCGGCCGCCCCGTGTGGCAGGCCGGTCCTTGCGGCTCTACCTCATAGAGCAGCGAGTTGTCCTCGCAGTTGCGGCGGATGCGCCGCAGCCGCAGAAAGTGCCCGGAGGTGGCGCCCTTGTGCCATAGCTCCTGCCGACTGCGGCTCCAGAACCAGGCATCGCCGGTGTCGAGCGACCGCTGCACCGCCTCCCGGTTGGCGAAGGCCAGCATGAGCACGTCGCGCGTATGCACGTCCTGCGCGACGACCGGCACGAGACCCTGAGCGTCGAAGTGCAGGCCCCAGTCCGGCGCGTCGAGCAGTGCTGCCGCCCGCTGGCTCTGTTCGCTCATTGGCGTACCGGTACCCCCTTCGACGCAAGGTGGTCCTTGACTTGCCCAATGGTGAACGTGCCGTAGTGAAACACGGAGGCGGCCAGAACCGCGTGCGCGTGACCCTCGTCGAGTGCCTGGGAGAAGTGCTCCAGTTTGCCGGCGCCGCCCGATGCGACCACCGGCACTTCGACTGCGTCGCTGATCGTGCGGAGCAAGGGTAGATCGTAGCCGTCGAGCGTGCCGTCGCCGTCAATGCTGTTCACCACGATCTCGCCGGCGCCTAGCTCCACGCCGCGCTGCGCCCACTCCAGCGCATCAACGTCGGTAGCCACACGCCCGCCGCGCAGATAGCATTTCCAGCGCAGCCGGTCGTCATCCGGCGTATCATCGGTCCGCTTCACGTCCCGCTTCACGTCCATGGAAAGCACGATGCACTGGCTGCCGAACCGGTCGGCGCCCTCGGCGATCAACTGCGGGTTGGTCAGCGCCGACGAGTTGATCGAGACTTTGTCGGCACCCGCGCGGAGCATCCGGTGCATGTCGTCAACCGTCCGCAGGCCGCCGCCGACGGTGAGCGGGATGAACACCTGCTCGGCGGTGCGGCGCACGGCGTCCAGCATGATGTCCCGCTCTTCGTGGGAAGCGGTGATGTCGTAGAACACCAGCTCGTCGGCGCCTTGCTCGTTGTAGTAGGCCGACAGCTCGGCGGGATCACCGACGTCGCGCCGGTTGATGAACTGCACGCACTTGGTGACGCGCCCGTGATGCACGTCGAGGCACGGAATGATCCGTTTCGTAAGCATTGTTCGGTGTCCTATCGTCAGCAGTCAGTGTCCGGTGGTCAGTGGTCAGTGCCGGTTGCCGCTCCGGCCGCCGCCGCCTGTGCGTCCTGAAGCGTCATATGGCCCTCGTAGAGCGCCGTCCCGACGATAGCACCCTCGCAGCCAGCGGCAGCCAGCGCCCGCACGTGGTCGGTGGTCGTCACGCCACCGGCCGCGATCACCGCGGCCCCGGTCGCTTCCACTAACGCGCGGGTCGCCACGGTGTTGGGCGCAGTCAGGGTGCCGTCATGGGTGATGTCGGTGTACACAAAGCGCCGCACGCCACGGTTCACTAGCTCGGTGGCCAACTCCTGCACTGAGTAGCGGCTCTGCATACGCCAGGCATGCGTCGCCACCACGCCGTCCTTGGCATCGAGCGATACGACAATCTTGTCGGCGCCGAAGCGTTGCACCATCGCCTCGGCGAGGTCCGGCGATTTCGCCGCCGCCGTCCCCACCACCACGCGGCTGACCCCGGCACCCAGCGCCGCCGACACGTCGGCTAACGTCCGCAGCCCCCCTCCGAGCTGCACCGGCACACCGGCCTTGGCGGCCTCGCCGACGATGGCCGTCACGGCGGCGCCGTTGACCGGATGCCCGGCAGCCGCGGCGTCGAGGTCAACGATGTGGAGGTACTGCGTGCCGGCCGCCAGCCAGCGCGCCGCCGCCGCCGCCGGATCACCATACTGCCTGGCCTGGTCGAAGTCGCCTTGCCGTAGCTGTACGGCCTGGCCGCCCTTCAGGTCAATAGCCGGTAAGACGAGCATCAGTTGTGTTTCCTCTTGGTTGCCACAGAGCGCACAGAGAGCACCGAGTATGAGCCGTCCGCTACCTCACTCTCTCAGTGGTTCATCCCCTGCCTCAAAATGCTGCGCCTACGGCGGCGGTAGTGAGGGCGGCCTCCGGCAGGCCGTCCCGGACGATGCAGCTGAAGTTGCGGTACAGCCGCAAGCCGTCTTGGGCGCTTTTCTCCGGGTGGAACTGCGTGGCCATCACGTTGTCCCGGATCACCACGCTCGCAAACGGGTGGCCATAGTCGGTCTCGCCGGCCACGATGGCGCGGTCCTCGGGATCAGCGTAGTAGGAGTGGACGAAGTAGAAGTGGGAGTTGTCCGGGATGCCGGCAAAGAGCGGGTGATCGTGGACAAAGCGCACCTGATTCCAGCCCATGTGCGGCACCTTCAGGCCCAGGCCGAAGCGGCGCACCGTGCCGGAGAAGATGTCCAAGCAGGCCTGCCCGTTGTCCTCGTCGCTGCTGGTCAGGAGCACTTGTAGGCCCATACACACGCCGAGGAACGGTGTGCCCCGCTCGATGACCTCGCGGATCACGCGATGGAGGTCGAGCCGCTTCAGGCTCCGCATGATGTCTCCGGCAGCGCCGACGCCGGGGACAATGACTCCGTCTGCTGCGAGGATGGTCGGAATATCCGCCGTGATGACCGGCTTCACGCCGACGTGCTCGATTGCCTTGGCCACACTGCGGATATTCCCGGCGTCATAGTCAACGACTACTAGCTCCATGCGCTTTTCCTCTGATGGATAATCCTAGCTCCGGTTAGGCCCCGCGATGCCCAACCTCGCGGCGAGGCACGCACTGGTCAGGCCACGAATACAGAGTAGCTTGCTCCGCCCCCTGGTGCCACGTACCAGCTCGATTCTACTCTTTGCGATGGCGAGGCGCTGCGCCAAGCACTTAACGAGTGCAGCGTTGGCAGCGCCATCGGCCGGCGGGGCCGTCACCGCGACTACGAGCTCCCCGGCACGCATACCCCGCACCTCCGTCCGCTTGGCGCGCGGCTGCACGCGGACGGCGAGCCGGACCGCGCCATGCAGCTCGACCAATGATTGCTCGGTGATGGCGGAGGTCAAGATACTGCCCCGGCTAACCACCGGCTCCGGACAGGGTCGCAATCACGATACTGCGGACCACCTGTAGCAGGATGATCGCCACAAATGGCGAGAGATCGAGCATCCCAATTGACGGAATGACTCGCCGTAAGGGCACGATGAGCGGGTCTGTCACATCGCGGAGGATCCGCACGACCGGATGATCGCCTTCAGGCGCAAACCATGAGAGGATGGCGCGTAGGACAATGGCTATGACGAGCGCTTGAGTCAAGAGATTGATGAAGTTGACCAAGAGTTCCATGCGGGTCTGCTCCTCTCTCGCATGTGTTTGCATTCCGGCCGGTGGGCGGTTCGCACGGTCAGCCTGATACAACCTGCCGCTTGACGAGAGCGACTGTGATGCTTAACGCGCCGAGTCTGCCAGTTCCGGTGAGTGGGTAGAGTCCAGCGGCTGCACGTCATGCCGGGCGCTCTCCGAACAGTGCCCGGCCGACGCGCACAAGCGTAGCGCCCTCTTCAATGGCAATCGGGTAGTCCTCCGTCATGCCCATCGAGAGATGACGCCAGGGATGCCCGGCGGCAGCCGCATTGAGCTTGCGGTGGAGGTCTGCCAACTGGCGAAACCACGGCCGGACCGCCTCGTGGTCAGTCACTTGCGGCGCAATGGTCATCAGACCTTCGAGCGCCACACCGGATTCTCCCGCCAGCGCCGCCACGGCTGCGCCAACTTCCTCCGGTGCAAAGCCGGACTGCGAAGTCTTCCCGGTCAGGTTGACCTGGAGCAGCATCCGTATGGACTGGCCAGCGGCGGCGCGTGCCGCGAGGCGCTTCCCTAGCCGCACCGAGTCAACGCTGTGAATCATGTCGAACAGGCCGGCACAGACCTTCGCTTTGTTCGATTGCAAATGGCCGATGAAGTGCCACTCGATATCCGCCGGTAGCTTGCCGATCTTAGGCTGCGCTTCCTGGACCCGATTCTCCCCGAAGACGCGCAGCCCGGCGCCATAAGCCTGCTCGATGATGTCGGTCGGCACGGTCTTCGTCACTGCGACCAGCTTGACCTCGGCCGGCGACCGATTCGCGCGCTTACACGCTTCCGCAATCGTGCCTTTGACGTGAGCAACACGGTCGAATAATGCAGACATGCACTCTTTCCGGGAAGGACTATGCGATGACCCCTGATTCTAGCACACCCTTTACGTCTCACCCCCTGCTCCACCACCTGGAACGGGGAGTCTGTCGGAGGCTGTCAATCTGCCGTAGTTGACGCGCGTGCTGCCATAGCCTACGCTATGCGTACTGTTGCCGCCGGAAGACTGCCGGACAAGGGGTGAGATTGATGGGTACGGTACGGATCGTCACCGATAGCATGGCTATGCTGCCGCCGGAGGTGGTCGAGCAGCACGGCATTACGGTTGTGCCCGCGCATGTCTCCTTTGGCGATGACCGCTACACGGAAAACGTGAACCTCACGAACGAGGAGTTCTATGCCCGGCTGCGTACCGATGACACCCATCCCACGACCTCGCAGCCGTCGCCAGGCGACTTCCAGCAGGTGTACGAGGCACTGGCTGCTGAAGCGGACACCGACAGTATCGTAAGCATTACCGTATCGGCAAAGCTCAGTGGCACCTACAACTCGGCGCGCGCCGCCGCTCAGACCATGACCGGCCCGCGCATAGAGGTCGTGGACACCGGTCTCGCGGCGCTGGCCGAGGGCGCCTTGGTGATCGAAGCCGCACGGTTGGCAGCAGCCGGCGCCGATGCCGACGCGGTGCTGGCGCGCGTGAGCGAGCTACAGCCCTACTGCGGCGTAGCGTTGACGCTCGATACGCTGGATTATCTGCATAAGGGCGGACGCATTGGCCGGGCACAACATATGATCGGGAGCCTGCTCCGCTTCCGGCCGGTGCTGCACTTGGATGCTGGCGAACTGGCTCCGCTGGCTCGTCCCCGCACGCGGAGGAAAGCGGTAGCTCACTTGATCGAGTATGCCGCCGAGCGGGCCGGTGGCAACGAGCTGGCAATGGCCGGCATCCTCCATGCCGCTGCTCCGGATGGCGCCGCGGAGCTACGCCGGCAAGTTGAAGCCCGGTTTCGCATCGGCGAGCTTTACATGGGCGAAATCGGACCGGCCATCGGCTCGCACGTGGGGCCCGGTGCAGTCGGCCTGTGCTTCCGTACCCAGTGATCCTCGTCGTCACGGGGGAGGTAACCACCGTCCCCCTGCCACAGCGGGGGGACCATAGGGGGGCGGTATATCCCTCGGCCGGCCCCGTCTCAGAGCCGCTGCCGCTCGACCGTCAGCGCAGCGAGGTCTACCAGTGCCCAGCTTGGCGCGCCGAGTCGGCCCATCACCTCGCCGGGATTGACCAGGAGCGTCGGCCGCGGACCGACGCGGGCCGTTTCGTAGACGTGCGTGTGTCCGCAGAACACCACGTCGTAGCTGCCGCTGGCGGCTAAGTCATAGCCCAAGTCCGTGTAGTGGACGATGGCGGCTTGGCGCCCGCCTAGCTCCACTCGACCGACTTCCCCATGGAGGGACACGTGGGGATGCTGACCGGCGATGGTGAGCAGCAGCATCCGGTCGCCATCGTTGTTGCCGAAGACGGCATGAATGGGTCCGGCGTAGCCCTCGGCCAAAGCCGCCAGCGTAAACGGCGCGCAGAAGTCGCCGCAGAACACCAGCGCCTCTGCGCCGCTCTCCCGGACGGCGGCCAGCGCCTTGGCGAGCTGATCCAGGTGATCGTGCGTATCGGACAGGACGGCAACCTTCATCGTGGCGTGCTCCCTTCAGTATCATAGTAACGGTCTGCCGACTTGGCCGGTAGGTGAGGGGGAGACCATGCGTGAAGCGTGGGTCAGCATTCTGGCCAATCTCGTCGCTCTCGTCGCCATCTATAGCGCCTTTTCGATCGCTATTACCATCGCGCAGGCGCTCGGACCAGCCACTCCGATCAATCAGGTGCTCACGCTGGCCGGCGCCGTCGTGCTGGGGTTGGTGGGCGTATCCGGTGCGCTGTTCAAGCTCAGCGACTGGTTCGCACGTCACGTCGAGATCGGCGAGGAGGAGTTGCCGTCGCCGGATGCAGCGCACCCGGCTCCTGGAGACCCGCAGCATGCTCGGGGCGCTGCCCTAGACGCAAGCACAGTATATTATGGGATTGGCGGCCTGCGGTTTCGCCTGGAGTCCCAGGCGTTGATGCGGCAGCACCTCTTCGGACTAGGCGGCCCACCCTGGTACGAGCCGTTGTGGGCGCTGATCGTGCGCGTCGCCGCGACCGGCTTGTGGGTCTACGTGGCGCTTTTTGTCGGTGTCTGGGCACTCGGCCAGGCGACCCTTTGGTTCTCAGAGCTTGCTGTGTCGCCTGGATTGCTCAACGCGGTGATTGCGGTCGTGCTCTGCGTGGTCACCGCTGTGATGCTACTCCTGCCGGCGTGCCTCGCCGGCTGCGCGGCCTACTGGTCCTGGTTTGTCTGGCGCGGCGACTGGCCGGCGTGGCGCAAGCTAGGGATGACTTTGGCGCTCCTAGCCAGCGGCTACCTGGTAAGCGGTGCCCTTGGCTCCCTGATTCAGACGGTAAATAGCACGCTGACAACCTTGCGCCACACGCTGCTCATCTGAGCGGACCTAACCCCCAACCCCTTCCCTCCAGGGAAGGGGAGTCCGCGCGACGACCGGCCGGCCGCTGCGGCGGGAAGACCATAGGGGGACAAACTTACGCCAGACGCGACTCGACGGCGCGGCGGCGCATAGGTGAGTCGGCGAACACGGCATCGCCGCCGTCCACGTTGACGGCCAGGCCGGTGACCCAAGCCGCCTCGTCGGAGGCCAGCCAGAGCGCCGCATAGGCTACGTCGGCGGCGTTGCCGAGCCGGTCGAGTTGGCGTGCGGCCGGGCTGACGCGCCCATCCTCACTCTCCGCCAGCTGCTCCCACATGATGCCCGGGCACATCGCGTGGACGCGGATATTCTTCGGGAACAGCTCACGCGCCAGGTTACGGGCGGCGCCGATCAGTCCCGCTTTCGCGGCGGCGTAGGCGCTATTTGCATCCTGAACGACCAGATCGGCGGCCGACACGGTGATGATGCAGCCCCCACCAACTGCTTCGAGGTGCGGCACTGCCTGGCGGGTCAGCCAGTAGAGCGAGCGCAGATTGTTGGCGAGTGCCCCTTCCCAGAAGTCCGCCGGCAGCGATTCGACGGCATACTTGGGCGTGAAGAAGCCGCCGGCGTTGTGATACACGATGTCGAGCTGCCCAAAGTTCGCCACCGCCGCCTGGATTGCACTCTGCGCGCCGGCCTCGGTGCTCACGTCGGCCTGCACCGCGCGGGCCGCGCCGCCAAAGCGCTCGATCCGCTCGACGGTGCCGGCGGTGCTCCCTGCGCCGCGAGCCACGACCACCACCTTGGCGCCCTCTTGGGCAAACAACGTCGCTACCGCCCGGCCCATGTTCGGCCCTGCCCCGGCCACCAGTGCCACTTTGCCCGCCAATCGTCCCGCCATTGCTGTTCCCTCCGTTGCGTGGTTGGGCGAGGCGATCAGCCGTGCGCCCCTAAGGTTTCTCGGCAACCAGGATGATATGCCGGCTCTCGCGTGTCAACTCGCCACCGCTCCAATCCCCGTAGTATGCAACCGGCCGCAGCCCGGCGGCTGCGACCATCCGCGTCAGCTCCGTCGCCGTGTAGAGACGCACAGCCAGCTTCACCTGGCGACGCTGCCCCTCCTCGTACCAGGTCAACTCCGTCCGGTTGAGGCCGCGCACCGGATCGAAGGA
>JAJDZR010000289.1 GCA_022824545.1 Chloroflexota bacterium
TACCGCCCTGCCGAAGATGCCAGCCGATCTCAAGGTGAAGCCCTGGCTTTACCGCATTGCCACCAACGTCTGCATTGACGCCCTACGCCGCAAGCGTCTCATCAAGTGGCAGCCATGGGATCGCTTCCTGGCCCTGTTCCATCCGCTGCAGGTATCCCCGGACAGTCCGGAGCGACAGGCGCTGCAACAGGAAGAGCGGGAGCAAGTCCGCCAGGTCTTCGCGCGGCTGACGCCCAAGCACCGGCGGTGTCTGGCCCTACGCGAGTATCAAGGGCTGTCATACGCGGAGATTGCCCGCGAGCTAGAGACCACGCCCAACACCGTCAAGACGCTGCTCTACCGCGCCCGCGAAGCCTTCCGGCGTCACTACCGCCAGCTCTACCCCGCCAGTGCGCTGGCCTGAGCTACCGCATAGCACTCAGTCGAGAAGTTTTGGCTGGAGCACAGCCGGCTTGTCGCGGTGTCTACTGCTGTCTTCATCAGCCTCAGACTGCCCGTTCTGGTTGCGTGCGGCTTGCGCGATACGCATGCCTTGAGCCGGCCTGCGGCGCCGCTGCGGCGATGCAGGAGCCGCGAGATCATCCCTACGAGTAAGAGCAGAGTTCGGGGCCGGCCGGTGTACGGGCCGGCCCATTGGCCGCCGCTGGAGCGTGCCAGCCGCTGCCAAGGCCAGCCGCTCCCTAGCAATCCGAATATACTCCGAGACGATGTCCGCACCGGCTACTCGCCGACCGTGCAGGATTGCAGCACAGGCCGTACTGCCCACCCCCATATATGGATCAACCACCAACTCACCTGGGGAGGTCAGCGAGAGGACGAAGCGCTCGACAAGCTCGATGGGAAACTGACAAGGGTGCGGAGTCTTTTCTATGTGGTTGGCCTTGACGTTCGGGAAGATCCACACGTCGCCGGGATTCTTCCCCAGCGGATTCCCGGTGTACTGGCCAGCCCGTGGCCCCTTCCAGGCTCGCTTGCCGGGATACTTCTGTGGCACTCTGATGGGATCGAGGTTGAAGGTGTACTCGCTGCCCTTGGTAAACCATAGGATTGCTTCATGTCGCCCAGATAGGCGCTTGGTGCAATGCAGACCATGCTCGAAGTGCCAGATGATCCGATTGCGGAGTTTCAGGTCTGGGTGTTGTCTGAATGCTGGATACAGCACAATGTCCAGCGGAGTAATTTCGCTTGACGAAACGTGATTGCCTACCTCCCAGCAAATACTACCGCCGGGACGCAGGACCCGGACGCATTCGGCAATTACCTGCTCCTGTCCAGCGACATACTGATCCAGAGTTAGCTTCTGGCCTTGCTCGTATTCCTTGCCGATATTGTAGGGCGGCGAGGTAATCACCAGTTGGGCACAAGCAGCAGGTAACTGCCGCAGCAAGTCCAACGTATCACCCACATAGAGAGATACATCGGCTTTGGCGTCCCACTGATCCGCAATCCTCATCGTGCTACCCCACCTCCGCCTGTTGCCAGCCAGACTTCACGCGCAGTGCAATCCTGCCCATCGCCTACTCCATACTGCCAGATGTTCCGCCTGTGGAGCAATTGCGGCAGTGTTACAGCTTAGGATGACCTTGCTGTGTTCTCTTGGTGGAGCAAGCCAGGAATAGGACCATAATGCCAAATCGCAACCTCGTTGGGCCGCGCGTGCGTGAGGCCCGGCTGAAGCTTCAGCCCCCGCTCACACAGGCAGAGCTTGCGGCACGAATGCAAATATCAGGTTTCAGGCTGGGTCGAGTTGCTATCTCCAAGATCGAGGTTCGCTACCGGGAAGTGGACGACCGCGAGTTGGTTGCTCTCGCTGCCGCGCTGGGAGTCTCTGCTGCCTGGCTACTTGGAGAAGATGCCCAAACCAGTGAATAACTAAGCAGCTACTACGTCGGGTAGCTCTAGGTGTCCGTAAGCGATTGTGCTGAGAGGTCTATCCGATGCGTATCGTGGACCGCTTTTCCTTTGCACGTGGCGCTGAGGTGCTGGAGAGGTACCATGCTGATGAACTGGCTCAGATCGAGGCGGCTATCGCTGCCATTGACGGGGAATCTTGCCGAGTAAAGAGAACGAACGAACGGGGACGGTCAGGTCTCCTTTATTCACCCATTGCCATCAACTACTGCTTGCTGGAAAAGCAACTCTACCTGGACGGCTGGGATAGCGCGGAGCGCAAGCTCACGCTCCGTGAGCGGTTTCCGGCTACCGGTTACGATCGGCGTATTCCGATGTCTATGGATGGCATCAAGAATCGTGTTGGCCTGGAGAGCCAGTTTGGAAAGTATGCATTCTTGGAATATGATGTCCTAGCGAAGATGCCTATTTATGAGCGACGAGGTCTCATTGATGTGGGAGTCGAAATCGCCCCGGTTTCAAGGCTCCGCTCTGAGATGTCCAGTGGTATAGGGGACTTCGAGCGGGTCGTGACCAACCTGATCCATCGTGGTGAGCGCAGTGATGATTTCCCCGTGTTGATACTGGGCATCAATGTTGACACCCCCGGGACAGTGCGGCCGGTCGGTGTCGCCTATGATGGCGAGGTGGAACCCAATCTGCGAGGCAATCGTCCTGGCCCTAGCGCCTAGCCGGGTAGCACGAGACCGCTATTAACTTCTCTTCTAGACCAAGCCGAGGTGCTCGTCAATCTCGCGCTGGTAGGCGTCTACTGCGCCGGCTTCAACCTCGTCGAGCGTCACGGCGCGTCCAGCGAGACCCGACTCGAACAGCGCGTTGACCAGCGCGACCGTGCGCCGACCGACCTCGCCGGTTACTTCGGGCCTGGCGCCGGTGAGCACACACGTCGCAAACTCGTGGTACTCCTGGGCAAGAATCTTCCAGTCAATCACGTTGAACGGGCCGTCGTAGTGCCAGACGCGCTCGCCACCGAACAGCGCCGCTTCCAGGGGTGGCAACCGGTAGCTCGGTGCCAGATCGAGCATCGCTCCATCCGTGATCGTGCGACCGTCCACGTACACGGTCAACGGTGCGCCTTGGCGGTCGCCCGGCGACGACAGGGAGCCGTTGCTCCCGTACACGGTCCGCTGCCCCTGCGAGTGGCCTATCGCACCGCGATGGGCAATCCACGTGCCCAGCGCGCCGGAGGCGAAATGCAGCGAGCCAAAGAGGGCATCTTCGCCGGTCGCCTCGACCTGCTCCGGGAAATCTTTCGCCCACTTGGCGTAAAAGCCGCCCGGGCCGCCCGCCTCCGCCGCGCGGTAACGAATCGGCTGCGTAATGCGCCCCTCGCCATAGGCCGTCACGACATCCCCCAGGTAGTACATCATAATGTCGGCGTTGTGGATACCGGCGTCCGTCACGATAGTACCGGTGAGCTTGTGATGGCGCCACGGCGTAATGGCGATCTGCTTCCCGCCACCGATCCCCACTTCCAGCATGAACTGCGGTGTGCCGATGGCGCCGTCCGCCAGTAGCGCCCGCGCCAGCCGGTTGATCGGGTCCCGCCGGTAGTTCTCCGCCACCGAGAGCACCAGCCCCCGTTCCCGGGCGGCCGCGATGATCTCGTCGCAGCCGCGGATGGTCAATGACAGCGGCTTCTCGATCTGCACGTGGAGGCCGGCCTCCAAGCACTGCACTGCGACGCGGTGGTGACTCCCGGCGTCGGTCGTGATGTCGCAGCCGCGCAAACCGTCCACGGCCGCGAGGTCTGCAATCCGCTCGCACACCTGCGGTCGTGCTCCCAGTAGCTGCTCGGCCTCGTCCGCGAGGTCCTCGGCGTTCGGCCGATGGAGGTCGCAAACCGCGGCGAGCGAGACGTTATTGAAATCCGATGCCTGCAGCGTCGCCAGTCCGCGCAGGTGGCGTCTTCCCATCCCCCCACAGCCGATAATCGCAATCGGTACCACATCCATAGCGTAGTTGCTCCTTGTCACGGCCGCGCGTCCGCACTGCGCTCACTGTAGAGCCTCGACTACCCCGGTGTCGAACGGGAGTAGCGCTTGCAGTGGGCGCAATCCCGTACAATCACCCTGCTATGAATGACCTCACCTTCCGACAGTCCCAGAAGCTGGTGGACCAGTGGGTCCGCGAGCAAGGAACCGACTACTGGCATCCTCTCGCGCAGTTGGCGCGGCTCACCGAAGAGTTAGGCGAAACGGCACGGCTCGTCAATCACCTGTTTGGTGAAAAACCGAAGCGTCCCGACGAGAGCGAGCAGGACTTGGGCCTCGAATTGGCCGACCTGCTCTACACGATCATCTGTCTCGCCAACTCCCAGGGCATTGATCTCCAGGACAGCTTCGAGCGCGTGCTGGCCAAGTACCGCCAGCGCGACGCCGCACGCTACCGGCCGGCAACCACTCCCGCTCCGGGGCGGGCCGGCCGACAGGACGGTTCCTAGCCGGTAGGCTGCGCGGCGCCAACATTCCATGAACACGCGCACGCCGCTGCGAACCCTCTACGGCCTCGTCGCGTGGCTCCACGTCATTGTCGGGGCCGCCCTCGCCATCCAAGGCCCGGCGTTGCCGCAAATCCGCGCCACGTTCGGCCTCAGTCTCTTCGGGGTGAGTTGGCTCTTTCCGGCCATGTCGCTGGGCCATCTGCTCGGAGTGCTCGGCAGCGGCGTGCCTAGCGTCACCCATCGTCGCCGCCTCATGACCATGTTTGGCACTGTAATGCTCACTGTCGGCTTCACCGCCCTGGGTGGCGCACCCTATTGGGGCGTGGCTCTTGCTGGCAGCCTGGTGCTCGGATTGGGCTTTGGTTGCCTCGACGTGGTGCTCAACGCCGCCATTGGAGACGGTATTCCGGAGCCACGGCGCAAGGCCCGTGTCCTCAACGTGCTGCACACGTTCTTCTCTGTGGGCACGTTGCTCGGACCACTCCTGTGGGCGTGGGGGCTGGAACACGGCGCCACGTGGCGGCAGGCATTCCTGCTCGGTGCCCTCCTGCTGGCACCAAGCCTGCTCGCGGCGTTGACCGCCTGGTACCCGGCCGCCCCGCCGCAGCGTACTGCCCGGCCGCCGGCCTGGCGCCTCCTCCTCGCCGACTCCTCGCTGCGCTGGCTGGCGCTCATGATGCTGCTGTACGTGGGCGTGGAAGTCGGCATTGCCGCCTGGCTGACCACCTACATGATCGAGCTGCACGGCGCCGCTCCCGCCGCCGCCGCGCGCGCGACGGCCGCCTTCTGGGCCGCGCTCCTGGTTGGCCGGCTCGCCGCCGCCGGCCTCACCGGGCGGTGGAGCGTCCGGCGAGTGCTGCTCATCAGCATGAGTGGGGCAGTCGGGGCAATTGTCGTGGCCGTCACCACCACCAGCGGCGGGGTAGCCGCCGCCGCCTTTGCGCTCGCCGGATTCTGCATTGGCGGCATCTTCCCCACCCTCGTGGCCGTGGCGCAAGCACGGCTGCCGCTGCACAGCGGGCCAACCACCGCCTTGATGATGGGGAGTGCATCGGTTGGCTGGCTGGTCCTGCCACTGCTGATGGGTATAGTCGGCGAGCTTTGGGGTGTCGGTGCCACCATGATCGGCGCAGCCGTGACGGCAAGCGCGATGCTGGCGACGGGTTTTCGCGCTCTTGCGCCGGCGTCCGCCGCAGGCGAGCGCCGCTATTCGAGGTAGTCGCGGAGACGCCGGCTGCGGCTGGGGTGGCGCAGCTTGCGGAGCGCCTTCGCTTCGATCTGGCGAATGCGCTCGCGCGTCACCTTGAAGGCTTTACCGACCTCTTCGAGCGTGCGGTTGCGCCCATCGTCGAGGCCGTACCGCAGACGCAAGACCTCCCGCTCACGCGCGGTGAGCGAGTCGAGCACGCTCTCCATCAGGTCGTGGAGGGCACGGCGCGTGGCCTCGTCGGCCGGTACTACGGCCGCCTCGTCAGGGATGAGGTTGCCGAGCGTGTTGCTGTCCTCTTCCCCGACCGGCGTTTCCAGGGAAACCGGCTCCTTGGCAATGTTAAGTAACTCTTCAACCCGCTCCGGCGCCAAGTTCATAGCGCGCGCCAACTCTTCCGGCTTAGCCTCGCGCCCATGCTCTTGCTGGTATTCACGCGAAATACGCACCAGCTTGTTGATAAGCTCCACCACATGCACAGGAATGCGGATCGTGCGAGCCTGATCGGCAATCGCCCGCGTAACGGCCTGCCTGATCCACCAGGTCGCATACGTGGAAAACTTGAAGCCGCGCGTGTAGTCGAACCGCTCGACGGCCTTGATGAGGCCGATATTCCCTTCCTGCACGAGGTCGAGCAGGGTCAGCCCGCGGCCCTGGTACCGCTTGGCGACGGAGACGGCCAGCCGCAGATTGGCTTCGATCAGATGGCGGCGGGCACTCTCGTCACCCTCGGTCATCCGCCGGGCGATCTCCACCTCTTCCGCCGCGGTCAACAGCGGGACTTTGCCGATCTCGTGGAGGTAGAGGCGCACCGGGTCGTCAATGGCAACCTCGGACAGGTCCTCGAAAGCCCGCGCCAGTTCCTCGGAGCTTGGTGGCGCCGCCTCGTCCCGCTCGGCCTGCGCCGAATCCTCGTCGGTGACGATCTCGATACCGGCTTCCTGAATGCGCTCGTACAGCGGGTCCAGGTTGGCCGGGGCCGCCGCCGGTAGCTTGGCCGCCGCGTCAGCAACGTCCCGGTGCGTGAGGTACTGTTGCCGGCGGCCCTTCGCCACGAGCCGCTTGACAGCCGGTTCCCGTTCTGAGGAGTTTTCTGCCACCATCGGGGTACACACCCGGCAGGCCGTGGAATCCTGCCGCCACAGTAAGGAAACAGAAATGGCCCACCGTCTAGGCGGGTGCCGCAGTATACAAGGGTGGTCGGCTGCGGGCAAGCTGGACGCGGTTGAGGTCGTTGTGCAGTTCGACTTGCCGCCGGAGCAGCTCGCTCAGGTCGTCTGGCTGTTGGGCGGCGGCTAATTGCGCCTGCACGCGCCGCTGCATCTCCTTTAGCGCCTCCTCGCGCAAGCGCAGCGTCACCTGAATGAGGTCGGCCTGGCGCTGCGAGCTTGTGGTTGGCGGACTCTTTGCAATGTGCTCGACCAGCTTGTCGAAATGGGGCCAGAGGCTCTCGTCGAGTGTCGCGCGAATGGCGGCTGCCGGAGAGCCGACGACAGCCGGCTGCACGGAGTCGGGAGGGCGAGTGGTGCCCTGTGCTACCGCGCGGTAGATCTCGCGGTACTCCGGCCGCCGGAAGTCGGCCTCGGTCGGCCGGTAGACGAGGTCCGCCAGCAGGTCGGGCGCAGACAGCAGCGCGATGAGGCAGTGGTGCTCCAGTTTCTCCAGGGCTTCCGGTGATCCTGCCCGTGGCTGCTCCAACAAGACTGGTGCGCCGGCCTCGTCGAAAGGCGGCGGCTCGCCCCGGCGCGTGGATCGCCGGGGCGTCCTCCGGCGCGATGCAGCCATCGCCGCCTGGACGGTCTGCTCGTCCACTCCCAAGCGCTCCGCCAGCATTGCGACATAGGGCGCGCGGGCGATGGGGTCGCCGACCGCGCGGATGAGCGGGAAGACGCGGGACGCCACGGCGGACTTCTCGCGCGCGTTGCTGAGATCGGCCCCGGCGACGGCCGCGTCAATCGCAAACTCGACGAACGGCTTGGCCTGCTCGATCAACGCTTCCCACTGCTGCGGGTCGGCGCGGATCACATCATCCGGGTCGCGGCCGGCCGGCAGGGTGGCAACGCGAACCTCGCCTTGGATGCCAGGCGCCGCGCCCGAGGCCAACGCCTCATGCAGGACATCCAACCCGCGGAGAGTCGCCGCTTGGCCGGCGCTATCGGCATCGAGCGCCAGCACGAGGTTCTGGCTGTAGCGACGTAACTGGCGCACTTGCTGTTCGGTCAGCGCCGTTCCCAAGGCGGCCACGACGTTGGTGTAGCCATGCTGGTGCGCGATCACCGCATCCGTGTAGCCCTCGACAATGATGGCCTGCTCTTCGCGTCGGATGGCCTGCCGTGCCTGATCGAGACCGTAGAGCACGGTGCTCTTGTCGAACAGCGGCGTTTGCGGCGAGTTGAGATACTTTGGCTGACCTTCGCCGAGAATCCGGCCCCCAAACCCGATCACCGCGCCGCCGGCATCGCGGATGGGAAAGAGCAGCCGTCCCCGAAATAGGTCATACCGGCTGCCGTCACGCTCGCCTTCACGCAGTAGGCCGGCTTCAACCGCAACCTCCGGAGCGTGGCGCCGCTGGCGCAAGTGTTTCAGGAGCACATCCCAGCGGTTCGGAGCGTAGCCGAGACCAAAGCGCTCGACGGTAGCCGCCGTCAGGCGGCGCGATGCCACGTACTTGCGGGCGGCTTGCGCTTCAGGCGTGCGCGCTTCCAGCAGCTGCCGGTGGTAGAAGGCTGCCGCTTCATTCAGCGCCGCCAGTAGACGCTGGCGCTTCTCCGTAGCCTGGGGGTCCCGGCGGCGCTCCGGCAGGTCCACGCCAGCGCGTTGGGCCAATTGACGGAGCGCCTCCCCGAAATCGAGGTGCTCGGTCTCCTGTAGCCAGGTGAACGCATCACCGCTCTTGCCGCAGCCGAAGCAATGGTACGAGCCTTGATCGGGATAGACGACGAACGACGGCGTCTTCTCGTCGTGGAACGGGCACAACCCCTTGAGGGTGCGCCCGGCCTTCTTGAGCGCCACGCGGCTGCCGACGAGGTCGGCGATGTCCACCCGCTGCTTGATTTCGTCAATGACTGGATCGGCCATGATGAATGCCGGGGTAACGTCGTCATGCCCAAGGCGGCAACCGCCCCCGCCTCCGATACAACGGCGGCGGGGACGCTCCGGTTGCCCAATGGCGAACGTGCAACGCGCCGCGCTACACGTCGCGCGGGCCGCTGTGCGCCAGCGCCGCCTGTGCAGCGGCCAAGCGGGCGACGGGCACGCGGAACGGCGAGCAGCTCACGTAGTCCAGACCGATATCGTGGCAATAGGTGACTGACGCCGGATCGCCACCGTGCTCACCACAAATCCCGATCTCCAGGTCAGGGCGGGTCGAGCGCCCTAGCTCCACACCCATCTTGATGAGCTTCCCGACGCCGTTGCGGTCCAGCGTCTGGAAGGGGTTTTCGGGCAGGACGCCCTGCTCCATGTAGGGCATCAAGAACTTGCTCTCGGCGTCGTCGCGGGAGTATCCGAAGGTCGTCTGAGTCAAGTCGTTGGTGCCGTAGCTGAAGAACTCGGCGTACTCGGCAATCTCGTCGGCCGTGAGGGCCGCCCGCGGCAGCTCGATCATGGTGCCGAACTTGTAATGCAAGTCTTGGCCAGTTTCCTGCTCGATTTCGGCCGCGACTTCCTCCAGCTGGTCGCGGACCATCTTCAGCTCGTTGACGTGCCCGACCAACGGAATCATGATCTCCGGCCGGATATCCACCCCGTTCTGCGCCAGGTCGCTCGCGGCACTGAGGATCGCCCGCACCTGCATGGCGTAGATAGCGGGGTAGAGCAGTCCCAGCCGGCAGCCACGCATACCGAGCATCGGATTGGCCTCGGTCATCTGGCCAACGGCCTGTAGCAGGTACTCGGTTTCATCCCGGTCTGCAGGGGAGACCCCCCGATGTGTTAGCTCCAGGAGCTGGACCCGCAATTCTTCGTAGTTGGGTAGAAACTCGTGGAGCGGTGGGTCGAGTAGCCGGATAATCACCGGTCGGCCGGCCATCGTGCCGAGCACGCCGCGGAAGTCCTCGGTCTGAACCTCCTGCAGCCGTTCGAGTGCTTCACGGTAGTCCTTTACCGCGGACGACGCTGCCACCGCCGCTTCCTGCTCGGCCACCTGCCGTCTAGCCGCTACCCGTGCGCGGCGACCTTCTGCCGCGGCGAGCGCCGCCTGGCGCTGCGCCAGCTCATTCTCCAGCGCCGTGGCTTCTCCGGCTGCCAGGATCATCTGCTGCACGATGGGCAGGCGATCTTCTTCGAAGAACATGTGCTCCGTGCGGCAGAGGCCGATCCCCTCGGCGCCAAAGCGCAGTGCTCGTTGCGCGTCCCGGGGATAGTCCGCGTTGGCCCACACGCCGAGCTGTCGGTACTCGTCGGCCCAGGTCAGCAACACCTGGAGCTCCTGCTCATCTTCCAGGTGCGTTTCCACCGTCGGGATAACGCCGGTGAACACCTCGCCGGTCGTCCCGTCAATGCTGATGGCGTCATCCTCATGCACGACTTGTCCGTTGACGGTGAACTGGCGCCGCTCCGTATCCACCAGAATGGACTCCGCACCGGCCACGCATGACTTGCCCAAGCCCCGGGCGACCACGGCAGCATGGCTCGTGGCGCCGCCGCGCGCGGTCAGAATGCCCTGCGCGACGAGCATCCCATGCACGTCGTCGGGGTTTGTTTCCGGCCGCACCAGGATAACCGCCTCACCGGCGCCTCCCAGCTCGGCGGCGCGGTCGGCGTCGAAGACAGCCTTGCCGGTGGCCGCGCCCGGCGAGGCGTTCAAGCCGGTAGTCAGCCAGCGGCCGGCGGAAGAGGCCTCGGCTTTGGCCTCTTCGTCGAAGTGCGGCAGCAGCAGTTGGTAGATCTGATCCGGCTCGACCCGCTGGACTGCTTCCTCGCGGCTGATGAGTCCTTCCTGCGCCATGTCTACGGCGATCTTTACGGCAGCGGCGGCGGTCCGCTTGGCCGAGCGAGTCTGGAGCATGTACAGCGTGCCGCGCTCGATAGTGAACTCCAGGTCCTGCGTATCGCGATAGTGCTGCTCCAACCGCTCGGCGATGGCCTCGAACTCCCGGTACACTCCGGGCATGTCGCGTGCCAACTGCGCGATGGGTCGTGGGGTCCGAATGCCCGCAACAACATCTTCGCCCTGCGCGTTCGTCAGGAACTCGCCGAAGAGCCGCTGCTCCCCGGTCGCCGGGTCGCGGGTGAAGGCCACCCCCGTCCCCGAATCCGCGCCCATGTTGCCGAACACCATCGTCACGATGTTGACGGCCGTGCCCAAATCGTGGGGTAGCTTGTGGAAGTCGCGGTAGGCATAGGCACGCGGATTGTCCCAGGAGGCGAACACTGCTTCTATCGCTTGCCGTAGCTGCTCATACGGATCGTCCGGAAAATCCTGCCCCGCCTCCTCCCGCACGAGCGCCTTGAAGCGCTCAACCACGTCCATCAGTTGACCGGCCGTCAGGTCGGTATCCTGCGTTGCGTCAACCTCCTGCTTGACCTCATCGAGGAGCTCCTCGAAGTGCTCGCCGGGCACGCCCATCACGATCTTGCCGAACATCTGGATAAACCGGCGGTAGGCGTCGTTGGCAAAGCGCTCGTTACCCGTCAACTCTGCGAGGCCCTGGAGCGTCTCGGTGTTGAGGCCAAGGTTGAGCACTGTGTCCATCATGCCGGGCATCGAGAACTTGGCCCCGGAGCGCACCGAGACGAGCAGAGGATTTTGCGGATCGCCAAACCGCTTGCCCGTCGCGGCCTCGACCTCTTGCATCGCGGCGAGCGTCTGGTCCCATAGCGCCGCGGGAAACTGCTTCCCGGCAGCGTTGTAGGCGTTGCAGGCTTCCGTCGTGATAGTGAAGCCCGGTGGCACCGGCAGTTGGGCATTGGTCATTTCCGACAGACCAGCGCCTTTGCCTCCCAGGAGATCGCGCATCTCCGCATTTCCGTCCGCGAAACGATAGACCCATTTCGTTTCCGTTGCCGTACTCATCGTGTCGGTGTCCTTCTTCCTTGCCCGAAATCTGACCGTCTCCTCCGGGCCAAAGCGACACCGGCCCGGAGCTACAGCATTATACTACTAGCCGGCATGTCCTGTAAAAACAACGTCTCCTATTCCCCGGAGGTACCGTTAGCGTGAGACTGCGCCGCACTTCTGCGGGAATCGGGGTGCCTGCCGCGGTTTCAAGTGGCGTTTTTTTGCTCCGAAAACAGCATTATGTGACAACCAGGTGACAATGCAGCGGGGGTGGCCCCCCACTTGTGCGGGAATGACAGACCTGAGGCCGGATAGCCACCGTAGGGGCAACCCTTGTGGTTGCCCTCGTTCCCCCGCCCACGCGGGGACAAAGATGACGGCGCCGGGGCCAGTACCAAAATGCTTCGCCCCATCCAGGCCCGCGTCTCGTTAAGCCCATCAATCCCGATCTACGTGTACTGTAGTCATAGCTCGTGTGGGAAAGCGTCTGGCTGAGTTGCCAACAGCCGGGGATGCCGCCACCATAAGAGGCGAAACAAGAAACCTATGGAGGTGCTATGACCAGACTGTTTGAAGCCGCGTATCCGTTTGCCAACGACGTACTGGCCTTACCAGTGATCGATCTGGACGAGACGGTTGCCTGGTATGGTCGCTGTTTCGGCTTGTCCGAGGTCGAACGGCAGGATGAGCCGGTACCCACGGTGATTATGGAGCGCGACGGCGTTCGGATCGGTTTCGCGATAAACGGCGGCGATGCTTCCCAGGACGGCGCGGCCATCAAAGTGACCGACATCCGCCGCGCTCGGGAGGAACTCGAACGCCGCGGCGTTCAGTGCGGCGACCGGCAGGTGGACGAGCGGGACGGGCAGAAGCTCCACGTGTTTTTTGTCGCTGCCCCCGATGGCCTCTGTTATTACTTCCATCAGCCGGTTGGAACCTAACCTGCTCCCGGTAGTGGAATCCTTGCTCGAAGCCGTGATACCCGGTGCAGGTGGGCAATCGCTCCTACGTGGGTGGAGGCGCACAGCGTCATGACTCCATCCTGGATTGCGGCTCATACAAGCAGGACAGGACCGACCGCGCAGGATAGCGATGCGTGAGCGGAACATCCGCCGAGACTACCTAGCGATGGGAGAAAGGATGACAGGCAAGCACACACGCTAGTTGCACGTTGATAGCCGAACAAGGAGGTCATGATGAGTGACGAGCAGCAGGTGGAACAGAGTCCATTGGTGGTGGCGCAGGCGCAGCGGGACGAAACCCTGGGCCGAGAGCCGTCCGAGTTGGCGAAGCGCATCGCCTGCGATATGCGTCACGTGCTGATGGTGACGCATATGCCTAGCAGCGGCGGACAACCAGGGACGCTGCCCGCCGAAGTGCAGGCGGAGTTCATGAAGGCCATCGCTGCCTATCACCTAGAAGAAGTGTGAGCAGATCGTACTGATCGGCTTTGGCATCTTCTTACTTCGTGCGTCGCACACGTCTCGCCGCAGTCGAGCCGATAGGCCCATCTTTGGTGGCGTCCTGCTTTCGGGAACCAGCCCAGTGTAGCAAACTGAGCCACTACCCTAACTTGAGCGTGTGTAATACGGTCCTCTTTGGCCCGCCTGCCCTTTCCTCCCAGCTAACCCTCGCCCCCCTCGTTATAGACCAGCTCGTCGTCGGCGACCGTGCGGCAGACAATCGCCACAACCGGCTCGGTTTGGCTCAGGTTGATCTCCTGGTGCAGCGCCCACGCCGGCACAAAGATGAAATCGCCAGGGCCGGCATCCGCCTGCTCCGATAAGCCCGGCCCCGAGCGAAAGCGCGCTTGGCCGGAGATGATGTAGATGCCGGATTCGCACGCGCCATGGTGATGCACGCCGGATTCCACGCCCGGCGCAACGGTCACGTGTCCCATCCAAAGCTGCTCTGCGCCGGTCGTTTCCAGCGAGACGCCGGCCTCGCGCTGCATTCCCGGCGTCTGGGTCGTGCCACAATCGCGATCCGCCGCTCGGAGCACCCGCAGTGGGACAGTGCCGGCGCGTGTAGCGATCTCCGCGGTCTCGGTAGTCATTGCTGCCTCCGTATCTCCCATAGCGCCGGATAGCGCCGGTCCTCGCCCCCGCCGCTACCGCTCCGGTGGCGCCCACGGCTCGCGCAAGCGGCGCTGCAATTCGGGCAGTAGCTCGTCAACGGGCTGGCGCTCCTGTGTCATCGAATCGCGCTCGCGGACCGTCACGGTACGGTCTTCCAGGCTTTGCCGATCCACCGTGATGCACCACGGCGTCCCGATCTCGTCCTGCCGCCGGTACCGACGGCCGACGGCGGCGCTCTCGTCGTAGACCGTTGGGAACTCCGGGCCCAGCGTGGCGTAGATTTCCTGGGCGAGCGCCACCAGGTTTGGATCGCGGCGCACCAAGGGGAAGACCGCCGCCTTGACCGGCGCCAGCTGGGGATGGAGCCGGAGCACGACCCGCTTGTTGCCCTTCTCGTCTACCTCTTCCGCGTAGGCCGCCACGAGAAACGCCAGCAGCGGGCGGTCCACGCCGGCCGACGGCTCGATGGTATACGGGATGACGTGCTCCTGAGCCTGGTCGTCGAAGTAGTCAAGCTCCTTCCCGCTGGCCGCGGCGTGCTGCCGCAGGTCGTAGTCGCCACGGTTGGCGATGCCTTCCAGCTCCTCCACGCCGAAGGGATACCGGAACTTGATGTCCACCGTGCGGAGCGAGTAGTGCGCCCGCTCGTCATCGGGGACCTCGTACCGCTCCAGCAAGCCGGGCGGTATCCCGTACCGCACGTACCACGCCAGCCGCTCCTCCACCCAGCGGTCGAACCACTCTGCGGCCGTATCCGGCTTGACGAAATACTCCAGCTCCATCTGCTCGAATTCGCGCGTGCGGAAGATGAAGTTGCCGGGTGTGATCTCGTTGCGGAAGGCTTTGCCGATCTGGGCAATACCGAACGGCAGCTTCATGCGGGCCGCCAGTTGCACGTTGCGGAAGTTGAGATAGATCATCTGGCACGTTTCGGGCCGCAGGTACGCTACCCCAGCAGCATCCTCGACCGGCCCGACGAAGGTCTTGAACATCGTGTTGAACTGCCGCGTGTCCGTGAAGTCGCTCGCGCCGCAGTGGGGGCAGTTGGCGCCAAGCTCGTCGGCCTTGAACCGCCGGTGGCACGAGCGGCACTCGACGAGCGCATCGGTGAAGTGCTCGACGTGCCCCGAGGCCCGCCACACGTCGGGCGCGGAGAGGATCGCGCCGTCGAGGCCCACGACGTCGGGCCGTGCCCACACCATATCTCGCCACCAAGCCCGCTTGATATTGTTCTTCAGCTCCACGCCCAAGGGCCCATAATCCCAGGTGCTCCCGAAACCGCCGTAGATCTCGCTATTGGGGAAGACGATGCCGCGCCGCTTACACAACGAGACTAGGGTGTCCATGCTGACCGTCGGCTGTATGCTCATGGGTGCCTCTCTGCTCCAGCAGCGTGTTGGGATAGCGGTCCTCACCCCCGGCCGGCCTACCCTGCCCCTATCTTAGCGGCTGTGGGCCGCTGCCGGGGCCAGGCCGTCGGCCTTGAGCCGGCCGAGAAACTCGGCGGCGCGTGGCCGTCGCTCCAAGATATATGTCACCGACGCTTGCAGTAGCTCCTCGACCTCGGCCGCCGTAGCCGCGCCGACCCGCAAGCGCGTGGTGTAGTCCAGCGACTTCTGCGCCAGCAAACGGAGCGTCTTGATCGCGCGCACCGACACCGGCCGCGCGCCCTGCTGCCCCGGACCACAGTCGCGGCACAGGGCGCCACCGCTGGCCGCACTATAGTAGAGGCGACCGGGCTGCAAGCGCTCACTACATGTGGTACAGCGGTACAGCTCCGGCAGGTAGCCGAGCAGCCCCAAGAGCTGCGTCTCGAAACGGCGCATAACCAACGCCTCGGCCGGCCCACCCTCGTCCAGGTAGCCGAGCGTGTCGCGCAGGAGCATAAACAATGGTGGATTGGGCTGCTGCACCTCATTGAGCCGATCAATCAGCTCGGCGGCATAGCAGGCGAGGCTGGTGCGCCAGAGGTCGTCGCGGAGGTGATGGTAGGCCCGGATGATCTCGGCCTGGGTGATGATGTCGAGGTCGCGTCCCCTAGCAAGCTGCGCTTCGGTATGGGAAAACAACTCCAGGCTGCCCCCCAGCTTGCTGCGCGGGCGCCGCACGCCACGCGCAACTGCCCGCACCTTGCCGTAAGCCGCCGTGTAGAGCGTCACGATGCGGTCGGCTTCCCCGAAGTCGGTGCGCCGCACGATGATCGCCTCGGTGCGATAGGTACGCGCCGTTGTCGCCATGTCGCCCTCGGACTGTGTACGCTGGTACGCCGCGCCGCCCGCTCGGCAGTCCTCACCTTGGCCCTCCCCCACGGAGAGAGGAAGCCGGGGAATGCAACGCAGACGAGTTGCTCAGGCAGCCGGCTCCGTGGAGGTCGTGCTCTCGGGAGACGGAACCGGCCGCAGAATACGGACCTTCTTGATGCGGTTCCCGTCAATCGCCACGACGGTGAGGCGCACTCCGTCCGCCACCACCTCGTCGCCCGGTTCCGGCACGCGGCCGAGCCTGTCGTAGACGAAGCCGCCGATGGTGTCCACGTCGTCGGCGTCGAGGCGCAGGGAGAGGAGCTCGTTCACTTGCCCGAGAGGTGCGAGGGCATCCACGATTGCTTCACGCTCGCTGAGGTGGCGTACCAGGGCTTCCTCGCTATCATACTCGTCCTGAATCTCCCCGACGATCTCCTCCAAGATGTCCTCAATCGTCACCAGCCCCGCAGTACCACCGTACTCGTCCACGACGATGGCCAAGTGCGTCTTGCTCTGGCGCATCTCCCGCAGCAGTTCGGCGACCTTTTTTATCTCCGGCACGAAATGCACTGGCCGCAGGACCTGACGCAGGCTCACCTCCTGCTCACCGTCTTGGTGCAGCGCGCGCACAGCGTCCTTGACATAAAAGACGCCGAGGATGTGATCCATGTCGTCTTCGTAGACGGGCATCCGCGAAAGACCCGCGGCGAGGGCGCG
>JAJDZR010000165.1 GCA_022824545.1 Chloroflexota bacterium
TACCGCCCACCGGCACGCTGGAGGTGGAGCTGCCGCTCGAACGGTGGGTCAACCTACCGGCCGAGGGCTGGCACGCCGGCAACACCCATATCCACTACGACGACCACGAGACCCGGCCCGACGAGCGGCGGCGGCTCGACCCGCATATCGCCGACCTCTCGGTTGCGGTCATCAGCGCCCTCATCCGGCGGGATCTGCCCTACGCCAGCAACAAGTACGTTGTGGGCCGCCCCACCGGCGCGGCGGCTACGCTGGCTACTGGCCCCGTTCTCGATATCGGCGAGGAGACGCGCCACAACCGACCGGCGACCGGCGCGACGGACGGCGGGATTGGCTACGGCCATCTCATGCTCATCAACCTGGCCAAGCTGGTCGAGCCGTTGAGCCGCGGCTCGGTGCTGGTCGCCGAGGGCGAGCCGGACTATCCGCCGCTCATTGACGCCGCCGATGAAGCGCATCGGCAAGGCGGCGTGGCGATCTGGTGCCACAATGGTCAGGGCATGGAGGCGCCCGTCGCCGCGTCGCTAGGCAAGCTCGATGCCTTCAATCTCTTCGATCCGTTCTGGATGGACCCGGAATGGGACGTCTGGTACGACCTGCTGACCTGCGGCTTGCAGTTGCCGGCCAGCACCGGCTCCGACTGGTTCATCTGCTCCAGCAACCGGGTCTACGCCTTTACCGGCGACGGCAGTGCCGCCGACCTCGCGCTCAATGCCGGTCCGTCGCACGCCGGACACGATGGCAGCGAGGGCGGTCACGACCACGGACCGAGCGCTGGGCGGCTCGTGCCGGCGACGTTCAACTATGGCGCTTGGTTGGAGGCGCTCCAGGCCGGGCGCACCTTCATCACCAACGGCCCGGCCATTTTCTGCGCGGTCGAGGGCACTGGCCCTGGCACCGTGCTGCAACCCCGGCAGAGTGCGGTGGACGTGGTGGTGCGCTGGCAGTCCGCGCAGCCGGCCCATCGCGTCGAGATCGTCGCGGATGGTGAGGTGGTAGCGCGTGAAGCGTGGGAAGCCGGCCGCTCCGAGGGCACGATGCGCCGGAAGGTGGACGTGCGCGACAGAGTGTGGCTGGCGGCGCGCTGCTTCGGCGATGGCCGCGACTCTTTCGGCCACTTTGCCTGGGCGCACACCAGCCCGGTCTACTTCCGCCGCGGCTCCGGCGGCTCTTCCTCACCGCGGACGCGCCGGGCAGCGGCCGGTTTTGTGCAGCGCCTTGATGCAGCTATCGAGTGGGTGCGAACGCAAGGGCATTACCGCGAGAGTGTCCACCGCGACCGCATGATCACCCTCTTTCAAGGCGGCCGCGACTACTTCGCCGCCCGCGCCGGGGCTTAACCGATAGCGGCCCTCACCACCGCAGCGGTAGGGGTATCACGGCCACCTAGCAGTGCGGTGAAGTGGCACCGACGAGCGATGCGGTGCAGGCACCGCTTGACTGGCTGGCAACGGCTGAGGAGGCCGCGAACCCGGAGGGCGTAGACGCGCAGCATCCACCGCGGCTCATAGCTCCTGGCGCCGGAAGATGGCCCAGGCGCTGGCGAGAGCAGCGGCGGTGATCCCAATACTGACTCCGAGCGCTGGCCAGTAGGCTGCACTGCTGCCAGCCATCAGTGCCACACCCCAGCTGATCAGTTGACCCGGCAGATACTCACCGATCCCGGGCACAGCGCTCATACTGGCCAGAATGATCATCGCGCCGAAAGCCATGCCGCCAGCGGCCACCTGCGACTTGGTCAGTGTACTGCACAGCAGCGTCAAGGCGATATAGATGAGCACGAATAGGAACATCAGCCCATTGAGCGCTAACCACGCTGCGATGTCCATGGCCTCGAAGAGGATAAGCGTGTAGTAGTAGCACGCTGCTCCCGCCAGAGTGAAACTGACGGCGAACGTGAGCGCAATAGCGACGAGCTTGGCCATCAGGAAGATGCCACGCGGCAGCGGTTTAGCCAGCATCAGCGCGGCCGTGCCCTTGTCCTTTTCCTGAGCTACTGTGCCCATCGTCACGAGCAGCGCAATCACGACCCCGAACTGACTGAGATTCCCAAGATACTGCTCCACCGCCTCGTTCACGCTTGGTAGCGGTAGGAGGGCAGCAATCTCCTCACCATTCGGCAATGCGAGCTTAATGGCCTCCAACGTATATTTCGCAGTCACTGGCGAGAGCAGACCGAAGAAGAGCAATACTGCCGCCACGATGAGCAGGCGATACGAGGACCATTGTTCGAGCAGTTCTTTGCGAAGGGCTGTGAAGAAGATCATCCTCCGTGCTCCGCTCGCACGAGCCGCAGGAAAACGTCCTCGAGCGACGGTCTGACCATCTCATAGCGGGCGATCACCAGGCCAGCTTGCACAGCCGAGGCCAGCAACTCACGCTGGGCAATCTGTACATCGCTGACGACGATCCGCGTTCGCTGCCCATGCACCGCGGTCGACGTAATCCATGGCCTTGCGTCTAACGCTCTAGTCCAGAGATGCAACTGTTTGTCTGCGCCGCCGACGACTTCGACCTCGAACGCTGGTTCAGCGTAGCGGGTGAGGAGGTCTTCACGCCTCTCTTGGGTGATCATCCGCCCCCCGGAGATGATGCCAACAGTGTCACACACCCGCTCTACGTCATCCAAGATGTGCGTGGACATCAGCACCGTGCATTGACCTTGCAGCGCCTCGATCAAATCGAGCACTTCCTTGCGCCCGGCCGGGTCGAGGGCGCTCACCGGCTCATCAAGCAGCAGCACGTTGGGGCGATTGACCAGCGCTTGTGCGAGGCCAAGCCGCTGGCGCATGCCGCCGGAATACCCACCGACTTTGCGCTCGGCAGCCTCGGCTAGGCCAACGATGGCCAGCAACTCCTTAGTGCGCGCATCGCGCTCCATCGCCGAGAGACCGAACACCCGTCCTACGTAGTCGATGAAGCCTTGCCCGGTCATCCACGGGTAGAAGGCCGGGTCTTGGGGTAGATAGCCGATGCTGCGCGTAGTCTCGCTCTTGCCCTGGCCAACCTCAACGCCCATGACCCACGCCCGACCGCTGGTGGGCTTGGCAAGCCCGGTAAGAATGCGGATTGCCGTGGTCTTCCCGGCACCATTCGGCCCGAGGAAGCCGTAAATAGAGCCGGGCGCGACGGCGAGGTCCAGCCCATCGAGTGCGCGCACCTCGCCGTAATGCTTATGCAAGGCCTCGGTGCGAACGGCGCTCATTCTTCGCGGCCTATCGCCAGGTAAACAATCGGTCCAATGAGGTTGACGAAGATGATGATGATCGCCCAGACCCACTTGGGGCCGCGCGTTCTCTCCCGCCGCACCAAGTCCCTCACGGCGACAATAATCAGAATGAGTTGGAGCAGGATGAGCGGGATCAGCAGCGGGAGGAGGGAAGTAATCTCCTCCATTATCAGCGCCTCCTGCCGGCGCTCAGTGAGCGGGGCCGGCGGTGTCGTCCGCGTCGGAGGAGGCTTGGGCGTCGTCCTGCCCCGGCAGGCCCAGGTAGGTGAAGGCCGCGAGGATGACGGCCGCAACCCCGAAGAAGGCCGCTACAAACCACCAGTCCGATACCTCCGGCCAGGTCGGCAGCGCGAGCAGGGCACAGACTAGCGCCACCAGCAGGCTCACGACTGCGAACGGGCTAGGGGTTTCACCACCGACAATCTCGGCGTACCGATTGCCGTTCGTCTGCGCGGACGGCTTGCCACTGTCATCTGTCATGGGCAATGCCTCTTGTCCGGTGATCCGACTTCAGGCGCGATGCGGCCCGCGTCGGGTGTTTCACGTGAAAGAGTATGACTGCGATCCGATCTCAGACACCGGGCTACCGGCCTATTCGCCGGGCACCGGGACCGGGCCGGCCGTCCCCGTATCGAGACCATCCAGTTTGATTCCGAGAAACCCCACCACGTCAAAGCCGTAGAGGTAGACCCGCCCCGGCGGAACCTCGGCGTGCTCCGCTTGGTCTACGACGGTGCCCGTGGCCGCGTCAACGTACTTCATGTCCCGGCGTAGGGCGGCACCTGGAAAATACTTCCCCATCTGGTACCACTGCTCCAGCGGCACGTGCTCCTGCGCCCAGGGGAAATTGTCGCGGTCCAAGAGCCAGCGCTCCATGTTCTGTGCCATAAGGCGGCGTCTTTCTCCTGGTTCTTACCGGCCGGATTCGCTACGCCATGATACCAGTTTGCCGTCGCACTGCCAGCCATGTGCGGAGGCCGTCGGCAGCCGAACACATCTGCCCAGCACTGCCCCGAGGCCCCTGGATTGCGGCCTCCGCCGCAATGACGGCTGAACGCTGATACCTAACGGCCGACCAGCGCTTCACCGATGAGGAAGTCAACGAGCTGGCGGGCGGCGCGGCCCGACCGCCCGTTGTGCTGGGTGGCCCAGGCTAAGGCGCGCTGGCGCAGCGTCTCTTGGGGGATGGTCAACCCGGCGCGCGCCGCCAGCGTCTCGACGATCTCCAGGTACTCGGCTTGGAGGGGAGTGGCATAGGTCAGCGCGAGGCCGAACCGGTCACTCATCGAGAGCTTTTCTTGTAGGGTGTCTTGGGCATGGATCTCGTCGGCGCCGTCGCCGAATAGCCCCGGCCCGCCAGCGCCCACCATCGCCCGCGGGGAGCCGCGATCCGAGAACCGCTCCTGGACCAGGTGACGCCGGTTTGAGGTGGCGTAGAGCGCCACGTTCGGCGGCCGGGCTTCCAGGCTGCCTTCCAGCAGCACCTTGAGGTCTTTGTAGTGCGTTTCGTGATGCTCGAAGGACAGGTCGTCCACGAAGATGATGAAGCGTTCCCGGCGTGACCGCAGCGCCGCCAGCACGTGCGGAAGATCAGCGAGATCGGTCTTGGCGATTTCTATGAGGCGTAGCCCCCGGTCACCGTAGGCATTGAGCAGCGCCTTGATACTGGCCGACTTACCGGTGCCCCGGTCGCCGTAGAGCAGCACGTTGTTGGCCGGTGCCCCGGCGAGGAAGTGCTCGGTGTTTTGCAGCAGAAGACGGCGCTGCGGCGCATAACCAACGAGGTCGTCGAAGCGGGTCGGGTCGGGATGGGGAATGGCCCACAGCGCGCCAAAGTCCAGCGGCAGGCAGAGTGGCGAGCGCGTGTCGTGCTCGCCGTGAACCCAGCGGAAGGCGCGGTACCGACCGAGGAGGCCGCTGCCGGCACGAGCGATATGCTCCGCGATGGCGCGGAACACCTCCGGGGCGTCCCAGCCGGCCGTGCGGTCGAGCAGGGTGGCGATGGGTGGCGGCTCCGTGGCCGCGCCCAGCTCTCGCCACGTCGGGAGGCCGGCGGCTCCGGTCGCACCGGTATCGCCGTCGAGACGCGCGAGGGCAGCGCGGACCGTTTCCGAATCGGTGCGGTAGAGAGCCTCTAGCCCGCGCAGGTCGGAAGCTGCCAAACGGGCCAGCCCGGAAGGGAGTGCCGCGGCCCCAGTCTGAGCAAGGGCTTGAGTGAAGGGGTTCTCGTCCGCGAGCACGCGCTCAAGGACGTAAGATTGCCAGGCATCGCCGCTTGGCGACGAAATACTCTGGCCCGAAGGCTGTGTGCTTTCCTGCACGAGCGCCCCGGTCAAGGCGGCGTAGCTGCGGAGCGCCGGGCGCTGCTGCCCGCTGGCGAGGGCGGTGATGAGCCGCAGAAAGGCCACGCCCACCGGCGTCTTCAGTACCGCGTGCCACAGCATCAGCGTTTCGGCGCAGTCGTGCAGGTGCTCCCACTGACGCTCGTCCAAGGTGGCTCTCCTCGTCCCGTGTGCCTCGCGTGAGGATAGCGCCCGCTGGCCGGCCGGGGCAACGGGGCGGCGCTACTTGTAGGCGACGATACCGAAGGCGTCGGGGCGCAGCCGCACGCGCTGAAAACCGGTAGCCGCAAGTCGTCCACGCACGCCCTTGGTCACGCGCTGCCCCAGGCTGCTCCGGGGATTGCCGACGTAGTGGAACAGCCGCCCGCCCGGCCGCAACACGCGATAGAGGTGCCGATAGAAGGCCGCGGCGTACAGCTCGCCGGCCAGGCTCAACGCCGGCGGGTCGTGGATGATCCGCGTGAAGGACCGGTCCGCGCACTCTTCGATCAGGACGCTGGCATCGCCAAGCCGCCGCGTAATGTTCGTGTACGCGAAGAGCCGGCGTGACCAGGGGTTATCGCGGGCCAGCCGTAGCACGGCCGGGTCGCGCTCGATTGTCAGGACCGCCTCCGCCGTGCGTGCCGCGGCGATGGCCGTGTAGCCGAGGCCGGTGGTTGTATCGAGGACGCGGCCGACAACCGGCGCGATGCTACGGACCTTGGCCTGCGTGTCCTGCTGCGGATCGGTGCCCTTGATGCGGTGCATGGTGAAACCGGCGAGCAGCAACGTCGGGGCGCCGCGCGTCGCTACCAGGCTCAACGGCCGCTGCGTGGTCGCGGAGAACGTGTGTAGCCGGTGCGGTATCCCCTGGTCAAGGCGAAAACAGGGCGCGGCGAGCGCGTCCTTGGGCGCATCGTGGATCCGCTCGATGCTCTCCCAGGTGAGGGTGGCGCCGTCCGGCAACGCGACGCCGGTTGCGGTGAGCACCAGGTCGAGTGTCGTGAGGCCGAGGTCGAGGGAGGCTGTGGCAACAACCTGTTGGCTGCGCCGCGCCGCCAGGAGCGGCCGCGCTTGCAGCGCCGAGAGGACGTATCCGGCGGCCGCACCCTCGGCTCCGGCGTCAGTGACCATGCCTCCATTCTGCCGTAGTTTAGGCCGGCGGTTGGGCCGGGTCGGGCGGCCGAACCACTGCCGATAGGAAGAGTCCGACGAGGGCAATTCCTGCCGCGAGGAAGAAGGTGGCGCGAAACCCGGCCGTCATCGCGGCGGTCGAGGCCGCGGCCGCCGCAACCCCGCCGCCTACGCTGACGACCGTCGCCGTCCAAAGTGCACCGGCCACGCCCTGTCCGAGCACCCAACCCAGGTTCCGTGTCAGCGCCCGCAGTCCGCCCAGCAGCCCATAATGCTCGCGGGGGGCCGCCTTGTACAAGGCATTGCTATTGGGCGCGTTGAACAGACCGGTACCAAAGCCGAGCAGCACGAGGTAGGCGGCGATCTGCCACGCCGCAGTTTCGGCGGATACCGTTGCGAAGGCAAGCATCCCGATGATCTGGAGCGCCATGCCGGTAGAGGCGAGCCAGCGTGAGCCGAGGTGATCCGACAGCCAGCCCATCAGCGGCGACAGGAACATGACCGTGGCCGGTTGGGCCGCTTGGATGAAGCCAGCCTGGCCTGCAGGCTGGCCGAGCAGCCGCTGAAGCAGGAAGGGCAAGAGCAGCCGCAGGTTTGCTTGCGAGAGAAAGCTCAACCAGGCAGACCCCACGGCAGCAGTCACGCCCCGGCTGCGGAAGAGGGCCAGCTGGACCGTCGGATGCGCGACGCGGCGCTGGACCAGCAGAAACGCGCCGCCGGCGACTACAGCCACCACCAGCAGCCCACCGGCGGACGCGGCGGTCCAGCCGACGAGCGGCCCGCGGTTGAGGCCCAGCACGAGGCAGACCACGGTGACGATCAGGAGCGCCGCGCCAATCGGGTCGGGGCGCTGACCGGGCTGCGTCGGTGTCCGGGGGAGCAGCCGGCGGCCTAGTAGTGCCGTTGCGAGGCCGAGCGGCACGGTCATGCCAAAGGTCCACCGCCAGCCGAGCACCTGGGTGATAGCCCCGCCCAGCGCCGGGCCGCTCAACAGCCCGATTGATACGACGGTACCGATCATGCCGAGAGCACGCCCGCGCTCGTTCGTCGGGAAGGCCGTGACCACCAGCGGGTCAATGTTGGCCTGCAACAGCGCCGCGGCGATCCCTTGCACCACGCGCGCCGCCACGAGTAACCGGAGGTTGGGGGCGAGGCCGCACAACGCCGAGCCGGTTGCAAAGAGGGCGAGCCCGATCAGGAAGACCCGGCGTCGTCCCACGAGGTCGGCGAGTCGGCCGGATGGTAGGAGTAGTGCGGTAATGCATACGAGGTAGCCCAGCACTACCCACTGCACCGTGGCCAGCGGCGCAGTAAAATCGGCGGCTATCGTCGGGAGCGCGACGTTCACGGCGCCGGAGTCGAGCGTGACCATGTAGATCGCGACGCCGACGATCAGGAGGGCGGCCCACTTCCGCGCGCCGGTCGGCGGGCTATCGGTTGGCGCTTCCGCCATCGAGGGTGTTCCGGGGGCGTCTTGGATTGTGCGGCTGACGGCGGCGCGAGGCGGAGATGATGACTTGCTGTCCATGCGTTGCCCTCGCAGTATAGCGAGCGATGGTACTTTCCTACGCTACTTTCTTGACGGCCCAGGTAGTAGCGAGATAAGATGGAATGGCGGTGCCGCGAGGCCCGCACATGTGAGGGTACTCCGGGCTGCTCTGGCGCCTCTCGATGCTGAGATGATTACCAAGGTCGTCTGGCAATCCGGCCGTCCGGCACCTCTAGCCGATACCTGCCGGTGAGGAATCAATGCCGATTCGCATCGTTCTCGCGGATGACGAGTCGATCATCCGCATGGACCTCAAGGAAATGCTCTCCTCGCTCGGCTATGCCGTGGTCGGTGAGGCGAGTGAGGGTGATAGCGCGATCAATCTGGCCCGCGAGTTGCGCCCCGACCTCGTCATCCTGGACATCAAGATGCCAGGGACGGACGGCATTGACGCCGCGCGCGTCTTGACCGGCGAGCGTATCGCCCCGGTGCTGCTGCTCACCGCCTACAGTGACAAAGACCTCGTGGAGCGCGCCAAGGAGGCCGGTGTAGTCGGTTACGTAGTCAAACCGTTTCAAGAGTCGGACCTAGCGCCGGCTATCGAGGTGGCGATGGCCCGCTACCGCGAGTTCCAGTCCATGGAACGTGAGTTGGCGGACATCCAAGATACGCTGGAGACGCGCAAGCTGGTGGAGCGCGCCAAGGGGCTGCTGATGGACACCCAAGGCCTCAAAGAGGCCGATGCGTTCCGCAGGATTCAGCGTCTTAGTATGAATACGCGCAAGACCATGCGCGAAGTGGCAGAAGCAATCCTGCTGACCAACGAACTGTAAGCCGGTGGACAGCGCCGAAGCCCCGTCCCGCGTGCCTTCTTGGCTCCCTCCTCCTATCCCGTCCGCCTGGGTGTCGCTCGCTCCGGGCCTGCTCCTCGCGGCCATCACGGCCGCACTCTGCTGGCGATTCCTGAGCGGGCAGTTTGTCGTCACCGGCTACGATACGCTCACCTATTTCTATCCCTATCGCGCATATGCCGGCGAGGTCATTCGGAGCGGCCAGCTGCCACACTGGAACCCCTACCTGTTCTACGGTGCGCCGTTCCTGGCGAACATTCAGACGGCGGTGTTCTACCCCCTCAATGCGCTGTTCTACCTCCTAGCACCGACGATTGCCCTGAACTGGTCGGTGATTCTCCACCTCTTCCTCGCCAGCTTCTTTGCCTATCTGTGGCTGCGCCATAGCCTCGCGGTTGTGCGTCCGGCCGCTGTTGTGGGCGGCGCCCTGTTCGGCTTCGGCGGGTTTGTCGGCGCGCAGGTCGGGCATCTCAATCAACTCAACGCCGTCGTCTGGCTGCCGCTGGCACTCCTCACCTTCCATCGTGCGGTCGGCTGCGGCTCCGGCCGCTGGACGGTGGCCACCGGGGCCGTCCTGGCGATCCAGATTCTGGCCGGCCACAGCCAAGAATCCTATATGACGGTCATGACGCTGGCGGCTTATGGCGCCTGGCTCAGTCTCAGCGGCCGGGGCCGGCCAGGGCAGCGCATAGCCCGCGTGCTCGGCCGTTGGTCGGCCAGTCGCGCGCGCCGCCTGGCCGCGACGGTGACCGCGCTGCTCGCCTTGGTGGGGAGCGTGATCCTCGCCGCGGCTCTGGCCGGCGTGCAACTCTTCCCGACCGGCGAGCTTACCGGCCGCTCCACTCGCGGCGGTGGCCTCCCCTTTGGCGAAGCCGTTTCGTTTTCGCTGCCACCGCCGGAGCTGCTGGCCGGTCTGTTGCCGACCTATGGGCTTACCGGTCCGACGAGCGCCGAGTACATCGGCTATGTCGGGGTGGTCGGTCTGCTGCTGGCCGGTATCGGCTTGCTGCTCCGGTTCGGCGAGGGCGCTACGCGCTTTTGGGGCGCGGTGGCTCTAACCACCCTGCTCTTGGCGCTGGGCCAATACACGCCGTTCTACGGCCTGCTCTACCCGTATCTGCCCGGCCTCGACCTATTTCGCGTCCCGGCGCGGTGGCTGATGGTCTGGTCTCTGGCACTCGCGGCGTTGGCCAGCCTCGGCCTGGATTGGTTGTGGGGCGCGGCACGGGAGGGACGTGGCCCAGTGCTGGCCCGGTTGGCCGCCTTAGCTATCGCTGGCGCCGCCGTCGTGCTGGTATTGCTCCCACTGCAACAGTTGGGCAGCGTCATCATTCCCGGCGCCCTCGTCTGGCGCTGGGCGCTCCTAGCCGGCGTGGCCCTAGTCTTCACCGCCGCGACCACGGCCATCACCGCGAACGGCAGCGGATTGGGGCGGCGGCGTGTGCTGGCGATCTTGCTCGGCGCCGTAGCGGTGGGCGAGTTGGTCTTTGCCAGTCGCGGTCTCGAATACAGCCGGCCGATCCCGGCGGAGGTCTACACCGGTGACCGCCCGGTCTTGCAGCATCTACGTACCCTGCCGCAGCCGCAGCGGCTCTTGAGCATCGCCAGCACGGCCTACGAGCCATACGATACGCACGTACTGCTGGAACCGTATCAGGACCGTTTGCCGGCGGCCGAGCTACGGTCAATCCTGGTGCATACCAAGTACCAGGACATCCTGACGCCCAACTTGCCGCTCGCCCACGGCATCGCCACGATTGATGGCTACGACGGTGGGGTGCTGCCGCTGCGCCGGTACGTTGATTTCAAGGCCCTCGCGCTGCCGGACGAGCCGCTGGCTCCCGATGGACTTTTGCGCGATCAGGTTGACGAGATACCGTCACGGCGGCTCCTGCAAGTCCTCGGCGTCACGGCGATTGTCACCGACCGTCTCGCCGACCTCGACGTGAACACGGTGCCGTTCAATGTCGGGCAAGCGGTGGAGCTATCGAGTCGGCAGCCGCGCTACTGGTTCTCGCCGGGGCAGCCGCGGCAGATCACGCAGGTCAGTTTCGTCACCACCACGACCGCCGGGCTGGACGTACCGTCAGGTCAGCCTGTGCTGCGCTTCCGGATCTATGGCACTGATGGCGCCGTGGCCGCGGCTACGGGGGTAGCCGGGGAGCAATTGGCGGATGCCCAAGTGCTCGCCGGAGCGGCTGGTGCCCACGGCCGTCCGGCCCTCGTGCGCCAGTTGCCGGGGGAGGGAGCACCGCTGGCGGCCATAGCGATCATGGACCTCCACTTTCCCGGCGACCTCCAGCCGGTCAACCGTCCGATCACCGTGAGCCGCGTCGAAGTGGAGCTGTTGGCTGATGCGCCGGTTGTGCAACTGCATGGCCTGACCCTCATTGGGCCATCGCCGACCGGGATCAATCGCCCGCTGTTCCAGCCTATCGCACTCAGCGACGACGACTACCTCGAACTGACCATGCTGCCCAACCAGAACGTGTATACCCACCGCACAGCCCTGCCGCGGGCCTACCTCGTGCATACGGCGTGGCTGGCTCCCGACGGTGCGCCGACCTTGCAGTTGCTGCAGGATGAAGCGTTCACGCCGGGCCGCGAGGCCGTCCTGTCAATGGCGCCGAGCCACCCGGCCGTGGTCTCGCCACCCCGGCGCACCGGCCTGAAAATCGCATTCAACACGGCGTCTGCGGCGCTCCAGCAGGTCGTGCGCGGGCTGATGGGTCTCAGCCCGCACGACGGGGATCGGACCGGATTGGTCAGTGCGGAACAGCTCGTCGCGTGGGGTGCCATGCCTCGTCCCGTGCCGCTTGCGGAGGGAGGTCGCTCGCCGGATGGCGGCGCAGTCGGCGTATCACGCTGGCAGATCGCCGGCCAGGACGGCAGCGCCGCGAGCGGGACCGCGACGTTGGTCGTGGATGAGCCGGAGCACATCGTTGTCGAAACCGACGCCGCGCAATCGGGCATCCTCGTGCTCACCGACACCTTCTATCCGGGCTGGCGTGTCACCGTAGACGGCGCACCGGCCAGCCTACTGCAAGCGAACTACCTCTTTCGGGGGGTCTATATGCCGGCCGGCGCCCATCGGATTGAGTTCACGTATCATCCGACTCCGTATCAGCGTGGTCTCCTCGTCAGCGGTCTCACGCTTGCCATAGTGCTCGGCACACTGTTGTGGCCGCCGATCCGGCGTGCTTGGCGTAGCAACCGTGCCGTCCCCGGCAACGCCACGTCGGCGAAAGGTGTCGTGTAGCGGTGCAGTATGCTGTGCCTCGGCCGCACAGCTGCCGGCACGACAGCGTAGGATCACGACATGCGAACGCGGCGTATCGTCTTTGTGGCACCGTTCGGCACGCAACCGAAAGGCACGACTCGGGCGCGTATTCTGCCGCTGGCACGCGCATTGGCGGCACGTGGACACATGGTTACGGTGCTGATTCCACCCTATGACCACCCGCCGGAAGCCGGCCGGCGGTGGCGTACCGGCGAAGCCGCCGTTCATTGCCTCTCCTTGCCGCCGGGCGCTGCCGCGGCCGGCATACGGAGTGGGCCAGGGTTGACACTGCTGAGTCTGCGCTTGGCTCGCGCTGCGCTTGCCTGTCGGCCGGACATCATCCATCTGTCCAAGCCCAAGGGGGTAGCCGGCCTGGCACACTGGCTGCTCCGGTGCCGTCGCGCTGTGCTCCGGCGCCGGACCCCGGCGCTGGTGGTAGACGCCGATGATTGGGAGGGCCACGGAGGCTGGAACGAGTACGAAGATGCCTACCCCGGCTGGCAGAAGGAGGTGTTCGACCGGCAGGAGCGCTGGGGACTCCAACATGCGGACGCCGTGACGGTCGCCAGCCGCAGCCTGTGGGAGCGCACGGCTGCGCTAGGCTTACCGGCGGACCGGGTGGTCTATCTGCCCAACGGCTTGTCGCCAACGGATTACCCGGATTGGCAGCGGGCCTCTGGTCGCGCCGTCCGCGCGCGGCTAGGGCTGGGCCGGCGGCTGACGATCCTGCTCTATACCCGCTTCTTCGAATTTGCGCCGGAGCGCCCGGCGCGGGTGTTGGCGGCGGTGCAGGCACGTCTTCCGGACGCGGCGCTGCTGGTCGTTGGGGCCGGCAAGTATGGTCAGGAGCGGCGCCTGCGGGAGGAGGCCCGGCGGCTGGGACTTGACGACGCGGTTCACTTTGCGGGCTGGCTGGATCGGGCCTCTCTGCCCGATGCGCTGCGCGCGGCCGACGTGGCGCTGGTCCCGGCCGACGATACCGTCGCCAACCGCGCCAAATGCTCCATGAAGCTGGCCGAACTGCTGTGGCTGGGACTGCCGGTTGTGGCCGAACGGGTCGGTGAGCACGGCAGCTATATTGACCACCCCACTACCGGTCTCCTGGTGCCGCCCGGCGACGATCAAGCTCTCGCCGCTGCCCTCGTGACCCTCCTGAGCGCTGCGGACCGCGCCGCTCGCCTCGGTGCGGCCGGCCACCGGCGCATCACGCGGCAGTTTGCGTGGGAGCAACTGGCACCGCGTGCGGAGGCAGCCTATACGGCGGCGCGACGGACCTAACCCCCACCCTGGCCCACCCCCGTCCCGACGGGGGTGGGAATTGACCGTCCCCCCGCCGCAGCGGGGGGACCATAGGGGGGCATCTCCCACTCCCTACGAGCCGCTTGCCGTTGGCGTCGGTGTTGCCGGCGCCGGGCTGCCGGCCGGTGAGGGCGTGGACGTTGGTGGGGTGCCGGTGGCCGTCGGGGTGCTGGTGATCGTGGGCGTAGCGGTTGGGGTGCTGGTCGGTGTCGGGGTCGGCGTCAACGTCGGCGTCGAGGTCGGCGTCAGCGTGGGCGTAACGGTCGAGGTGGGCGTCGGGATGGCGGTAGGTGACGGGATCGGCGTTGGGAGCGGCTCAATGAGCAGCGTCACCGCCTGGGGCCGTAGCCGGTTCACCGTTGTGCCTTCGGGGATGGCGGCTAGGAGGACCGGCACGGTGTGAATGCCCGGGCCACGGCCGGCCGCATTCACGGTCGCGGCCAGGTCGACGCCGGTCAACTGGAGCAGCTGCGGTTGCGGGCCGCTGATGGTGACCTCCACCGTCGTCGGTTGCAGGCTAATCCGCAGGCCGGGGCCGAGGTTGATCCAGGCTAAGGCTGCCGTGATTACAGTTTGGCCTTGCACCGGCACGATACGGACGGTGACCAAGATGCGCTGCTCATAGGACAGCGATACACCGGTGGGTAGCGCCAAAGTGGTCTCGGTGGTGATGTCCTCTGTGGCCCCGCTGATGTCGAGGACAGTGGTGGGAATAACCGAGACGCCAGCAAGCAAATCAGGATCGCCGACGACCTCGACAGCCAGCGGCGTCAGCTCGATGCCTTGCAATATATAGCCGGCGTCCGGCTGGCCGCCTACTTGCGGCACAATCGGGACGGTCTTGAAGCCGGATAGCTGGTGGACGGGGACCCGAATAGTGATGGTCTCCGGCTCCAGGGTCACGCCGCCGACGACTCCCGCCGGGCCGAGCGGCTCTGGTCGGATGATGCGATCAATCGTCGTTGTCTCAGGCCCCAACTGCACCGAGGCCAGCACTTCGGTGACGCGCTCAACGAGGCTCCGTGGCCCCCTGATCATAATGCCGTTCTCGCGGACATCCTGCGGCTCCAGAATAGGGTCTTCGTAGCGGTGGCCGAATGGTGGTGTGTTCAGAATCCGCATCTGTACCGGCAGCCGTTTCATCACCAGTTCTTCCAGGCGCACGTCCACGTCTTCGGGAAGTACTTCGATGATCTCTACCTGGGGATCGGACACCTCGACCCGCACCCGAAACCGGTGCAAGCCGGGACCGGCGCCACGGAGATCAACCGAGGCGACAAAGCTGGTGGCCTGCAAACGTCGGTAGCTTTCCACCGGGGCGTTCACCCGCACTCTGATGGGTACAACCTCGTTGAGGACTATCAGGTTCGCCGGTAGGCCGGTGATCTCGACGGTAAGCTCACTTGGAAACACTTCCTGACGCTGCGGGTTGCGTTCCAAGGTGAGGCCGGCCCAGATGGCCACGGAGAGGACGAGCGCCAGCAGCAAGCGCCAGCCGAGGGCCTCACGCGCCTGCTGCCGCGCGTAGTGACCAAGCGCGCGGAGGGTCTGCCAGGTAGCAGAGTCTTGAAACTGTTGCACTGCTCACTGTCCCCGTGAGCGGAGAGCAGGATGAATAGTGGACGGATGCTCGTTATGCAGCGCGAACGGGCCGCCAGGGAGCCGGAAGTCGCTGCGACGCGAGCTGTGTTTGTAGCAGACTCCGCAGGCGCTCGGTGGTCAGGTTTCGCAGCAGACGCCCGTTTACCGCTATCGAGATCGCCCCGCTCTCCTCCGAGACGACAACGGACAGCCCATCGCTCTGCTCCGTGATGCCGACCGCCGCCCGGTGACGGGTACCCACGTCAGAATCGAGCCGCGCGCTGTCCGAGAGGGGCAGCAAGACTCGTGCCGCGACGAGGCGTGGCCCGCGGATAATCACCGCGCCGTCGTGCAGTGGCGTGCGTGGATAGAAGACCTGCGCCAAGAGATCGGACGTTAGCTCGGCATCCAGCTCCGCGCCCGTCTGCACATACTCCTCCAGTCCGGTCGAGCGCTCGATCACCATGAGCGCGCCGTGGCGGCGTTCGGACAAGCGAATGCAGGCCTCGATGATGGTGTTGATGACTTTGTCTGCCGAGCTACTGTCGCTGGGCTGAAAGCTACTAAACGGATGGGTCAAGGGATGGGTCACCAGGCTACCCGTGCGTCCCAGCTGCTCCAGGGCACGCCTAATCTCGGGCTGGAAGATCACCGGAACGGCGAGGAGCAGCGCCGGCAAGCTGCTGACCAGCAACCAGTTGAAGATCGTGAGCTGGAAAAAGTAGCCAATAACTACCGCCGCGAGGAGCAGGATCAGGATACCGCGCACGAGCTGATCGGCCTGCGTACCGCGAATGACGGAGAGGAGGGCATAAAAGATGATCGTGACCAGGACGATATCGAGAATAGCGAGGGGAGTCAACCTTGACAGAAGGTAGGGTATGTCTTGCACGGTGCCTTCCTCTCGCTCTTAGTGGCTCTGCCGTCGGTTTTACTCCGGCCCGCTCCAACCGGAAGTGGACACTACCGACCGTACACGCGCTATGGACCTCCGCCGTCCCTAGGCCGTCGCTTCGGCAGCGACTCCGACGAGCGAGACCAAGATCGCCTTCTGCGCGTGGAGACGATTCTCGGCCTGATCGAACACGACCGACTGTGGCCCGTCCAGCACTTCATCGGTCACTTCCTCGCCCCGGTGGGCGGGTAGGCAGTGCATCACCAGCGCATCCGGTGCCGCCAAAGCCAACAATTCGGTATTCACCTGGAAGGGTGGAAAGACTTGGAGCCGCCGCGCGACCTCCTCTTCCTGCCCCATGCTCACCCACGCATCGGTGTAGATTACGTCGGCCTGCGTCACCGCTTCGCGCGGGTCGTGACCGAGCGTGATCTCCGCACCTGTCTTTGTGCCAAGCGCACGTGCCCGCGCCACGACTTCCGGCTGCGGCTCGTACCCGGCGGGCGTCGCCACGAAGAGCTGGAGGCCCAGCGTACCGGCGGCGAGCAGTAGCGAGTGCGCCACGTTGAATCCATCGCCGACAAAGGCCAGCTGGAGGCCGCGCAAGTGCCCGCGGTGCTCGTATATGGTCATCAGATCGCCGACGGCCTGGCACGGATGAGTCAGGTCGGATAGCCCGTTGATGACGGGGATGCTGGCGTACTCGGCGAGCGTCGTGACCGTAGCGTGGCTGTGGACACGCGCCATGATGACATCCACCCAGCGCTCCAGGTTGCGTGCGATGTCCGGAACGGTCTCCCGCACGCCTAGTCGCTCATGCTCACTTGCCAGGTCAATCGCATGGCCGCCGAGTTGCGTCATGCCCACCTCGAAGGTGCAGCGCGTCCGCAGGCTCGCCTTTTCGAAAATCATCGCCAGCGAGCGTTCGGCCATAAAACGGTGCGGCCGGCCGGCTCGCCGAACGGCCTTGAGCCAGCGGGCCAAGGTCAGGACGTTATGCAACTGCCGTTCGGTGAAATCGGCGACCGTAAGCAGGTCCAGTCCCTGGAGGGAGGCGTCAACAGGTGGGGGACCGTCTAGTGGGGGCAGGTCGGTGGATGCTGTCACAATACAGGAGCCTTCTCGAACATGATTCGGGCTGCTCTGCCGCGGCAGGAGGCGGAGAGAACGCTATCGCTGGCATCTCTGCTCACCGCGAAATCCAATGAGAAAGCGCCCTCGTCTAGTCTACCACACGCCCGCTCAGGCCGCGCGGCCCCTCCTATCCTCACTCTGGCGAAAGCCGGAGTCCAGGGTGCTGTGGGCATGGCGGCCCCCTATGGCTCCCCCGCCGCAGCGGGGGGACGGCGCATTCCCTCCGTTGTCGCAACGGGGGAGGGTAGGGTGGGGGCTAGACCGGGCGCCCTGTTTCGGACGGCGCTACAGGATCAGCGCGCCTAGAGAGGCGTGGGCCAGGTCCAGGAGAATGCTCGGCACGAGTCCCAGGAGGAGCACTGCCGCTGCGGAAACCACGACGGCCGTGGCTGCGAGCGCCGAGTGTGAGAGTGGAGCCGGCTCTGCGCTTGGACCTTGCATGTACATGACATACACGACGCGGAGATAGTAGTAGGCAGACACGACGCTCGTGAGCAGGCCGACGATGGCGAGCCAAGCGTGGCCGGCGTCAATCACGGCGCTAAAGAGATAGACCTTGCCCACAAAACCGACGGTTGGCGGTACGCCGGCTAAGGAGAACATGAACAGCGCCATCATCACCGCCAGCCACGGCCGCCGGCGCGCCAATCCGGCGTAATCGCTGACGGCGGCAAACTCCTCACCGCGCCGCCCCAAGAAGGTGACGACGCCGAAGGCTCCGAGGTTCATGAAGGAATACGCGACGGAATAGAACAGGAGGCTCTGGATAGCGAGGTCGCGCGTCTCCCCGGTGGCGACGCTGGCGGCCACCAGGCCCACGAGCAGGTAGCCGGCGTGGGCGATGGAGGAGTACCCGAGCAGACGCTTGATGTTGTTCTGCACGAGCGCCGCGACGTTGCCTACGATCATTGTCGCCGCTGCCACCCCGCCAAGGACCCAGACCGTTTCGACAGGCGCTTCTGGGAACGCCCCGACGAACACGCGCGCCAGCGCCGCGAAAGTGGCGGTCTTGGCTGCCACCGACATATAGGCCGTGACCGGGGTCGGTGCGCCCTCATAGACATCGGGCGTCCACATGTGGAACGGCACGAGCGCAGCCTTGAAGCCCAACCCTACGATGAGTAAGCCCATGCCGATCAAGAGCAGCGTGCTGAAGCCGTCCTGAGCAACGGCCGTGGCGATCCCGGCCAGGTTGGTCGTTTCGGTCGCTCCGTACAGCAGGGCGATACCGTACAGCAGGAAACCCGACGCGAACGCGCCCAGCAGCACGTACTTGACGGCCGACTCGTCCGATTGGAGGCGCAGGCGGGAAAAACCGGCCAGCATATAGAGCGGCAGCGACAGCAGCTCCAAGCCGAGGAAGACGATAATCAGGTCGCCGGCGCTGGCCATCAGCATCAGTCCGGCCACCGAGAAGAGCAGCAGTACGTAGTACTCGCCGTTCTCCAGGTCTTCGCGCTCCATGTACGTGAAGGAGATCAGCACGGTAATCACCGCGACGAGCACGAAGACGAGGTTGAAGAACAGCGCGAAGTTGTCCAGGATGAGCATGCAGCCGTAGGGAGCGCTATCGGCCGTCGCCTCGACGGTGCAGAACGCGGAGCGGTCGGCATCCCAGAGGTAGACCGAGAGCACGGCCGTCACGATCAGGCCGACCAGGCTGAGGGCGGCCGCCGTGCCCCGCCGGCTCAACCGCGGCCACAGGTCGGCCAGCATGACCACACAGGCGGTCAGGGTGATGGCCAGTGCGGGCGCAACGGCCCACCAGTCTACGCCGGGCAGCTTGAGCAGTTCGTTCATGGCACGTACTTGATGGTCGTCAGTCAGTCGCTCGCCGAGTTAGCGGCCCCCCAAGCCGGCCTGCACTTGCGCGACCGGGATATTACGGACCACCGCGTCCAGTGACGGTCCCGCCCGGTCCAGGAACGGCTTGGGATAGAGGCCAATCCAGAAGATCAAGAGCACGATAGGCACGAGCACGGCAATCTCGCGCCGGGTGATGTCGGACAGTTGCACGCCGGCCGGCTGTCGGGTTGGCCCCTGCATCATCCGCTGGTACATCCAGAGCATGTACACGGCCGCCAGCACCACCCCGGAGGCCGCAATGATGGCGAGCGGCTGCAAGAACAGCTCCTCGGCACGGAATGTACCGACCAGGATCAGGAACTCGCCGACAAAGCCGTTCGTGAAAGGCACACCAATAGAAGAGAAGAGGACAATCAGGAAAAACGCCGCGAAGACCGGCATGAGCCGTGCCACGCCGCCGAAATGCTCGATGAGTCGCGTGTGTGCCCGCTCGTACAGCATCCCGACGAGCAGGAAGAGGGCACCCGTGCTGAGGCCGTGGTTCACCATCTGGAGGAGTGAGCCTTGTAGCGCCTCCGGGGTCAGCGCAAACATGCCGAGCATGATGAAACCGAGGTGGCTGACCGAGGAGTAGGCCACCAGCTTCTTGACATCGCGCTGCATCGTGGCAACCAGCGCACCGTACACAATCCCGACCACCGCCAAGAACGCTATCAGCGGTACCGCCGTCTCGACAGCCTCCGGGAAGAGCGGGAGGCAGAACCGCAGGAAGCCATAGGCCCCCATCTTTAGCAGGACCGCTGCCAGGATCGCGCTGCCGGCGGTAGGGGCCTCGACGTGCGCGTCGGGCAGCCACGTGTGCAGCGGGAACATCGGGACCTTGACGGCAAAGGCGAGCGCGAATGCCGCAAAGAGCCACAACTGGAGGCCGCTTTCCACCCGCACGGTGGCGATCAGCGTTGTCAGATCGAAGGTGCGCGCCCCGTTGTCGCCGCTGAGGAAGTAGATGGTCAGGATGGCAACCAGCATCAGGACACTGCCGGCCATCGTATAGAGGAAGAACTTGATTGCCGCGTAGATGCGCCGCTCCCCTCCCCAGACGCCGATTAGGAAATACATGGGGATGAGTACGGCTTCCCAGAAGACGTAGAAGAGGAACAAGTCGAGTGCCAAGAACGTGCCGAGCACCGCCGTTTCCAGCAGCAGCAGCAGCACAACGAACTCTTTGACCCGCGTATCTATGGCGCGATAGGTAGAGAGAATGGTCAACGGCGTCAGGAAGGTGGTGAGCAGCACGAGGAGCAGGGAGATGCCGTCAACGCCCACCTTGTATGTGATGCCCAGCGACGGTACCCACTCGCCGCTCTGGACGAACTGGAACTGCGCCGCTCCGGAGCTAAAGTCGTATTGGAACCACAGCGGCGCCGATACGGCAAAGACGATGAGGCTCACCACCAGCGCCACGTTCCGCAGCAGGGCGTGTGCTGCACCGGGCACGAAGAGCAGGATGATTGCTCCCACCAGCGGCAGGAAGATGAGAATGGTGAGATACCACTCGTTCACGGCTGTGTCCTCAATAGGGAACCCGGCAGGGGCACGCAGCCTATTGCTGCGGCCCGGCAGCGGTGTTCGCTCTGTCTGCTCGGTGTTCTCTGTAGCACGTTGTCCTACCGGAAGACCCACACGGCCAAAATGGCGATGACGCCTAGGAGAAACGCGACGGCGTAGGCCCGCACGTACCCAGCTTGGGCAATCCGTAGCGCCACGGCGCTGCCGCGCAGCAGACGCCCGGTGCCGTTGACGGCACCGTCTATCACGGCCAGATCGAACGAGGCCAGGAAGGCGGCGATCCGGGCGCCCGGATGCGCCAGCGTGGCCTCGTACAACTCGTCAATCCAATACTTGTTGAACGAGAGCCGATACAGCGGCGCGAGCAGCCGCCCAACCAACTCGGCCGAGGGTAGCTGCCGTAGGTAGATGGCACCAGCGACCACGACACCGCCGACGGCTACCACCACTGCGATAATCGCCAAGGCCAGCTCCGAGAGGTGGAACGGTACATCCCCGTGCTCCGGCCCATGCCCGCCGAGCACCGGCTGCAAGTAACGCTCGAAAGCCGTCCCGTCGGTGCCCGGGATACCCACGAGGCCGCCGACTACCGCCAGCAGCGCCAGCGCCACCAGCGCGAACAGCATCACCAAAGGCGACTCGTGCGGCGTGGCGCCGCCGCCGTTCTCGGCTC
>JAJDZR010000205.1 GCA_022824545.1 Chloroflexota bacterium
CACCTGTCTTACCCCCGACTGCGGCCGGGAAGCGCCACTGCGTCGTCGCCGGCGGCGACCGGCGGCCGGCGCGGCGGCAACGGAGGCCGCACCGGCTGCGGCCACCACGACAGCCCCCGCCGCGGCTCCGGCGGCTGACGCCGGTCGCCCGGCCGCCACACGGGCACCCCGTCCGGCAGCACGGCGGCCGGCCCGGCGGCCCGCCGGGGCGGCTTCATCGGCCGCCGCGCTCCGTTCGGCGGCGCGGCGCGCGCAGGTCAACGTGACGGTCTGGCCGCACCTGCTGATGCCGGAGTTCTTGGCGACCGCGCTGCTGACGGTCGGCCTGATCGTGATGTCCTGGTTCATCAATGCGCCGCTGGAAGAGCACTCCAATCCCAATCGCACGCCGAATCCTTCCAAGGCGCCCTGGTACTTCATGAACCTGCAAGAGCTACTCCTGCACATGCATCCGGGGCTGGCGGGCGTGATCGTGCCGACGATCATCCTGATTATGCTCGCGGCGATTCCCTATATTGACGTGAACTCCGAGGAGACCGGGCACTGGTTCACCTCACCCGTCGGAAAGAAGATTGCGATTGTGATCGCGATCTATACCACCATCGTCACCGTGGGCCTGGTGGTATTCGACTACTATATCGGCGTCCGGGAACTGATGGGAGCCATTAACCCGGAGCTACGCACCGGCATGGTGCCCGAGGTCATTATCCCCACGGTGGTTATGTTCGTCTTCTCCTACGCGATATGGTTTATCATCCGTCCGTTCAAGCCGACGATCCGCGAGGTGATGATCGCCTATTTCACCGGCTTTGTGGTGGCGTGGATCGTGCTGACCTTCATCGGCACCGCGATGCGCGGGCCGGGCATGGAGCTTTACTGGCCGTGGGCGTTACCGCCACGCCAGGCCTAACACCGGGAAACAACTTGCCTCGGTACGAGATACGGGAGAAAAGTTGATGGCAACCACAGCGGCAGCCCAGAGAGCCGGGGCCGCGACCGTGCCCCGGCGCGGCATGCTGGCCATATTCGGCCTCGGCACTATGAGCCTGCTCACGCTGCAAGCCCTCGTCGCGTTTGTCGTGTTCTTCTGGCCCCGCAAGCGCGGCGCCTTCGGCAGCGTCATCTCGATGGGCAAAGTTGACGACTACGCGGTCGGCTCCGTCACTTACAAGATTGACGGGAAATTCTACCTGGTGCGGTTAGCCCAAGGGTTCATCGCCTTGTTCCAGACGTGCCCCCACCTGGGCTGCACCGTGCCCTGGCGCGAGACCTTCACGTGGGACTACGAGGGGAAAGACATCACGGGGCTGTTCCGGTGCCCGTGTCACGGCTCGACGTACCTGCCCAACGGACAGCTTATCTTCGGGCCGGCGCCGCGGCCACTTGACTACATGACGACCAGGATTGACAATGGCGAGGTGCTTGTGGATACGGGAGACATCCAGTTGCGGTCGAAGCACGAGGCCGAGCACGTCACGCCAGCCTAGGGGTAACACGAACAGACCATTCATACCATTGGCGGTGCCGGGAGGCGGCCCGCCCAACTTCTCGATGAAGGAGCATTAGGTGCTCACATTCGTCATCGTCGCAGTGGCACTGATCTTTCCCGTGGCCGTGATTCTCGATTCCTGGCGCCGCCGGCGGGTGGAGGTGCCGGAAACGGGGAGCGAGCAGGAGGTGGACCTGCCCCTCACGCAGGGCAACGGCCGCAAGCTGCTGTTCGGGGTGGTCCTCATCATAGAAACCTTTCTGTTGATGATCGCCTACGCAGCCAACGAGCCGGGCCGGCAGGAGGCTGCGGCCGCCGTGCAGCACGATTTCTTGGTCGAGCGGGGGGCACACTCCTACGTCAGCCTCTGCATGAGTTGTCACGGCTTGGAGGGCCGCGGCTTCTTGGAAGGTGGGCCGGGAGTCTACATTGGGCGACCGCTCAATACCGGGGCGTTCCAGATCGAAGATATCCCCGACAACGCGGAAGCCTTCGAGGAGACACGCGCTTTCCTCTACAAGACGATCCAGAACGGGCGCGAAGATACGCCGATGGTGGGGTGGGGTCTGGAGAACGGCGGCCCGCTCAACTATGAGATGATTAACGAGTTGGTGGCGCTCATCATGAGCGGCGAGTGGGAGATGGTAGCACACTTCGCCGAAGTAGAGAGCTTGGCAACGCCAACGGCACAGCCCACCGAGAGCGAGGAAGAGCTGGGCAAGGTGCTCACCGTCAATGTCTGCGGCGCTTGCCACGCCATTGATGGGACCGATGCCGTCGGCGTCGCAGCCCCGGCGCTCGACGGCATTGCCAGTCGCCCGATTGCCGGTGTGCTGCCTTTCAACCGCGAGAACGTCGTGCGCTGGGTGCAGAACCCGCCCGGGATCAAGAAAGGCTCGCAGATGCCGCCATATCCGCTGCCCGATGAGCAACTGCAAGCTATCGCCGTCTACCTCGAAACCCTGAAGTAGGACGAGCGGCCGGGCGGCCGTCTCGTCCTGCGGGAGCAGCATGGTCGCTCCCGCCCGTGGCCCCACGACAGCCTGATGCCTGAGGACAGGCCCTACCTGACGGTGGCTATCGCCGCCTTCAACGAGGAGCATCGTTTACCCCAAGCACTCGACCGCGCCCTGGCGATGCTCACCACCTGGCCGCAGACCTTTGAGATCGTCGTCTGCGACGATGGCTCCACCGACCGCACGGTCGAAGTGGTCCAGGACTACGCCCACCGGGGCGTGCGGCTGGTCCGGTTGCGCCAGAACCGGGGAAAAGGGGCAGCAGTACGGGCAGCGGTCTTGGCGTCGCGCGGCGAATACGTGCTGTTCTCGGATGCCGACTTCTCCACCCCCATCACCGAGCTACCGCGCGTCTTGCACCGGCTGGAAGCCGGCGAGGCGGAGATCACGATTGGCTCCCGGCGGCAAGCCGACGGGTCGGACATGCGGACGAGCCAGCCACGCTACCGGCGCGCGTTCGGCAAGCTGTTCCACGCCTTGGCTGCCCTGGTCGCGGTCCGCGGCATCGGCGATACCCAAGCCGGCTTCAAGGCGCTGCGTGGCGACGTTGCCCGCGAGCTGTTTGCCCGCATGAGGCTAGACAGCATCGTCTTCGACGTGGAGCTGCTCTACCTCGCCCAACGGAGCGGCTACCGGGTGTGCGAGATGCCCGTGCAGTGGACGAACGCCGGCGGCTCACGGATGCGCGTGACGCTCCCCCACGCCGCGCGGGTGCTGTGGGACTTGCTCCGTATCCGCTGGCTGCATCGCGGCGAGCGGCGGACCTACCCCCAACCCCCTCCCTAAAGGGAAGGG
>JAJDZR010000167.1 GCA_022824545.1 Chloroflexota bacterium
TAAGGGGACTGTACGTGGTACCACGTTTGAATTGGTCGTGCCCCTGTAAGCACCCAACTCCCGCGAGTCAGCCATTAGGTCCGGTAATTATAGGACGGTAGCGAGGGTGAGGCAACACTGCTCATACCCGCGAAACACCTAATCCGCTCTCCAATCTGGACTGCGAGGCTCGCTGCCGCCCGCCGGCCCATTGCTTGCGGTGCAGTCGTGGTAGAGGGTAGGATGGAGTGAAGAGACGGAGGTGCAGGCATGGCCACTATCACGGTCCGAAACCTCGACGAGCGCCTACAGCAGCGTCTCTGCCTCCGGGCAGCCCAGCACGGCCGCTCGATAGAGGAGGAGGCTCACGTCATCTTGCAAGCAGCACTCGGGCAGGAGGAGACGGCCCCGGTAAGGAACCTTGGGACGGCGATCCATGAGCGGTTCAAGCCTTTCGGTGGCGTAGAGTTGGAAATTCCTCCGCGAGAACCGATGCGCGATCCCCCGCGTTTTGACTGAGCTTCCGGCGATGATTGTCCTGGATACCAATGTCGTCTCGGAGTTGATGCGGGACAGGCCGCAGCTGCGAGTCCTCTCGTGGCTGGACGACCAGTTGGCGAGCACCCTGTTCGTGACCGCTATCACCGAGGCGGAGTTGCGCTACGGTGTCGAGATTCTGTCCGCCGGTCAACGTCGCGCTCGGCTGTCTGCCGAGATCGAGGGCACGCTTCGGGAAGATTTCGCTGAGCGCATTCTTCCCTTCGACAGTGCGGCCGCCCGCGAACTCGCGGGGCACGGGTTGCGACCAGGGATGTGGACGACTTTGCCGGCTGTGGGGTGGAGGTAATGAATCCGTGGTCGGCCGAGTAGAGGACACACCGGCCTACACCAGGCTGTTCTGGGCCAAAGCCGACCGCCACGACCGGCGGCGTATCCACCTGCTTGAGCACCACCTGGCCGATGTCGGCGCCTGCTTCGAGGCACTGCTGGCCCAACCGATCATCCGGCACCGGCTGGCCCGCACCGCTGGCCTCGACGACCTTGACGCCGCAACCGCTGCGCGTCTGGCCGTCTTTGCCGCTCTGCACGACATCGGCAAGGTGAATGTCGGCTTCCAAGCGCGAATCTGGCGCCCGGCAGACCTGGCGGGCAAGCGGAAACCGCAACGCACCGGCCATACCTTGGACCTAAAACCGGTTCTGACGCGGGATGATGAAACGACGGCCGCGTGGTTCTTCAAGGCGCTGGAATGGGGTGACGTGCTGGAGTGGGATGACAAGGGCGGCGAGACCGCCTGTGCCCTATTCGTCGCTGCGTTGTCCCATCACGGCAAGCCACTGAATCTGCTCGACAGCCGGTCAGCTAACCCTCCCGCCTGGCGTGACTTTGGCGAGCTTGACCCGCGCCGCTGTGTCGAGCGGATCGGCAAGCTGGTGCAAGAGTGGTTTCCGAAGGCGTTCGAATCCGGCGCACCACCGCTGCCGTCCGCTCCCACCTTCCAGCACATGTTCCTCGGCCTCTGCAACTGGGCCGACTGGCTCGGCTCCAACGAGTGCTGGTTCCCGTACTGCGACCGCCCGGATGACAACTACATTGCCACCGCCCGCCAGCAAGCAAAACGCGCCGTCAAGAGCATCGGGCTGAATTTGTCCGATCAGCGGCACGGCTTCGCTGGCGTACCGGGGTTCGGGGAGCTATTCGACATAGCCGGTGCGCCCACGCCTAACGCCATCCAAGAGACTGCTGCACAGGACACGCCGCTGGACCGGCAGTTGGTCATCATCGAGTCCGAGACCGGCTCCGGCAAGACGGAGGCCGCGCTGTGGCGCTTCGCTCGCATGTACGAGCGAGGACTGGTGGATGGCCTCTACTTTGCGCTGCCCACGCGCGCGGCCGCTGTCCAGATTCACGGGCGCGTCGAGCGCTTCATCGCCAAGCTGCTCCCCGAACACAGACCGCCCGTGGTGCTCGCCGTCCCCGGCTACAAACCCGACCCGGCTGCCGCCGATGTGGTCATGCCGCCCTACGACCACGGGGCGGCCGGCGAACTGGAGCGTGACCGCCCGTGGGCCAGCGAAAACCCCAAACGCTATCTGGCGGCGCAGATCGCCGTCGGCACGGTAGACCAGGCGATGCTGGGGGCGCTCCAGGTGAAGAATGCCCATCTGCGGGCCGCGTGCCTGGCGCGCAACTTGCTCGTGGTAGACGAGGTCCACGCCTCCGATACCTACATGAGCGTCATCCTGGAGCAATTGCTCGCTGCCCATCGCTGCGCCGGCGGGTATGCGTTGCTGATGTCCGCCACGCTTGGCTCGGCTGCCCGCTCGCGCTGGCTCTTCCGGCCGGGCCGCGAAAGCGAGGCCCCGCCCCTCGCACTAGATGAAGCGATCAACACCGCCTACCCGGCCGTCACCACCGCTGAAGAGGTCCGGCCGGCCGGCGAGAACGACCAGGAGAAGCAGGTCCGTATCGCGGCGGTGCCCAGGATGCACGACTGCGCCAACACCGCCCAGCGCGCCCTGACGGCGGCCCGCGCCGGCGCCAAGGTACTGGTCGTTCGCAACACGGTTGACTACGCCATCGAGACCCAGGAGGCGCTAGAGGCACTAACCGGCCCCGCCGACGCCGGACTGCTGTTCACCGTCCGCGGCAAGCGGACGCTGCATCACGGCCGGTTCGCCGCCGGAGATCGCCGGCTGCTGGACAAGGAGGTGGAGCGGCAGCTTGGCAAAGGGCAGCCCGGCAACGAGCGGCCGCCCGGCGGACACATCGTCGTCGGCACGCAAACGCTGGAGCAGTCGCTGGACATTGATGCGGACCTGCTGATTACCGACCTCTGCCCGGTGGACGTGCTGCTCCAGCGCATCGGCCGCCTCCACCGTCACCGGCACAACGACCCGCGCCGGCCCACCAGTTACGACGAGCCGGCCTGCACCGTCCTGACGCTGCCGGACAGCGACCTCACCCCCTTGCTGGAGTACACGCCGAAAGCAAACGGCTTGGGGCCGCACGGCTATGTGTACGAGGACTTACGGATTCTGGAAGCGACGCGGCGGCTGATTGACGAGTATCCCGAACGGCGCATTCCGGAGATGAACCGGCGGCTGGTGGAACGGGCCACGCATCCGCAAGCATTGGGCGACATTTCCTGCGAAATGGGCGAGGACTGGCAGTCGCACGCGCTGGCAATCCAGGGCGGCGAGATCGGCGACGGTCAGACCGCGCGCGGAGTGACGATCAGACGCAACGGCTCGTTCCTCACTGATAACCGAGACATCGTGTTCGTGAGCAGCGACGAAAACATCCGCACGCGCCTCGGCGACGACCGGATAGACGTAATCCTCGATCCCCCGCAGCCCAGCCCGTTCGATGGCGCGCAGCAGATTGCCACGCTGGCGGTGTCGGTGCGCTGGCTGCCGTCCGATGAGGCCCCCGAGTCGGTAGCGCCGGCGCTCGCCGGTGACGGATTCGAGTTCGCCCTCGGCGAGCGCCGCTGCCGCTACGACCGCCGGGGGCTGCGCCGCCTCTAGCCGCCGCAGCCCCGGCACCCGCAAGAACATTTGCCGCAACCTTGTATATAGTATACGCGATTACAAGTTAGGGGCTTGACAAAGTAGCCGCCACAGCGTATAAGGAGAGCGGCGACGTGAACCTCATTCAAGCTTTCCGATGCTACCCCGACCAAGATGTCGTGCATCGAGCACCTTGCCTTGAACGGGTGCGGTG
>JAJDZR010000172.1 GCA_022824545.1 Chloroflexota bacterium
CCGGCGAGGTGACCACGCCACTGCTGACGGCGGTCACGGTGCTGGTGATCGCGTGCCCCTGCGCCCTGGGGCTGGCTACTCCCACCGCGATTATGGTCGGGACGGGTCGCGGCGCCGAGCAAGGCATCCTCATCAAAGACGCGGCCAGCCTGGAGCACGCGCACGCCCTCAGTGCCATCATCCTCGACAAGACCGGCACGGTTACGGAGGGCCGGCCGCGCGTGCGAGAAGTGATGCCGCTGCAAGGACAGGACGCGAACGACGTGCTCCGCCACGCCGCGGCCGTCGCGGCGCGCTCCGAGCATCCCATCTCCGCGGCCATCGCCACGCACGCCCGTGCGGCCGAGTTGACGCTGCCGGAGCCGATGGCATTCGTCAGCACGCCGGGCCAGGGCGTTGCGGCGCAGGTCGAAGGGAGCGCGGTGCTCGTCGGCAATACGCGGCTGCTGGTGGCACACGGCGTCGCAACCGCTCGGTTGGCGCCGGTGGCCGAGCACCTGGAAGCGAACGGGCGCACCGTATCGTTGGTCGCCATTGACGGTCAGCCGGCTGGGGTTATCGGGGTTGCCGACACCGTAAAGCCAACCTCGGCCGCGGCGGTTACCGCGCTCCGACGGCTGGGGCTGGCGGTCTACCTGCTCACCGGCGACAACCGACGCGTCGCCGTGGCCATCGGCCGCGAGGTTGGCATTGCCCCGGATCGTATCCGCGCTGAGGTCCGGCCGGAGGATAAGGCGGCTGAGGTCGCCCGGCTGCGTGATGAGGGGCACGCGGTCGGCATGGTCGGCGATGGCATCAACGACGCACCGGCGCTCGCCGCGGCCGACGTCGGGTTTGCGCTGGGGACCGGTACGGATATAGCGATGGAAACGGCCGCGATCACGCTCTTGCGTGGCGACCTCCGCAGCGTACCGGTTGCCATCCGTCTTTCGCGCCGGACCATGCGGACGATCAAGCAGAACCTCTTCTGGGCCTTCGGCTACAACACCGCGATGATTCCGCTGGCTGCGCTGGGCCTGCTCGCTGCCCTCGGCGGTCCGATGTTGGCGGCCGCGGCGATGGCCTTCTCCAGCGTCTCCGTCGTCACCAACTCCCTCCGCCTCCGCCGCGCCAAGCTCGCGTGATGCCGGCCCCCACCCTCGCCCTACCCCGTGCTGACGCACAGGGGAGGGAACAATCGTCCCCCTGTTGCGACGGGGAGAACATAGGGGGGCCAGAATGACGGCCCTCATTCCCCCACCCTGCGCTATGCTCTAGGCAGAGGGAGGGTATACCTATGACGACAGCGTATGCCGGCCGAGTGCGAGCGCCGGAGTTTCCGACCGGTCAGGACTGGATCAATACCGACCGGCCGCTGCGGCTGGCCGACCTCGCGGGCCGGCTGGTGATCCTCGATTTCTGGACCTTCTGCTGAATTAACTGCTTGCATATCCTTCCGCAGTTGCGGGAGCTGGAACAGCGTTACGCCGACACGCTCACCGTCGTCGGCGTCCATTCGGCCAAGTTTCCTCAGGAGCAGGCGACCGAGGCCGTCGCGCAGGCCGTGCGCCGCCACGCCATCCACCATCCCGTCGTCAATGACCACGACTTTGCCATCTGGCAGCAGTACGGCGTGCGCGCCTGGCCGACGCTGATGTTCGTTGACCCCTTGGGCAAGGTCATCGGCAAGCACGAGGGCGAGTTCGCGGCCGGTCAGCTGGCGCCGATCATTGACCGGATGCTGGACGAGTTCGGTGCCCAAGGCTGGATAGACCGCCGCGTACTCGACTTCGGCGCCACCGGTCCAGCCGCGCAGACTGGCCCGGCCGCGACGACACTCGCCTTCCCCGGCAAGGTGGCGGTAGACGAGCGGGGCAACGGGCACGTCTACGTTGCCGACTCCAATCACCATCGCCTCGTCGTCACCGGACTGAAGACGCTCGACGGCAGCGTTCACCACCTCGTTGGGTCCGGCGAACCGGGGCTGCGCGACGGTCCGGCGCGAGAAGCGCAGTTCAACTGGCCCCAAGGGATGGCCGTTGATCCGGTCACTGGCACGGTCTACGTTGCCGACACCGAAAACCACGCCATTCGCCGGGTGAGCACGGCTACCGGCGCGGTCACGACGATCGCCGGAACGGGCAAGCAGGCGCGCTCGTTCGGCGGTGGCGGCCCGGCCCTCGAAACCGACCTCTCCTCGCCGTGGGACCTGGCGCTGCTCCCCGACCCGTCGCGCACGGCCACCGCCGGCGGTGGCGCCAACAGCGAGAAGCAGGACTACCCGGATCGTGGCCTGCTGTTCATTGCGATGGCTGGACTGCACCAAATCTGGGCGCTCGACCTGGCCAACGGCACCATCGCACCGTTCGCCGGGAGCGGCCGGGAAGACATCCTCGACGGCCCGCGGCAGGAGGCCTGTTTCGCGCAGCCGAGCGGGCTGGCGCTCGATCCGGCGGCGGACGTGCTGTACGTCGCGGACAGCGAGACGAGCGCAGTCCGCGCGATCCACCTCGACACCGACCGGGGCGAGACGCTGGTCGGTACCGGGCTGTTTGACTTCGGCGATACCGACGCCGCAGCCGAGCGGGTCCGGCTCCAACATCCGCTCGCCGTCTGCCTCTGGCCCACGGCGCCCAACGGTCCGGCGCTCCTGGTGGCCGATACCTACAACCACAAGATCAAGCGGCTCGATCCACGCACACGGGAAGCCACGACGCTGCTCGGCGCCCCCGGTACTGGCGCTCATACCGATGGCGTCGGCACGGCAGCCCGGTTTTCGGAGCCGGGCGGACTGGCGCTGGCCCGCGGCAAGCTCTTCGTTGCCGACACCAACAACCATGCGCTGCGCGTGGTAGACCTCGCTACCCTCGATACGACCACCATCCCGCTAGACGAGACCCGCCGCGCCCACCCGGAGCACACTTAGCCACAGGGAACCCTTAGCCAGAGAGAGCACAGATAGGAAGGGCTGGGCAGTCTTGCGGCCGGTGTCGTGGCAGGTTGGTACCTCTTGAGTTATGCTGGTGACGGTTGAGGAGCGACTGGCGCTATCGGCAACGTCACCCACGTACAGGCTGGGATCGGTGGTGCTCCACTTGGAGATCGGCGATGACAACTGTAGTTACACCCACCACGACCACTATGCGGCGCTACCGCCGACAGGGCGAGATTGACTACGCTCGCCTCGACTACAATCCCGACGAGCCGGTCCTGAAGCCTGATGCGATGCAACAAAACCTGCAACTGCTGGAAATCTTCGGCCTCCTCTCGGCCCACTTCACCGACTTCAATCGCCGGCCCGATGTCTTCCTCGATGCCAACACCATCATCTGCTACGACCCCGCTGACCTCAACGTCCGCGTCTCCCCGGACGTGTACCTGGCCTTTGGGGTGGATGCCCAAGCCATCCGGCCACGCAAGCTCTATCTGCCGTGGGAGGTGGGCAAGCCGCCGGACTGGGTGCTGGAGATCGCTTCATCCAGCACCGGCCGGGAGGATGTAGGCCGGAAGCGGGAGATCTATGCCCGCATCGGCGTCCCGGAATACTGGCGTTTCGATCCACAGGATGGTGAGTATCACGGGCAGAAGCTGGCCGGGGAGCGGCTAGTGGATGGGGAGTACCGGCCCATTGCGCTGACCACGGCGCCGGACGGCATTCTGAAGGGGTACAGTCCGGTGCTCGGAGTAAGTCTGTGCTGGGACGACGGATGGCCGCGGCTCTACAGTCCGGCCACCGATACCTATCTGGAGAGGTGGCAGGAGGTGGTGACGGCCCGCGAGGCCGCCGAGTCACGTGCTGCCATTGAGCAAGCCGCCCGCGAGGCGGCCGAGACGCAGGCCGCTGTCGAGCAGGCCGGCCGGCTAGCGGAGCAGGCAGCGCGGCGCAGCGCCGAAACCCGCGCGGCTGCCGAACGAGCCAAGCGCCGCGCCGTCGAGTCCGAACTGGAGCAGCTGCGGGCACAACTCCGGCGGCAGCCAACGGATAGGTAGCCGCGCCGCTGGTAGGTATTCTGGCGGTACTGGCGGTAGTACACCCACTCCGATTGGGGCATACCGTGGCCGTTGGGTCTGGCTAATCGGGGAAGAGGTTGGTGCTGAGGTACTTGAGGCCGGTGTCGGGAACCACCGTGACGATCACCGAGCCGGGCGGCGCCTCGCGGGCCAGTTGCAAGGCGCAGGCGACATTGGCGCCGCCGGAGAAGCCGCCGAAGATGCCCTCGCGCGTGGCCAGCAGCCGCGCCGTCTCGATTGCTTCTCCGTCCGTTGCCGTGACGTAGCCGGCGACGAGGCCCTCGTCCCACAGGCTGAGATCGTGCGCGTAGCCGGTGCCCTGGATTTGGTGGCTGGTGTCCGTGACCGGCTTGCCGGCCAAGTAGGGCGCCGTTGCTGGCTCGCCGCCGTAGCAGCGCACCGCCGGATTGCGCTTCTTGAGTGCTCGCGCCACCCCGACGAGCGTACCGCCGGTGCCGGCCATCGCCGTAAAGTGCGTCACCGTGCCGCTCGTCTGCTCCCAGATTTCGGCGCCGGTGGTCATTTCGTGCGCGGTAGCGTTGTCGAGGTTCTCGAACTGGTCGGGCCAAAAGGCGCCCAACTCCTCGACAAGCTCTCGCGTGCGCTGCTCGACCAGCTCCAGGTCTTCCTTCGAGACTTGGCCGGGGCGTGCCCCGCCCGCTTGCGGTACCAGCTCGACCTGAGCGCCGTAAGCGGCCAGCATACGGCGGCGCTCCAGGCTGTTGCCCTCCGACATGACGGCAATCATCCGATAGCCCTTGACGGCGCAGACAATCGCTAACCCCGTGCCCATGTTGCCGCTGGTCAGTTCGATCACCGTCCCGCCGGGCCGCAGCCGACCGTCGCGCTCGGCGGCCTCGATCATCCGCAAGGCCGCCCGGTCCTTGATGCTGCCGCCGGGGCTATAGAACTCCAGCTTGGCCAGTACCCGGCTCGGCAAGCCGGCGCCGAGCCGGTTCAAGGCAATCAGCGGCGTGTGGCCAATCGCGTCGAGTACGCTGTCGGAGGTGCTTGTCTGCGGCGCAGTATCACCCATCTTCTCTAGGCCCCCTATGGTCCCTCTGACAAGGGCAGGTTTTTTCGTAGGGGCGCGATGAATCGCGCCCAGCCCATCGTCATTCCCGCGAAAGCGGGAATCCAGGCCGATCAGAGTGCTGGCCCCCTATGACCTCCCCGCTGCGGCGGGGGACGAGATGTTCCCTCCCCTGTCACAACGGGGGAGGGCTAGGGTGGGGCCTAGCCCTCTCACAACGCCGGCGCGGCTCCGCGTCAGTCGCCTCCGGCGCTGCCCGCGAGTACCCCGGCTTGCCGGAGCGCCGCACGTACCTCGGCGGCGCAGGACGCATCGGGAATATCGGCGAGAGCGCCTTCGAGATCGTCGCCGGCAGCGGCCCAGTTCTCCGGCTGCTGCGGCACGAAAAAGAGATACCAGCCACGCGCGCACTCGAACACATCCACGCGCGTGATGCCACTTACGCTGTCCAGCGTCGTGACGAGTCGCCCGGCGAACGTCAGGAGCGGGCCGTCCATCGCCGTGATGTCCGTAATGCCCTCCAGCTTACTGAGCATCTCCAGTCCCTCGATCATTTCGGGGCCAATACCCAGGTCGAGCGTCGTTTCGTCAGCTGCCATACGTCTTCCTTGTCGTTTAGCGCCGTCCGCGCTGCCGCCGGCGGGTGCGCTTGGGCTTGCGGCGCGTGGGCCGCCGGTTGAGCTTGGCCATCGCGGCCGCGAGCAAGCGGTCCGGCGTGTCGTCGTCCGGCAGGCGGGTCAGGATGTCGGGACCGTTCTCGGTGATCGCCACCGTATGCTCCCAGTGCGCCGACAGCTTGCGGTCGGCGGTCCGCACCGTCCAGCCGTCCGGGTCTACCGCGGTGGTGTCGTCACCCAGCAGGAGCATCGGCTCAATGGCGATAGCCATACCTGGCCGCAGCACGTCACCGCGACCGGGCTTGCCATGGTTCAGGACGGCCGGCTCCTCGTGCATCTCGCGGCCGATGCCGTGCCCGCAGTATTCGCGCACTACCTTGTAGCCGTGCGCGCGGGCGTGACGCTCGACCACGGCGCCAACGTCGCCGAGCGTATTGCCGGCGCGGGCGAGTGCTATCGAGAGATACAGGGCCTCGCGCGCGATCTCCACCAAGCGCAGCGCCGCCGGGTCCACGTCGCCGATGGGGATGGTGACGGCCGCGTCGCCGTGCCAACCGTCAATGATCGCGCCATAGTCAATACTGAGCAGGTCGCCCGATTGCAGCACGCGGCGCCGGCTGGGAATGCCGTGGACGATCTCGTCGTTGATGCTGGCGCAAATACACGCCGGGAAGCCATGATAGCCCTTGAACGACGGCGTGGCGCCGGCCGCGCGGGTCATGGTCTCGGCGATCTGATCGAGGTCGGCGGTGCTCACGCCCGGTCGCGCCTCGGCCGTGAGCCGCCGGTGGACCTGCGCGACCAGTGCCCCGGCCGCGCGCATCTTCTCGAACTCGGCCGCAGACTTGATCGTGACGGCGCTTTGCTGCATCGTGCTTTCCACTGGGTTAGGCTGCCTTTCCAGCAATGGCTAACTGCCGTGCCCACGCGCCTTGGCCGGCATCGGGTGCCAAATAGGGAACGGTCTGCGGTCCCTGCGGCAAGATACAGGCGGTCGCGTCCGGCCCCGCCGCCCGCAGCAGCGCGGCAAACCGCTCGGCGAGCGGCCCACACGGCTCCAAGTGCGTCCGGCGCACCGTGTCGTCGTCGAGCGACGAGTAGAGGTAGACCGACGCCCGCAACTGTATTTGGGCCTGTATCTGCGCCTGCCACTGATCCGGTACCGCAAAGCCGGGGGCGCAAATCTTCTGCAGCAACTCGCCGAGACTCGCGGTGCTCTCCAGGAGCTCGCCGTACTGACCGTGGCTGGGAATACCGTCCCAGCACTCCGCGGCCAGGATGATCGCCCCACCCTCGCGCACGACGCGATTCGCCGCCGAGACACCTTTGATCGCCTGGTACACGTTGAGGTCGAGCGGATAGCCGCTGTTGGTGGTAACTACCACGTCGAACGGCTCCGGGACCGGCTGCATCGCGTGCCCGCCGACCCACTCGCAGCCGACGCGATGCGAGGCCAGCGTGTCGCCGGCAAATACGGCCGTGATCTCGCGCTCCTTGTTCAGCGCCACGTTGAGGCTGAAGGTCGGCTGCCCCATCATGGCCGCCGCGCGGAGGTCTTCCCACAGCGGGTTGCCCTCGCGGATGCCCCAGATCGCCTGCGGCTCGGCGATGAAGCGGGCGCCGTGGTTGGCCATGACGGTAGCGAGGCCCGCCACCGCCGGCACCACCATCTT
>JAJDZR010000080.1 GCA_022824545.1 Chloroflexota bacterium
GCTTCTCCCGGTCGTATTCCGAGGTGGTCTCGTCGAGCTGCGTGCGAATCTGCTGCATGCGCCCCTGGATGTCTTCCTGCTTGCCGTGCCCTTCGATGATCGTCGTGTTGTCCTTATCGGCCACGACCCGGCGAGCACGACCCAAGTCATAGAGCTGCACGCTGTCGAGCTTGCGCCCCACTTCCTCGCTGATGACCTGACCACCGGTGAGTGTGGCAATGTCCTTGAGTAGCTCCTTGCGCCGGTCGCCGTAGCCCGGCGCCTTGATCGCCACTACGTTCACAATGCCCCGCAGCTTGTTGACGACCAGCGTTGCCAGCCCCTCGCCTTCCACGTCCTCGGCGATGACGACCAGTTCCTTCTTGCCGGTCTGCATCAACTTCTCCAGCAGCGGGACCAGCTCTTGCACCGAGGAGAGCTTCTGCTCGGTGATGAGCAGATAGGGGTCCTCAAGCTCGGCCCGCATGGTGTCCTGGTTGGTCACGAAGTAGGGGGAGATGTAGCCGCGGTCGAACTCCATCCCCTCGACGTAATCAATCTCGAACTGGAGACCACGCGATTCCTCGACGGTGATGACTCCGTCCTTGCCGACGCGATCCATCACGTCGGCGATCAGCCGGCCGATCTCTGGATCGTTCGCGGAGATGGCGGCGATGTTGGCAATGTCCTCGCGCCCCTGCACGGCAACGGCCATGTCCCGCACCGCTTGCACGACCGACTCGACCCCGCGCGCCAGACCCCGCTTGAGGATCATCGGGTTGGCGCCCGCCGCCAGGTTTCTCAGCCCCTCGTTGACGATGGTCTGAGCGATCACCGTGGCCGTCGTGGTCCCGTCACCCGCCACGTCGTTCGTCTTGGTGGCCGCTTCCTTCAGGAGCTGCGCGCCCATGTTCTCGAACGGGTCCTCGAGGTCAATCTCCTTCGCCACCGTTACCCCGTCGTGGCTGACCGTGGGCGTACCGAAGCTCTGGTCCAGCGCCACGTTGCGTCCCTTCGGACCGAGCGTCGTCTTGACCGCCTCCGCCAGGACATCCACCCCCGTTTTCAGGTGACGCCGGGCCTCGACGTCGAATACCAGCTGCTTGGACATCGCGCATCCTCCTCATTCACGCACTGCGCCAAAACACACGAAAGGCTCTGTTTGGTTGGGCCACGCCCACACCGGGCTGCGGCTCTCTCAGTAGCCCATTGTAGCAGCATTTAGCACTCGCTGCCAGCGAGTGCTAACGTCGGCGCCAACGCTGATCCCCTCCCTAGCTCCCCGTCCCGACGGGGGAGGGAACGGATTGTTCTCCGGTCGCGGCGGTGTGCCGGGCGCAGCAGTGTGCCGAGCAGCCGTCCCCCCGTCGCAACGGGGGGACCTATAGGGGGGCCGGTTGTCCTCTTGGCCACTACGCTGGCGTGCCACAGGCCCGCAGGACCGTCTCCTGGGTGATGAGGTCGTGCTCCGTCGTGTAGTCAATCGGCTCCTCACCGCGGATCACCCGTGCCAGCTTTGCCAGATCGCGCTCGTAGCGCGGGATGTGCGGAACCTCCACATTTTGCCAGCCGGCCTGGTAGCCGCCCCGCGGTTCCTGAAGACACAGGCGGATGGCCGGTGGTTCGAGCGGCTGGAGCACAATGCTCCCTTTCGTGCCCACCACCTCGAACTGACGCCGGACCATGGGCTGGACTTCCATTGCCGCCGTCTCGACGACCGCCACCGCCCGCTCGTACTCGAAGATGGCCACCGTGTTGTCTGCGAGCGTGTCATCGTACTCGCTGTCGTGACGCAAGTAAGGCGTCACCTTGTTCGGCCGGCCGAGTAGCTCGACTACGCGGTCAATGATATGGCAGCCCAGCTCCAGCATCATGCCCCCCGGATGGAAGGCCAGTCCGGCCCGTCCGCGTAGTGGCATACCGGGAGCAACTGCCTCCTCCGGCTCGAAAGGGATATTGCTGCACATGCTCGCGTGGACATAGTACACGTCCCCCAGCCAGCCCTCGCGCGCGGCCCGGAACACCAGCTCGAAACCGGCGTTGTAGCGGAACATGTAGCCCATCTGGACGAACAACCCCCGGCGGTTGGCCTCCGCCAGGATGGATTGCAGCTCCGGCAGCGACGTACCCGGTGGCTTATCGAGATGGACGTGCTTGCCGGCCTCGATAGCGCGCCGCGCCAGTGCCAGATTCGGCGGCACATCGCTCTCGACAGCGATCAGTTGCACACTGGGATCACCGAGCAGGTCGGCCGCGTCCATCCAATGCGCGTCGGCATACGCCGGCTCCTGCTCACGGATGGCCCGCCACCCCGCATCCGGCTCGGCCACCCCCACGACCTCATAGTCGTCGGACTGCTCCATCACGTTGAGCTTCCCGGCCGCATGGCCGTGTCCCGTCCCCAGCAAGCCAGCGCGAATCGGCGCAACCATCGTCTTCATCTCCTGTTCTCGCCTTGCCCTTTCCCCGACTCCCAACAAGGGTAGATAGCCGGGTAGGGGTGTCATTCATGGCGCCCAACTAGACCCCCGGCCCGCCCCCGACGTACTCCCCCTCTCTATCGCTTGGCGATGGAGAGGGGGAGTACGTCGGGGGGTGAGGCGTACCTACAGCACACCGGCGTCGGTCAGGCCGGCGTAGCGTAGCGCCTCGTCGAGGTCTGCCGCCACTCCGAAAAAGCTAACCCCCTCGGCCATTTCACCGGGCGCCAACCGCAACGGGTGATGGACGACGAGATTCACGCCCTCCAAGCCCATGTCCAGCGGCCCGATGTTGCAGTCGTGGCGGCCGGCCACGGCGCAGAGCGTGCGCCCCGTCTTGTCGTTGCGTACTGCCATCCACGCCCCGGAGGCCCTGGTATGAACCCCGTGGACGCGCTTGGCCTGGCGTAACCCGTTGCGCCGGTAGAAGAGGCGGCCGACCTTGCGATCACCGTCTACCTGCAGGAACGACTGGAAGTTCAAGTAGCCGTCGTAAGGCACCGGCCCATTGGTGAACTCCGTGCGGACGGCGAGCAGATTGGAGCTACCCAGCGTAAGATAGGAAATACGCAACCGGCTGCCGCGGCACGCCTCGTGCTCCAGGTCGGCCGTGAGCCGGACCCCGTACCAGCGCACGCCTCCTGCCCCGTCCCTACTTGTCTCCTCCCAAGCGAACTGCGCCTCATCGAGCGGGCGCACCGAGCGCCGCGTCCCTGCACCGCCGATGCCGGGATTCAGCCCGCCGTACCACGGATTGAACCAGACGAACGTGCCCGGCGCCGGCCGCGCCGCGTGTAGGTGCTCGACCTTCCGACCGTCGGCCCGTAGCTCTTGCCAAGAGGCGACGCCGCCCCGGTACTCCGGTACGACGAGAAACTGCATCCGGCCGTTGTCAATCGCTATCGCGGCGCGGTCGTCATCGGTGGTTTCCGTGATGGTCACCGGCTGGAGGCGGTCGCCGCCGCGAATGAGGCTCAACGTGCGCCGCTCGTCCCAAAGCTGGTGCTCGATAGCCGCTATGAGTTCGTGGGCGCCCGCCGCCCCGTCTGCAAACGCCACGCCGAGGTCCCGGCTCCAGGCGGCGCCGCGCGACAGATCGGCCAGCGGGAGCGTCGCCGGTGTCACGTCAACGCCGGCACCGGTGGACAGGTACACGTCCCCGGTGAGCACCCGCTGCCGGTAGCTCGTCAAGGTCAGCTGCGGCGTCGCCGTTGGGGTGTCGAACAGCAGCGGCGCCACGGTGGCCGTGAGCGCCTTATGGGTACGTGGCGGCTCCTGCGGGGCGGCGGGGGCGATGTGGCTGCGCCATAGCTCGCGCACGACCTTCCAATCGCCGCGCCCGGCATAGACCACGACGGGCGGTGTTTCGCGCGTCTCGCCGGGCGCGACCTCACCGAGGTCGAAGTTCAACGATGGCACCGCCCAGGAGACCTCGATGCGCCGGGCATCGCGCCACACGCACCCCGCTACTAGGCCGTCGGCGTACTCGGCAGCCCACGTCTCGGCCCACTGGTCGGGAGCGCTCCATTCGGACTCGGACACGTCCGGATACTGCATACGCTCGTCTACGACCAAGCCCTCGCGCAACGGGAGCGCAACCCGCGCGCGGGCGATGTCGTTACCGTTTTCCACCTGTACCTGGACGGCGCGCGGCACGCGCCCATTGTTCGTGATGCCGTACCAGGCGTGGATGACCGGCGAGCCGCCGACCGCAAGCTGGCGCCGAAGCACCACCCCCGGCCACGTCTCCGACTGCGCCGTCAGTGTGATGACCACCCGACCGCTCTCCGGCCCACCACCGACCACCTCGGCCTCGAAGGTCTTCTGTCCCGATTCCGTCATCCAGAAGGGCGGACCGAACGCGCACGATTGCCAGACCAGCTCGCGGCCCGTCGCCCGGTCCGTCACGGTGAAATACTGTTCGCCCCAGCGCCCCTTCAGCGAGGCGCGTACCACCATCTGGTCGCTATGTACGGAGATCGCGTCGTCCTCCCGCTGCACCAGCAGCGTGCCGGCTGCCAGGCTGGGCACCGTCAGCCGCTCGGTCCGCGGCGGCAGCGTGAGCGACTTATCGTCCTCCCCGGCAGCCGCTAGGGACGTTTCGATGTACGCGCTCAGGTGATGCAAACCCGCGTGCGTGGCCTGCGGCGTGACCCGGATCGCCGTGCGGCCTTTGGCCGGCAGGGCATACGCCTGGGCAGCCGTGTCCTCCGGGGCCAGCGTGAGGCCGTCGGTCGCTCCGAGCGTAACCGACCCGCGCACCGGCTCGTCGAGCTGATTGGTGACGGTCAGCCAGGTCGGCCGCGGCACCTCCGGCACGAGCCAGAATCGCTCTTCCAGCGCCACGTCCACCGGCTTGGTTGGTTGCGCGGCTACGGCCAGCGGCACGACCGCGTCCCCGATGATGGCCGTCGTGCGAACCCGTGGGGATTTGCTGTCTCTCTTCTTCGTGTCGGCAGTGCTCTCGGCGACCACGGGCTGCGTCCAGACCTGCCGCTCATGCACCTCGGCCCGTGCTTGGAACGACGTGCTCAGGCCCGTATCGGCCTCGGCCACCAGCGTCACCGGCAGTGTACCGGCCTGCTTGTGCTGTGCCTCCCATGTCAGCGTGCGCCGCCCGCCGAGCGGTACCGCCGGATCGTTGAGCGCGCACGAGATCGCCCACCGGTCGGTTTCCAGCGCCAGCAGCCCCCGGGCACGGTGGTCAATCGTCGCGCGTAGCTCGCGCCCGTCGCGGCGCCAGACATAGGTGAAGACCTCCGTCTTGCCGCGCTTTTCCTTGTCGGGACTGGCCGACAGGTCCCGCACCTGCGTTACGTACCAGTCGGCGTCGTCGAGAAACTCCTGGACCGGCTGGAGCGCGAACAATAGTGGCAGGAAGTTGTGCATCGTCACGCTGGTATCGGGTACCCAGAAGAAGCCGGTCTTCTTGTAGAGCGGAATGGACTTCAAGTTTCCCGCCCACGTGCCGAGGCTCAACCGCTGGTAGCCCAGTTCGCACGTGTGTGCCAGAGCACGCTTGAGCAAATCACGACCGAGACCGCGGCCCTGGAACTGCGGACTGACGTTCAGGAGGGGAATCCAGGCGGCCTGCGGGTCATTGCTGTCATCGCCCAGCGAGCAATAGCCGGCCACCTGACCGTCGGTGAAGGCGAGGTAGGTCTCGATGAGCCGCTCTTCCGCGTGCTCGCGGCGCACCCGCTCGGCGGTGTGCGGTGTGCCCTCCGTCCAGCCGCCGGGCCACTCGCTATCGCTGTCGTTCCACATCGTCGCGACGCCCTCCGCATCCTCGTCGCGGTAGGGGCGGATGTGGGGCAGCATAGCCGGGTCCAGCACCGTGAACATAACCCACCATCATAGCACGGCCAGCCGGGCGATCCGGTGTGCGCTCTGGTTGACCGTGAGTCAGGCTGGGGGAGAGCGAAGGAGGGGGCCAAGGCGGCTATCGCCACCCTATAGCCCCCGCGCAGCGGGGGGACGGTCAATTCCCTCCCCCGTCGCAACGGGGGAGGGAGAGGGTGGGGGCTAACACACTACCTAATCAAGTTGGCAATCTTCATCAGGGAAGGAAAGCGATGGCGGTGCTGGCCCGTCGTTGCCGGCAAGGGGGCACACGCTGCCTGGGACCGATAGCCCCTTCCCTTTAGGGAGGGGGTTGGGGGTAGGTCCGCCGCTCCATAGGAAAGACCTATCCCGCTTGCCTCAGCCCGCCCGCCCCTTGGCCCAGGGCGCCAGGGCCTTGTCGAGTGCGGGAATCTCGGTGATGGAGGTGTAGTAGTAGCGTTGCCAACCTTGCCGCGGCAGACCGGTGAATAGCATCAGATTGAGCGGGTACTCTTCGCTGTCGGTGGCGCGGCGGAAGTCGTCTCGAAACAGAAAGGTGGGCTTGCCCAGGGCTATCGCCATCCCCATCTCGACCATGACCCCCTCATCCGGTGGCACACCGTTCACCACCGCGAACAGCGCGTCTGCCTGCCGCACGTCACGGAAATCCGCCTGGCCGATGCGATAAGCCCACCCCGGCAGTGCCGGGTCCTCCTGGTTGTTGCGCGCGAACGGCTCCCACACCTCCAGCCCGAGCGCTTCCAGGGCCGCAACGAGCGGCGGTAGGAGCAGCGCACGCTGTTGCGCCGAAAAGCCGTAGGGGTTCGCTAGATAGATGGTCTTCCGTCTAGCACCGGTCATGCTCGGCCTCCTCACCCCGGCTTCATGCCCCCTTCCCCCGCTCCGCAGGGGCCGGGAGCGGCTTCCCTCCCCTGTGGCTTGCCACGGGGGAGGGTTAGGGAGGGGGCCAGGCGCCAAATGTCAGACCAGCGCCGGAGTTACCGCCTCGTGTGGTGTAAAGAGCGACGGCCACGTCTCCTCGCGCTCGCGCCGCGCCGCCACAGCGCTCGCCAGCTCTCGTACCTCCGCAGCGACTGCCGCCGGCACCGCGTCGTCGTCGAGATTGCGGAGCACGCGGGCAATCAGCCGGCCAATCGTGCGGAACTCGTCGGCGCGAAAGCCGAACGTCGTAGCCGCCGGGCTGCCCATGCGGATACCGCTGGTGACGAACGCGGACTTGGTGTCGAAGGGCACCTTGTTCTTGTTGACCACAATGCCCGCTTCCTCCAGGGCCGCTGCGGCTACTCTGCCGGTAGGACCGTCATCGGGGAAGCGGACCAGCAGGAGATGATTATCCGTACCCCCGGAGACGAGGGTCAGCCCCTCGCTCAGGAGCGTTTCCGCCAGCACCGCGCAGTTGTCCACGACCGCTCGCGCATAGTCGGCGAACGCCGGCTGCGCCGCCTCATGGAACATCACTGCCTTCGCGGCGATGACGTGCTCCAGTGGCCCGCCCTGGATGCCGGGGAACAGCGCCCGATTGACTTCGGCCCGTAGCTCGCGCTGACAGAGAATGAGGCCGCCACGTGGCCCGCGCAGGGTTTTGTGCGTCGTTGAAGTCACGTATTGGGCATAGGACACCGGCGAGGGATGTACTCCACCGGCCACGAGACCGGCGACGTGTGCCATGTCCGCGAGATGCACCGCCCCAACGTCGTCGGCAATCTCCTTGAAGCGTGCGTAATCCCAGAATCGGGGATATGCTGTCGCTCCCGTGACGATCATCTTCGGCCGATGCTCCCGCGCCAAACGTGCCACCTGATCGAAGTCAATCTGCTCCATCTCGGGGTCCACGCCGTAATGCACGAAGTTGTAGAGTTGGGCAGAGAAGTTCACGGGATCGCCATGTGTGAGGTGACCGCCACTGGCGAGGTCCAGCGCCAGCACGGTGTCGCCCGGTTCCAGTGCGGCGAAGTACACGGCCATATTGGCGGCGCTACCGGAGTGTGGCTGAACATTGGCGCGTCCGGCCTTAAACAGACTCCGCGCTCGTCTACGGGCCAGGTCCTCGACCTCGTCTACCCAGCGACAGCCCTGGTAGAACCGATACCCTGGGTAGCCCTCGGCATACTTCTGGGTCATCACCGACCCGTTCGCCTCCAGCACGGCCGCACTCGGGTAGTTCTCCGACGGGATCAACTGAATATGCTCGCGCAGCCGCCGTTCCTCACCGACGACGGCCGCGTAGACCGCGGGGTCCTGCCGTTCGAGCGCACTGGCCATGCTCCTCACTCCCTCGCTACGTCGTTGGCGCTGGGCCGGCTCGTTTGCCCCCGCCAGTATCGCCACAGCTCGGCCACCCACCCACCGCTGGCAGCGCCAACCAAGATCAGGAAGTCTCCGAGCAGGATGCCCAGTATGTTCATGCGCGGGAGCACGGACGGGCCGTACTGTTCGACCAGCCGGCCCTCGAAGATGGCGTTCTGTACCGCCCAGCCGACGATGTAGATGATGCCGACGGCGCAGGCGTTGATCGGGCCGGCAACCCGGGCCATCCACCCGGCCAGCCACCCCCCGATAAAGAGCGCCGTAAACGTGACCAGCGGTCGCACGATCAGGTTGTCGCCGAGTCCGAGCTTGGCGACGGCGTACCCCAGCCCCACCGACAGGAGATACGCACAGATCGCCCCGGCCACGACCGCCCGCCAGCGAAACGCGACCGGACGTTCGGGTGCCTCAGCCGACTCCGCTGCTGGCGGCGCGGACTCTGCCGACTTGGGCTGTGGTGCAGAGGCGATGGCACGTGCTCCTCTCGTCAAAAGTCTCTTCCATCGATTCTATCAGGTGGTAGGCTGACAGTAGCCAGAGTGCCGGGGCGCGGTAGACTCGGCTACGGCCAAGAGAGATCAATCGGGGTACCAAGGCATCATCAATAAGTAGGACAGCTTGTTGGATTCATGAGCAGGGAGGTCATATGAGCCAGCGTACCCTCACCGTCACACAGTTGCGTCAGTTGCGTAAGCCTACCTACCGCGTGCCCCTCCACGCCTCGCCCGATGGCGCGGCGCTCGCCGTGAGCGTGATGCGCGATGAACCGGGCGCGGAAGTGTCGGACGCGCAAGGCTTCACGCCTTCCGGTCTGCCTGGCGAGGCCGTCGGCAGCCGGGTCCTGGTGGTCAATACGGCGACGGGCGCGGTCGAGGAGCCGTTCTCGGCTGCCAGAACCAGCTGGGGCGGCCAATGGTCCCCCGATGGCACCATGCTCGTCGCCTACGTACAGCAGCAGCAGGAGCCACCGGGCCTAGGAATCTGGCACCGTGACACCGGTGCCGTGCGGCAGCTGCCGGTTCCGGTGCGTCCGTTCTTCGGATTCGAGGTGCCGCGCTGGACCCCGGACAGCCGCAGTGTGATCGTGAAGTTGACGGCCGCATCATCGGTAGCCGCGCAGCAGAAGGCCGCCCCGGCCGCTCCTGACGGTCCGTCGCCAATACGGGTGTTCTCCTTCGATCCGGAGCCACCAGAGCCACCGGAGTCTCCACCGGCCCGGCCGGCCATGATAGAAGTGCCGGCGCCCTTGCCCGGCTGGGCGGACGGCTATCGCTGTGACCTGGCGCAGGTACTGGTCCATACCGGGGATGTGACCGTGCTCGCGTCGGACTGGTCACTGACGGGATGGGAAGTGGCCCCGGACGGACACGCCGTCGCCGTGTTGCGCTACACCGCAGCCGACCCGACCAAGCAGCAGTTCTACTACGACCTGACCACCGTGCCCCTCGACGGGAGCAGCCCTACCGTGCTGGCGCGGCGCTTTCCCCAGAGCTACGGCATCAAGTGCTCCTGGTCACCGGATAGCCGTTCGCTCGCGTATGTCTCCGAGGGACGCGGGCAGCCCGGCCGGCTGTGGGTCGTGCCGGCCGACGGGTCAGGAGAGCCGACGGACCTTGCCGCCGGGGAAGACCTCCAACTCGCGGGCGAGGAGGAGGTGCCGCGCTGGAGTGCCGACAGCGAGCGCCTCTACTGCCTGGCCAAGGGTGGTTATTGGGAGTGTACCGCCGACGGCAGCAGCCGACGCTGGATCGCCGCCGGTACGGAGGATGAGCGACAGCAGTTGCTCCGCTGGGTGCAATCCCCGTGGGGATCGCTTTGCTGGCAGCCGGGGAACAGGACCCTGCTACAGCTTGCCCGGCACACCCAGACAGGGCACCTGCTCCTCACCACCCTGAATTTGGAGAGTGGGCATACGGAGGTGTTGGCCGAGCTGGCCAAGGCGCCAGCCGACGGCTACCACGGCAAGGAAGTGTCCCCGGACGGCTCCACCGCCTACCTGCTGCTCCAAGCCGCTGAGCATCCTACGGAGCTTTGGCAGTTCCGCGATGGCTTCCGTGCGGCGCAGCGGCTCGCCTCCTTCAATCCGGCACTGGATGAGACTGCGCTGGGAACGAGCCGGCTCGTGACATGGCGCGGAGCGGACGGGACGCAGCAGGAGGGTACGCTGCTGCTACCACCCCAGTACGTGGAAGGTCAGCCACTCCCGACCATTGTCGAGGTGTACGGCGGCAGAGAAGGCTCAAGGTATCAGCATGTCTTCGCCGGGAGCGAAGCGATGGTGCCGGGGCAGTTCCTGGCGAGCCGCGGCTTTGCCGTCTTCTACCCGAGTATGCCGCTGGAGCGGCACGATCCGCAGCGCCGCCGCGACCCGCTCCGCAAGCTACCGGGCCTGGTGCTCCCGGCCATCAACCGGCTGATTGACTTGGGTATTGCCGACCCGCAGCGCCTCGGCGTGATGGGCAACAGCTATGGGAGCTACTGCACGCTGGCCCTGCTGACGCAGACCGACCGCTTCCGGGCCGCCGTAGTCAGTGCGGTCTACGCGAACCTCACCAGCGTCTACGGCGCGTTGAGCGATGACGGGCATAGCCGGTGGCTGGGCTGGTGCGAGAGCGGACAGGCCCGATTGGGTGGCTCACTGTGGGAGCAACGAGACGCCTACATCGAGAACTCGCCGCTCTTCTATCTTGACCGCGTAACCACGCCCCTGCTGCTGGCCAGCGGGACCGTGTTTGCCGAGGAGCCAGCCCAGGCGGGAGAAGTCTTTAGTGCGCTGCGGCGGCTTGGCAAGCGCGTAGAGCTGCGTTTATACGAGGGCGAGGACCACGCCCCCGGCCTATGGTCCGAACCCAGTCACCGCGACTTTGCGGAGCGGGTAGTCCAATGGTTCGACACCTATCTCAAGGGGGCCGGGGACTAGGAGGCTTCCCGCTTGCGTGGGAATGTCCGCCGAGACTCAGGTTGATACTGTAGTAGCGAGTCCTCGCGTTACCCGTGCCGGATATGCACACGGCCCCGATATAGGCGTGTTAGAGTATTGGCAGCGTCATATCGTTAGCAGGAGCAAGGCTGACCGGTGCTCAAACTGATCGCCCCACGAGACCTAGGCCCAATCCCCGCCGCGGCCGCGGCGGCCTTCGTGGCCTTGGCCATTTTTGCCTGGACCGAGCGGACTGTCCTCGTCGACCCGGAGAGGATGTCCGTTCCCTACTGGCCCTGGAAGCTGTGGCAAATCGGCCCGCTGCTGATGGGGTGCGGCGGGGTCTGGTGGGTCTGGTTGAGCACCCGACACGTCCCTTGGGTGCGCAGCCTCGCGCTGGGTATCTTAGCCTTGGTGGTGCTCGCCAACGCCTACAGCGACTTGTTCGGCGACCATTGGGGTGACGTGTGGCGTACTGTCAACCCGCTGTTCATTGGCTCCTCCAGCGTGGCAGCGGTGGCACTGTGGCGCTGCGGCTGCACTGCGGGGCGCGTGGGCGCGGTGGTTTCGGCGGCGCTGGGCGCCCTCGTTTTCGCCAATGGCTACTTTCTCGACAACGGGGTTATTTGGCAGATACTGAACCCGGTACGGATGCTGACGGCACTGGCCTGGACCGCCGGCGCCGTCCAAGCCAACGTCGCGACACCCGAGAGCGGTGATTCATCGGGAAACGGCTAACGTCCCCGTTGCGCCGGCGGCATATGTTCGTGATGCCCCGGCAACTGCACCGATTGAAGCGACTGCAGGGTCCGAAACGCAAAAAGGCCGCATGCATGACCGTGTGTGGGAAGGCCATGCAGCGCCTGCGGGTTGCCGTCGTATCCGGGCTGGTGCTGATCCTTGTCGCCGGCTGCCGGCCCGGTACCGACTCGCCCTCCCCGGCGTCCGGTACCGCCGTTCCGCAGCCGGCGCAGCCCGATATGATCCTGCTGACCACGACCAGCGTCCGCGACAGCGGCCTGCTCGATGTCCTGGTTGCCGATTTCCAGCGGCGCACCGGCTACCGCGTCAAGCCTATCGTCGCCGGCTCCGGTCAGGTCCTGACGCTCGGCGCCAATGGCGCCGGAGACGTGCTACTGACCCATTCGCCGGCGGCCGAGGCGGTATGGCTCGCGGCCAGCCACGGACTGGAGCGGCGCCTGGTGATGTTCAACGACTACCTCATCCTCGGCCCCCCCGACGACCCGGCCGGACTCCGGGATAGCCCCTCGACCAGCGCCGCATTGCAGCGCGTGGCCTCGCAGCGGGCGCTCTTCATCTCGCGCGGCGACCGGTCCGGCACCCATACACGAGAGCGCCAGCTCTGGCAGCAAGCCGGTATCGTGCCGGCCGGGAACTGGTACCAGGAAAGCGGCACCGGTCAGGGCCAATCCCTCCAGATTGCCTCGGAGAAGCGCGGCTACGTCTTGACTGATCGCGGCACGTACTTGGTCCAGCGCCAGCGCCTCGCGCTCATCCCGTTGGTCGAGCACACCGGCCCGGAGTTGCTGAATATCTACCACGTGCTGACCGTCAATCCGGTCCGCGGCGAACGAGTCAACGCAGCCGGCGGCCGCGCGTTCGCCGACTACATCGTCGAGCCGGCGGCCCAAACGCTGATCGCTTCCTTTGGCACCGAGCAGTATGGGGAGCCTGTATTCACCGCCGCCGCTGGCCGTGAAGTAGCCGATCTCCCATAGTGAGGAAACGACCTATCACAGCAAGTACCGGCTGACGGCTGATAGCTGACGGCTGATAGCTGACGGCTGATAGCTGACGGCTGATAGCTGAAATAGAGGGAACGGCATGGAAGTTATCTGGGACGGTCTCCGGCAAGCCATCGCCATCATCCTGAGTGGCGACCGTGAGGTCGGCCAAATCACCTTGCTGTCGCTGCAAGTCTCCGCCACGGCGACCGTGCTCAGTCTCGTGGTGGGTATCCCGCTCGGTGCGCTCCTGGCGTTCGGTCGGTTTCCGGGCCGCCGGCTGGCGCTCGGCGCAGCCCATACCGGCATGGGGCTACCCCCGGTCGTCGCCGGCCTCGTCGTGACCATTCTGCTCTGGCGCAGCGGGCCGCTGGGTATGCTCAACATCCTCTATACGCCGGCGGCTATCGTGCTGGCCCAATGGACCATCGCCGTACCGATTGTCACCGCGCTGTCCGCAGCCGCACTCCAGCAGCTTGATCCCCGCCTCCGCCTCCAGCTCCTGGCGCTGGGCGCCTCGCGCCTCCAGGTGCTCTGGCTGCTGGCCAAGGAGGCCCGCTTGCCGCTCCTGGCGGCCGCGATGGCCGGCTTTGGCGGGGTGATCTCCGAGGTGGGCGCCAGCATGATGGTGGGCGGCAACATCGCCGGACAAACCCGGGTCCTGACGACGGCGACGGTCCTGGAGACGAGCCAGGGCAACTTTGACCGCGCCATCGCCCTCTCCGTGCTGCTGCTGGTTCTGGTCTACACTGTCAACGTGGCTCTTACCTGGATACAACAGCGCGGCCGGGCACCTTGAGCCGCCGCCCCGGCCGCACTGTCGTCTCACCATCGGCGCAACGTGTATGAGCCGCAGAGTCCGTAGCATGTCAACCGTACCCGGACGACCACCATGATCTCCTCGCTGTGGCCCAAAAAAGGCGCCGGTGATGGTGTCACCGCCTCCCCAGCGTCCCCCCTGTCCGAAGCACTCCCCACCACCGAAACTGCCCAATCCGCTGGTAGTGCGGGACTGGAGTGTCATCTGGCGCTGCGCGGCATCCGCGCCGAACGCGAGGGGAACATCGTCCTCGACGTTCCGGGCCTGGAGTTATATCGCGGCGAGGTGTTGGTGGTCGTCGGGCCGAACGGTGCCGGCAAGAGCACGCTGCTGCGCGTGCTGGGGCGCTTGGAGCAGCCGGCCGCCGGGCAGCTGCTCTACGCCGGCGCGCCGCTGCGCCGCTCCGACGAGTTGACCTACCGCCGCCGCCTAGCGGCCGTTTTTCAGGAGCCGCTCCTTCTCCACGGTTCAGTGGCAGACAACGTTGCCACCGGCCTGCGCCTGCGGGGCGTCCCCCGGCGCGAAATCCGGCCGCGTGTGGAACGCTGGCTGCACCGCCTCGGGATCGCGGCGCTGGCCCGGCGCTCCGTACACACCCTCTCCGGCGGCGAGGCCCAACGAGTCAGTCTGGCCCGCGCGTTCGCCGTCGAGCCGGAGTTGATCCTGCTCGACGAACCCTTTGCCTCGCTCGATGCGCCGACCAGAGCGGCCCTCACGGCGGAGATGCGCGATCTCCTCGCCGAGACCCACACGACGGCCGTGTGGGTGACGCACGAGCGCGACGAGGCGCTCACCCTTGGCCATCGGATGGTCGTCCTGCTCGACGGCCGGCTCTGTCAAGTCGGTACTCCCACGAGTGTCTTCGGTCAGCCGGCCAACACCGAGGTAGCCGCCTTCCTCGGCGTCGAGACCGTGCTGCGCGGGCACGTCACCGCAGCCGACCAGGGCACCGTCACCGTTGCCCTCGACGGAACAACCCCGCCCGTGACCGTGGCCGCGGCCGGCGCCTGGTCCGTCGGTAGCCAGGTCTACGCCTGCCTCCGCCCGGAGGACGTGACGCTCTTGACCGCCGGGGCGGCCCAATCCGAAGCGGATGGAAGCGATGCCCACCGCGCAGCTACGGCCGGACCGGACGAGCAGGAGTCCCCGCGCTGGCTGCTCGATGATGTCCAGCACCGCCTCTTTGCCGGCCTCAGCGCCCGCAACGCCTGGCCGGGGCAGGTGCAAAAGGTCGAGCCACGCGGCCTGTTGGCGCGTGTCGCCGTTGATTGCGGCTTTCCGGTGATCGCCCTCGTCACCCGCGCCGCCGTAGACGAGTTGGACTTGGCGCCCGGCCGCGCCGTCGTCGCCACCGCCAAAGCCACGGCCATCCACCTCGTCACGGCAGCGTAGCCTTGGCAGCATCCTGATGATGATTACTAGCCGTGCAGCGTGGCGCTGGACCGTAATAGATCCACTGGGGCAGATTATTCGCTGTGGGGAGACCGAGTGGCAACATGTCATTGCCGGGCACCCCGACGTGCAGGCACATGAAGTGGCGGTGCGGGCAACCATCCGCACCCCGGATGCCATATACGGCGATCCCCGGTCCACTGCCATTACCCGGAAGCGCGGCAATCCGGCTGCTCAGATCGTTCATTACGTCGCAAGTGGACGAACTCATGGCCGGTACGCCGGTAACTTCGTCGTAGTCGTCGTCAAGTGGTTACCGGAGGGCCGGGCTGGGCAGCTTGTCGGCTACGTGCAGACCGCTTATCTGCCAAATCGCTTGCTGCGTCGGTTACACTTACGGTGGGAGCATTATCCATGAGCACTCCGACAGCCGTCACCAATGTCGTCGAGCAGGTCATCGCCGGCTTGGCTGAGGCTACCTGGGACTACCTTGCCGACATCGGCTGGATGGAAGTGATCTTGCCTGGTGGGAGCGGCCGCGGGGGAGTTGCTCACCTCATCGGTGACGACCTCTACGTGCGCCTCGATGTCGAGAACGGGGACCCACTCAGCGTTATCATCCCGGCGTTCGAGGCCTGGTTAGCAGAGCAAGAGGGCCGAGCGTCCCCACCGCCGAACGCGCCCATTGACTATGCTGCTGCGCGTAAGCACCTGGAGCAGGTACTACGGGCCAGCCCGGAGTTCGCTGCAAGTTAGCACTGCATCAGCCTGGCGACGCGACCGGAGGTGCCAATCGAACGGCCGACGCTTCAGTCGCCCCCCTCCCCGAGTTCTGCAAGGCGGGCACGCAGCCGAGCAACTTCCTGATCGAGACGAGCACGAGCCTGCGACTCGGCGGCGGCCGCGGCTTCAGCTTGTTGTCGCGCCGTTCTTTCCTCATGCAGCGCAGTTTCGGCCTGCTCTTGTCTTGTTCCGGCTTTGATAAGCGCCACTTCAGTCTGGTAACGCACTGCTTTTTCTTGCTGCAGCGCGGCCTCGACGCCAACACGCGCGGTCTGCATCTCGGCGATGGTTTCCAGCCATTGCCCGGATTCGGGATCGCGCAGCCCCAAGCTCCCGTCACGCCGCAGGCGAACCTCTAGCCCTAGCTCCGGGCTGAGGTATCCCGCCTCCTCCGTCAGCCGCGGCATCTCCTGGTAAGCACGTCCGTTCGTCGGATCATCCGCCAACACCCAGGCTTGGAGCCGCGGCTCCAAGTAATCACTCGTCGGATCGTACATGTAGTATTCGCGCACCCCCAACTGGGCGTAGAGTTGGCGTTTGCGGCCGGTATCCTCCCGGCGTGTCGAGCTTGAGGTGATCTCGAAGACCACCTGTGGCGCCCGTCCCTCCTCCCACAGCTTGACCACCCGCCGCTGGAATGAGCGCACGCCTTTGATGACCAAGGCGTCCGGTGACACCGAGCGGCGCGGATCGCCTTCGACGTAATAGACAAGGATGTTGCCCGACACATATACGTCGTCGCTGTGCCCCGCAAACCAGCGTTCGAGCATGGAAATCACGTCCATCATGACCTGGCGGTGTAGATC
>JAJDZR010000244.1 GCA_022824545.1 Chloroflexota bacterium
GAACCGGCGCTGCTCACCAGCAGCGCTCGCCTCCTGCCACGGCATCACATCACTCCTCACGCGTGTTCCTCCTAGTGTGGAATAATGTGTTACCCATGTGCCCGGTCTCAGTGTTACCACTGTACCCGGTCTGTACCCCCCCGGCCCCCTCTCCACCATGTGGAGAGGGGGAGCAGATTCCCGCGTAAGCGGGAATGACGGGGCAGGGAGGCTAGTGGGGGCGAGAAGGAGGCAAGGTGAGGCTTACGGAGGCGCAGATCGCGGACTTTCACGAGAATGGCTATATCCACTTCGTGGACGGTGTGCTCGGCGACGACGATCTCGGTCCGGTCATCGCCGAGTACGAGGCGCTTGTTGACCGGCGGGCGCGGCAACTCTTTGCCGACGGCAAGCTGACCGAGCTGCACGAGGGCGAGCCGTTTCAGCGGCAGATGACCTTGATCGCGGCGGAGGCGCCGGAGATCGGGGATAAGCTGGATATTCGGTTCGTGCGGGGCCGGGCGATGTTCGACTTTCTGCACTGTCCGCGCCTGCTCGATCTCGCCGAGTCGCTAATTGGCCCGGAGCTCCAGTGCAGCCCCATCCAACACATTCGCTCGGTGCCGCCGGAAGCGTCGGCGATGTACAACTCGCGCAGCCATCACTGGCACCAGGATGCCGGGACGGTCTTGCCGGAGGCGGATAATCAGATCATCGCGACGATGTGGATACCGCTGTTCGACGTGCCGGAGGACGGCGGCTGCCTGGAGTTGCTGCCGGGCAGCCACAAGCACGGGCTGCGGCGCCATCTCGTCAACGGCGAGATTCGGGTTGATCCGCGGGAAGTGCCGGCGCTGACGCCGAAGCTGCTGCCCACGCAGGCCGGCGGCCTCATCCTGTTCCACCCGTTGATGATGCACCGTAGTCAGCCGAACGTATCAAGCCGGGTGCGCTGGAGCATGGACTTGCGCTACCAAGACTCCGCCAGGCCGACGGGCCGGCCGTTCTTGCCGGGCTTTGTGGTGCGGAGCGCGGCGCAGCCGGAGACGGTGCTGACCGACTATGAGCGCTGGAACGCGCTGTGGGACGAGGCGATGGCCCCGCTGGCGGACATTCCCTACGACGAGTATCTGAAGATGGTGTATCGCTGGCCGGCGGGCGAGCACGTTGGGTAGCTGCGCCGCACTGTGAAGGGGGCGGATATGGCGACGACACTGACGAAGCTACTAACGGCTGATGACCTGCTGCGGCTGGATAGCCAAGGCGTGCGTGGCGAATTGATCCGAGGGGTGCTGCACGAGACCATGTCAACAGGACTGGAGCACGGCGAGATCGCGGTGAATCTGAGTGCCGAACTGAGGAATTTCGTCAAGCCGCGGAGTCTGGGACGGCTGGTGACTTCGGATGTGGGCGTTTGGCTGGAGCGGGACCCGGATACCGTGCGCGAGCCGGACATCGCCTACTTCTCGGTGGAAACGCTATCACCGAGCGTGCGGTTTACGGGCTATGCCGAGGTGCCGCCCGATCTGGTGGTGGAGATCGTTTCTCCCAGCGGCAGCCATGGCGAGGTCTACGACAAGGCGCGGATGTGGCTCAGTTACGGCGTGCGTTTGGTGTGGGTGGTGCAGCCGGACACCCGCACCGTGGATGTGTATCGGCCGGCCCGGCCGGTGGCGACGCTCGATGAGCACGACAGGCTTGACGGCTTGGATGTGCTGCCCGGATTCACCTGTGCGGTGAGTGATGTGCTCGACACGTAAGGCCAACGGTGGCCTGGCCCCCACCCCACCCCTCCCCCGGAGCAAGCTCCAGAGGAGGGAACTACTGCTCCCTGCCGCAGCGAGGGCCGGTGCTACTCTTCCGGCTTGATCTGTACGCCGGAGAGTCGTTGGAGGGGGACGGCGACGACGGCGAAGTCCTGTTCGCCCAGTCCGTGGTTGCGGACTTCCTCGTAGGCTTGGAGTGCCAGATTGCCGAGGTTGAGCCGGACGTTCAGTTCACGACCGATACCGAGCGCCAGCATGATGTCTTTATAGAGCAGGTTGGCCGAAAAGGCCGGCTCGTAGGAGTTCTTGAAGACGAAGTCCGGGAAGCAGCGCCGGAGCTGCAAGCTGTCCCCGGAGGCGCTGCTGACCACGTCCAGCAGTAGCTCCGGGTCTATGCCGGCCTTGGCACCGAGGACAAAGCCCTCGACGGCACCCGACAGATTGACGCCGACGAGCATCTGATTGATGAGCTTGACGGTTGAGCCGGCGCCGATTGGGCCGGCGTGGACGATCTTCTCGCCCACGGCTTCCATCACCGGCAGGGCACGCTCGTAGTCTGCCTCGCTGCCGCCACACATCACCGTCAGGCTGCCGGCCTCCGCGCCCGGAGGCCCCCCGCTGACCGGCGCGTCAATGTAGCCAACACCTTGCTCGGCCAGCGCCGCGGCCACCTTGCGGTTGGTGGCGGGGTCAATAGTGCTGAAGTCCACGACCAAGCTGCCGCTGCGGGCGCCGGCCAGCACGCCATCCGGGCCGAGGATGACGGTCTCCACGTCGGCCGGGACGGGTACGCAGAGGCAGATGATGTCGGTGGTGGCGGCGGCCTCGGCCGACGAGGCGGCGGTGGTCGCACCCTCCGCAGCGAGGGCTTCGACTTTGCCGCGGCTGCGGTTGTGGACGGTCAGTGGGAAGCCGGCCTGCATGATATTGCGCGACATGGGCAGGCCCATCTTCCCCAGCCCGATGAACGAGACGTTTGGCATTGGCGCGTGCTCCTTCCCTGGGGCGGAGCATCCGCCGCCCCTAGGCAATCCGGTACTGGCGGGATGGTAGCACTCGTGCCCGGCGCAGTCCAGCGATACGTCGGGGTGTATGGAACTGGCGACTCGGTTGTAGAATGCTCCGTGATGCAAGCGGCAGGCGGCAATCAATCGGCGGCTGGACCGCCGGGTCGTGGCCCGGTGCAATCGGGAACGATGCGGCTCTACCCGGTTGGCGACCCGGTGGCTCTGCGCGAGGCGGCCGAGGTCGTGCGCTGGGGCGGGCTGGTGGTTTATCCTACCGACACGCTCTACGGCTTAGGCACGAACGCGCTCGACTCGACGGCGGTGGATCGGCTGTTGGGCGTGAAGGGGCGTTCGGCCGCGCGCGGCTTGCCGGTGCTGCTCGCCGACCCGGCGGCCGCCGGCGCGTTGGTAGCGGAGTGGCCGCCGGTCGCGGCCGACCTCGCCGCACGCTTCTGGCCGGGGGCGTTGACGCTCGTACTGCCGCGCGCGGCGCAGGTGCCGGACCTGGTCGCGGCCGGCGACACGGTCGCCTTGCGGATACCGGATCATCCCGTCACGCGGGCGCTGATCCGTGAGGCCGGCTGCCCGTTGATTGGCACGAGCGCAAACCGGACCGGCGAGGCTCCGGCGACGACGGCGCAAGCGGCCGTCGCCGCGCTGGGGTCGGAGGTGGATGTGGTGCTCGATGCCGGGCCGTCGCCGGTGGGGCAGCCATCGTCGGTGCTCGACCTCTCGTCGCCGCCAACTGCGCGGACGCTGCGGGCCGGGGCGGTGGCGGCAGATACACTGGAGCCGGTGCTGGCAGCGGCGGGCTGGATCTTCGCCTAACGCTCGTCGGTGCGGCTGTGGGCAGGAACTGCCCCTAGGGGATAATCAGCCGTTGGCCGATCTGGAGGGTCGCGTTGCTGTCGCGCAGGTTGTTCGCCGCGACGATGGCTTGCACACTGCTCTCGTAGCGCCGGGCGAGGGCAAAGAGCGTGTCGCCCGCGACGACGGTGTGCTCGCGCACACTGCCGGGGACGATTGTCGCCGTGGGCTGCGGCGCCGGCGTTGGCGGGACGGTGCTGCCGGCGACCGGCGTATTGGCGGCCGCGGCTGTCGGGACGGGAGCTTGCGTCGGCTGGGCCGTGGTGCCGTCGGTGGGAGCGGGCGCCGGGCTTGCGTCGGTCGGGGCCGGACTAACTTCCAGCGTGGTCAGGAACTCCGGCAGCGGCAAGCCTAAGCTGGTGCCGAGACCCACAACCGTGGTCAGGGTGTTCTGGGAAACCGTCAGCATGGTCTGCACCCCTACGCCAGCGATCCGATACATCACTACCAAGGAAAACACCGTAATAATCACCGCGGCGCCGAGGCCGAGGCGGGCCTTCCATAGCTCGGCCGCCCGGCGTTGCGCCGCCGGACTGGGGTGCCGCGTGGGGAGAACTGGCCGCTGTCTCATCGGTCTCTACGGGTGCGCGGGACGGGCAGTATACTGCGCTAACGTTATCGTACCAAGAACTTTATCCTAGCAGGATTAGGAACGCTGATTGCGCGTGGCGGCGGCCGTGTAGACCGAGCGATGAGCGGTCGGCGCAGGGGGTAGAACGGTGGAGTATCGCGGCCGGCGCGCGCTCGTGATGGGGCTGGGTACTCACGGTGGCGGCGTGGGAGTGGCCCGGTTCCTGGCCGAGCGTGGCGCACAAGTTACCGTGACCGATCTCAGCTCCGCCGAGCAGTTGACCGCTTCGCTGGACGCCTTGGCCGACCTCCCGATCACCTATGTGCTGGGGCAGCATCGGGAAGAGGACTTTCGATCTGCGGACCTGGTCGTCCGCAATCCGGCCGTGCCGCGTCACTCACCCTACTTGCAGGTGGCGACGGCAGCCGGCGTGCCGGTGGTCATGGAGATGACGCTCTTTTTCGCGGAGTGTCCAAGCCGGAACATCATCGGTGTGACAGGCACCAAGGGCAAAACCACGACCACGCTGCTGCTCGCTGCCATCGTCCGGGAGCACGGCTGGCCGCTCGTCGCCGCCGGCAATCTTCGCCGTTCGGCGCTCGAAACGCTGCCGCGCATCAAGCCGGACAGCTGGGTTGTCCTGGAGCTGTCGAGTTGGCAGTTGGAGGGACTGATCCCGTTGCAGCGCAGCCCGCACGTGGCGGTTATCACCAACATCATGCCCGATCACCTAGATCGCTACGCAAGCTATGCCGAATATGCACAGAGCAAGGGCCTTATCTTGCGCTGGCAGCGGCCAGAGGACTACGCGGTACTCAACGGCACCAGCCCGCCGGTGCGTCCGCTGGCCGCGGCGGCGGCGGGGCGCGTGGTGTGGTTCGATCCGGCGTCGGAGCCGGCCGGTTGGGAGGCAGCGCACCTCTATGGCGCCCACAACCGCGCGAACGTCGCCGCGGCGACGGCGGCGGCTCGCGTGCTGGGGATACCCGCTGCGGTGATTGACCGGGCCGTGGCCGCCTTCCCCGGCGTGCCGCACCGCCTGGAGACGATCCGCGAATTCGAGGGTGTGCGCTACATCAACGATACGGCGGCGACCATGCCAGACGCTATGCTCGCCGCCCTCGACGCCATAGATCGGCCAACCGTGCTGATTGCCGGTGGCAGCGACAAGGGGCTGGACTTCGACGGTGTGCGCGCGGCCGTGCAGGGGCCGGGGTCCATGGTCACGGCCGTTGTGCTGCTGACGGGCACGGCGACACCCAAGGTCGCGGCGGCGTGTGGGAAGAAGGTGATCGGGGAGGCCGGCGATCTCGCGGCGGCGCTGGCGACGGCGCGTGCGGCGGCGGAGCCGGGGAGCGTCGTGCTGCTCTCGCCCGGTTGCGCCTCGTTCGGCCTGTTCGCCAGCGAGTTCGAGCGCGGCGATCGGTTCCGGGAGTTGGTGCAGGCGCTCACGTAGGGGCCGGGCGCCGGCAGGCACCGCTAGTTGCGGAAGGACCTACGACCCTCGGTGCTGTCCACAGCGGCGCGGATGGCTTGCTCTTGGGCCGCGAGCAGCGACTTGATGCCCTGCTGGGCGAGGTCGAGCAGGCGATTCAGCGCGCGGCGCGAGAACGGTGCGCCCTCGGCCGTACCCTGCACCTCGATAAACTGCCCCTCGTCGGTCATCACCACGTTGAGGTCGGCGCTGGCGCGGGAGTCCTCCGGGTAGGAGAGGTCGAGGAGCGGCGCACCATGTACGATCCCGACGCTGACGGCAGCGATAGCCTTCTTGAGGGGGATACTGGTGAGCACGCCCGTCGTGACCAGTTGGCGTAGCGCGAGGGCGAGCGCGACGTAAGCGCCGGTGATGGCTGCGGTGCGGGTGCCTCCGTCGGCTTGGAGTACGTCGCAGTCTAGGATGACGGTCCGGGGACCGAGTGCCTGGAGGTCTACCGCCGCGCGCAGCGCGCGGCCGATCAGGCGTTGAATCTCCTGCGTCCGACCGCCGAGGCGGCCGCGCACCGCTTCTCGGCTGCTGCGGGTATGGGTAGCGCGGGGCAGCATCGCGTACTCGGCGGTGACCCAGCCGCGGTCGGTGTTGAGCAGATGAGGCGGCTGGCGGTCTTGCACCGAAGCGGCGCAGAGCACGCGGGTATTGCCGCAGGCGATGAGCGCCGATCCTTCCGGGTACTCCTGGTAGCCGGTGGTGATGCGTACCGGTCGTAGCTCGTCAAAGGTGCGACCGTCGGCGCGGATGGGGGCCCTCTTGGTTGCCATATCACTGGGCAGTGTAGCAGCCGGAAGCGGATTGCCGCTCCGTTACAGCGCAGCACACTGCGCTGGCTGCCCGCACCCTGACCGGCCCGCTCCCAGGGGGAGAGGGAGACTGGACTCCCGCGCGCGCGGGAGTGATGGATCCGCCTGTACCTTGCCGGTCGTGCCGTAGTTGTGGATAATCCAGGCCAGCGCTGCCGGCGTGTCTTGGCGAGTGGATGGTTCCAGCCGCTAGGAGAACTGGTAAGCAGCGACTACGCAGGCAGGTTGAGAGAAGATGCCACGTGTCAACCGGGCGATTGAGCTACTGGAGCAGGGTCAGCCGCTCTACTACACCGGCGCCGGCGAGTTGACTTACGAGAACGGCGTCGAAATGGCGCAGACGTGGGCCGACTACCTGATGGTGGAGATGGAGCATTATGCGTTCAACATCCCGGGGTTGTCGGCGTTCATGCGCGGGTTGATCGCCGGTGGCCCAACCCGCAGCGGCCACCGCACGCCGACGGTGATCGCTACGCTGCCGACCGACGGTACGAGTGAAGAGGTCATGCGGGCCAACGCCTGGATGGTGAAGCACCTCCTGACGGCCGGCGTCCACGGTATCCTGCTTTGCCACGCCGAGACACCGGGTGCCGTCAAGGCGTTCGTCGAGTCCGCCCGCTTCCCCTTCCAGAGCATCGGTGTGGGTGCGGGGCTGGGTGACGGCCGGCGGGGCAGTGGCGGTCAGGGAGAAGCGGCGGCGATGTGGGGACTGTCGGTGAACGAGTATCTCGACAAGGCCGACCCGTGGCCGCTGAATCCGCAAGGTGAACTGCTCCTGGGTCTCAAGATCGAGGACAAACGGTGTCTGGCGAACGCGGAGGCGAATATCGAGGTCCCCGGCGTTGGTTTTGCCGAGTGGGGTCCGGGCGACATGGGGATGTCGCTCGGCTACGAGGACAACCACGATCCACCCTATCCCGAGTACATGCTCGCCGCACGGGCGCGCGTCTTTGCCGCGTGCAAGTCGGTGGGGATTGCATTTCTCAATGGCGTGAACCCGGACAACGTGACGGAGATGCTCGATGAAGGGGTGATGATCGGCAGTGGCGGGCAGGAGGCAGCGGAGATCGGGCGCCGGCACACCGGTCGCACGATGCCTTGGTAGTGCTCAGGGCTGTGGGGCGCGTTGGCACGTTGCCGTCAGGCGTGACCAGAGGTAGGTGAGTGACGCCGAATGCTATCCGGCCGCCGGCTCGAACTGCGGCGCCATCATGCTGGCGAAGCCGATCTTGTTGGGAGTGGCGTTTCGTCCATACTGCTGCTGCCACAATGTCCTGAGTAGCCTTCCAGGGTTCAGGCTGGCAGTGTCAGTCGGCGCGGTGTAGTTGGCCCGGGGCAGCAGCGCCTTGATGGCCGCGGCGTCGGCGAGAAGCCAGGCCTCGAACCCGCGGATAGCGACACAAACGAACAGATAGCGTTCAGCCGCTGGCTGGTGTGCTTCTTGCCGGATTACCTCGTCAAACCGTTGACGGACGGCCGCAACACATGGGTCCCGGTCACGGTCCACTAGGATGAAGCCGGCAGCGTAGTGGAGGCTCCGAAAGGTGTCTAGCAGGCGCGGTGCCGCACGGATGAGCTTATCCCGGGTCTTCATGTTGCGGATGTCAAAGCGGACACCGGGGCAATGTTTGTGCAGCACCTTGTCCCAGAATGCCCGGTCCGAGGGTCCCTCGACGCCGACGCCGATTCTCACGGGATTGCTCCCACTACCCCCTGCTCCCACAGCTCGCCGAGGCTGAAGCGCTGGCGGAACTGCTCGATGTCGGCGACGCTTGAGGCCTTTCTGAACTTCGTGAATCCGTCCTCTTTGTCGCAAAGGATGACTTCGCTAGGATCGAGGTGATCGAGGAGATCGGGTTCGTGGGTCGTGACGATAAGCTGACTCCGCTCGGAGGCGGACCTGAGCATATCTACGATATTCTCTGCCAAGTGGGGGTGGACCCCGTTTTCCGGCTCCTCGATGGCAACGAGCGACGCTCTGGGGGCAATCCAGGTGGTGAGGACGAGCAGGGCAAGCAAACGAACTGTACCGTCCGAGACTGAAATGGGATTGATTGCTGTATTAAGCTTATCTTCTACGATCTGAAATGCTAACGTATCTTCAATTGGTAGCTTCTTCGTCTTTACGTCCTTTAGTCCTGGCACGATGCCTCTCAAGCCCTGTGCAATCGAAGCGCGATCTTCAGCGGTCATTCTATGAAGTATGGTAGCCAGATTCTCGCCTGCTGAACCGAGGACGGCATCGGGTTGTTCTCGGTAAGGCTGACGGGCAACGCCGGGAATGATGTTGTGGAAGCTCCAGTTTCTAATCTCATCGCGAAGCATAATGGCCGGACGGAAAAAGAACCCGGCTCCAACGAGGGCGAGGCGCGCCGATTCCTGCACAGGAACGGTGATAGTGTGGGATTGCTTTCCTCTGCCGATAGGCAACAGTGGATCGGAGATGATTACCTTGCTGCCGTCGCGTGTCAATCGCTCCGTACTCGTCTGACCTGATCGCGCAATTTCCGCTTGCAACGACTCTGCTGCGATGCTCGGCGTGGTTCCATTGCCGCCGAGGTCAAGCGCCAACTCGTAGGCGAAATCCCGTACAACACCCTTGTCTTCTGGCCCTTGCAAACCATACGAGTGGGAGAAGCGGAGGTCCTTCTCAACTTTGATCGATAGCCGTACCCGGTTCGGCTCATCGTGATGAAGGAGCTTGTTGTTGACCTCGGCGCTGCCGCCTAGCTTGCTCACGGCGTAGGAAACATCGTGATTTACGGCGTTCTGCAGAAATCTCAAGGCGTGGAGCAGGTTCGTCTTGCCTGAAGCGTTGGCCCCGACGATGAAGTTGAGCGGGCCCAACTCTATCTTCTCCGCTGGCGAGCCGAAGCTCTTGAAGCCTTCGATTTCCAATTCGGTAATCATAGTCCTAACTCTAACAGAAGGGCTGAGTTGTCCCTGGAATGGCCTCGGCACTGCTGCCACCCGCCTCCTGCAGGGTTGCTAGGAACTCGGGGAGGCTGGTGGTGGGTGTGGGGAGCCAGTGGATGCGCTCGTCGCGCCGAAACCAGGTGAGTTGGCGGCGGGCGTAGCGGCGGGTGGCTTGCTGCTGGCTGGCTATCGCCTCGTCGAGAGTTAGCTGCCCTTGGAGATACTGGCCGATTTCTCGGTACCCGAGGCTCTGCATGGCCGGCAGGTCGTAGCCGTAGCCCTGCTGCACGAGGCCACGCACCTCTTCCACAAGGCCGGCCGCGATTTGCTCGGATGCGCGTGCATTGATGCGGGCGTATAGCTCGGCGCGGGGCCGCGTCAGGCCGAGCCAGACGGTGCGGAAGGGCGGTGGCTGGCGCCGTTGCCAAGCGGAAAATGGACGCCCGCTGACGCGCGTCACCTCCAGCGCGCGGATGACGCGGCGCGGATTGGCGAGGTCGAGCCGTGCGGCCCCGACCGGGTCCAGGCGGCGCAGCTCTGCGACCAAGCCGGCGAGATCGCCGGCCGCCACCCGTGCCTCCCATTCGGCCCGTAGCTCCGGCTGCGGCGGCACCGGCGGGAGCACCAAGCCATCGCAGACGGCGCGGAAATACAGTCCGCTGCCGCCGACGAGCAGCGGCAGCTTGCCGTGTGCGTGCAGTTGGGCGATAACGGTACGCGCCTGCCGCTGATATAGCGCGACGGAGTACGCCTCGTCCGGCGCGACAACATCGAGCAGATGATGCCGGATGCTGGCGCGCTCGGCGGCGGTAGCCTTCGCCGTACCAATGTCCATGCCGCGGTAGACCTGGCGCGAGTCCACCGAGATGATCTCGGCGTTCAGGGCGGTAGCGACCGTCAGCGAGAGGGCAGTCTTGCCTATCGCCGTCGGGCCAACCAAGGCCAAGACGGGAGGCTGCCGGGGCGCGGCTGCGGACATGGGGGCCTTTTCCGAGTGCCAGGTCTGCACAGTCCTCTGAGGGCTACGGCTGACATGCTCGCGGTAGCGGCACGCTACTACTCCGTTAAGGATTTGGAGCGGGTCGGCGGCCGCTGTGCAGCGGGCGCTGCCCGGTGACTATCCTAGCGATTGCGACGAGGCGAGGAGGAGCGGCATGGCACGGTACGTGCGCGTGGCAACGGTTTCTAGTCGGCAAGCCGGGGTGGAGGACTCGCCGGAGAGCCAGATCGCCGCGAACCGGGAACGGCAGCGGGCCTTGGTCGAACGGGCGTGCTTGGACAAGCCGGATATTGTCTGTATGACCGAGGTCATCACCTGGTATGGCCTGGGGCAGTCGTGCTTACCGATTGCTGCGGAACCGCTCGATGGGCCGACGATCCGGACGTTCGCGGAGGTCGCACGCCAGCATCGCTGCTATGTGGTCGTGCCGATTTTCACCGCGGAGGACGGGAAGACCTACAATTCCCAGGTGCTACTCGACCGCAAAGGGAGCGTCTCTTCCGTCTATCACAAGATTCACCCCACGATCAGCGAGATGAAGATGGGTGTCACGCCCGGCGTCGAGACCGTTGTGGCCGCCACCGACTTCGGTCGAGTCGGCTTTGCGATCTGCTACGACCTCAACTTCCGCGATGTCGCCGAGGGTAACCGGGCGCAGGACGCGGAGATTGTCTTCTTCTCCTCGATGTATGCTGGCGGTTTGCAGTTGAGTATTTGGGCACACGACTTCAGCTTCTTCATCGCCTCGGCCACGCCAGGCAGCGAGAGTCGCATTGTGGACCCGCTCGGCCGGAGTCTGATCGAGTCCGACGCCGTCTACCAACCGATCAACGTGCGAACGATCAATCTTGATTATCAGGTGCTGCACCTGGATTACAACCATGCCAAGCTCGGCGCGATCAAAGAGCAGTACGGCGCTGGTGTGGAGATGGACGTGACCCGTCCCGAGGCGGTCTTCTGCATGTACTCGCACTTGGAGGATATGACCTGCGAGGACATCATCCGCAGGTTCGGCCTGGAGACGCGCGCGACCTACTTCCGCCGTGCCAATCGTGCCCGCACCGCCATGCTGAACGGGGAGAAGTGAGCGCGGGTGCCTTTACGGCTACCGGCGGGCGGCGAGCCAGGCTTGCGAGGCGCGCTCGATTTCCGCCGCGAGCGCGGCGGCGCCGTCTACGAGCGCGGCGCGAGCGTAGTCAATCCGGCGGGCCACGGGCGGCGGGAGGTCGGCGGGTAGCTCGTCTTCGTCCAGCACCTCGACTGTGCCGTTCGGTCGCACCAGCACGTCTACGACGAGGTCGCGCCAGGCAATCGTCGTCGTGGTGATGGCCGTGCGATCCGCGATGTTGGCGTAATACGCCAGCGTGTACTCGTCGGGGTCGAGCCAGTGGTAGACGTTATACGGCCGATCCTGCCAGAAGTAGCCGAGGGTGAACGATCCTTCGGGCATGTCAATGCCGAAAATCGTGATGGCCCGCGGCATCCGGTAGAGGATGATGGCCGCAGCCGCGCCTACGGTGGTCTCGACCGCAACAAGCTCGCAATCGAAAGCGTGGTCCGGCTTATCGAGTAGGCTGCTCTTGACCTCGCGGATGGTAGCCGGGCCGGGCGCCGGGGTAGGCGGGTGGTAGTTGGCGGGCATAAGGATGCCGGGCATGTGGCTTGCTCCGAGCGGTGATCTGGGTAACCGTAGCAAGGCTGGCGCCGCTGCGTGGCCGTTCGCCGGGGGCCACGGCGGCTAGAGGCGGAGGACGGCGCGGAGGTTTTGGCCGAGTATCTTGCGCTTGTCGGCCGTTGGTAGATCGGCGTGCGCTACTTGGCCGAGTTGCCAGGCCTGACCGAGCACCGGGTAGTCCGAGCCGAAGACGACGTGCTCGGCCCCGGCCACGCGCACAAAGTCTTCAATCGTCCCGCGCACGTTCGCCGACCCGGCCATCTCAACCACGACGTTTGGGAGATCGCGGACGACGGTTGCCAGGTCGGGGGTCCGCAGATGGCTCCAGATGGCGTGTGCCCAGACGAACGTGGCGTTGGGATAGGTCGTGGCCAGCTTGGCGACCGTCGCCGGAGAGTCATAGGTGTGGCTCAGGATGGGGAGGCGATGCTCGTCGGCGTACTCGTAGACCGGCTCGTAGTGCTCTCCGAGGACGCGATAGTTGTGGCTGGTGGGGTGAATCTTGATGCCGCGGAAGCCTTGATCCTCCACCCGGCGGCGCAGCTCCGGCACCACTAGCTGTGGGTAGCGGGGATTGGGTACCACGCAGCCGAGTACCCGGTTGGGATGACGTCGGATGGCTGCGGCGACGAGATCGTTGCCCCCGATGAAATCCGGGCCGATGGCGGCATAGGCGCTGAAGCAGGCGTAGTCCGTGCCGGTCTCGTCCATCGTGCGGACCATGTCATCCACGTCGCCGCCGTGCCAGTAGAGGTTGCGACCGACGCCGGGGTGGCAGTGGATGTCTATGACGAGGTCCTCCAGCGGCTCGCCATGGACGGCGCGTTCGGCGAAGGAGTCGTGCTCGTGCTCGTGGGCGTGGCGGTGCGGATGGTGATGGTGGTGGTGGGGCGTTGCGGTCATGGCGTTGCTCCTACCAGGCGGCCGTTGCCAGCAGGCGGTCGAGATTGTGCGCGCCGATCTGGGCACGTGCCGCCGGCTCTAGGCGGGCGTACTGTAGCTCGGCATGGGGTCCGCCGACCGATTGCCAGGGGAGGCGGGTGCCGAAAATCCGCCGGTCGGCGCCGACCGCTTCCGCGAGGAACTCGATCCCGCGGTACGTGCGGAAGCCGCCGGTCTCCAGCCAGAGGTTGGGGAGTTGGCGCAGCAGCGGCGTGATGAGGCGCGGGATGGACTTGTCAACGTCGGAGACGACGACTTGTAACTGCGGATACTGCGAGCAGACGCGATAGATGTCGCGGGCGGTGGGGGTGTCGAGGCGGGAGATGTGCCAGAACAGCGGCACCTGCCCGGCCACGGCCGCAAAGAAATCGCCGAACATCCAGTCGTCCACCGGGTACTTGTGGTCGTCCGGGAAGATGCGGAGCGCGCGAACGCCGGCGCTCTGTGTCTCGGTGAGTAGCGTGGCGGGGTCGGGGAACTCGCCGGTGTGGTGCGGGAGGGCGATCCAGGACGGCTGGAGGGCTGCGTGGCCGGCGATGGCCGGGATGAGCTTGGCGTTGCCGGAGGCCGGATGCTCTTCCAAGGCGAGGGAATGGTACGGGAGCGCGCGGGTAATGCCGAAGGGGGCCTGGTGCTCCAGTAGCTCGTCGGCCGTGAGGAACACGCCCGCCGGTCCGGGCTGGGATACCATGCCCAACGCGCAGTTGGCATCGAAAAGGGCGGCTGCGGGTGGTGTTTGGCTCATGGCACCACCATGATACCGTTTTGGCGGCCGGTATGGTGGGGTAGGTGGCAGACTGGCCTCACCCCCCGGCCCCCTCTCCATCGCCGAGCGATAGAGAGGGGGAGTGCGTCGGAGGCGGGTGGCGGTAACGCGGCGTGCTCGTTAGCATGTTTCCGGTGAGTGGGCGATGCAGCGCCGGGGAGGGGCGGATGGCCGAGCGGACCGGTGCCAGTGAGAGATCACGGCCTGTGGGCTGGGGTTGGTGGCTCCTGTGGGTGTTAGCCAGCGTGGTGGGCTGGGGTGTAGGTGGAGTGATGTCCGTGCCAGTGGCGTTGCTAGTAGGCACGGCCCTCGGGACATCTGTGGGATGGGCGGTGGCTGGGGCAGTGGCTGGGGCAGTGGTTGGAGTCTGGCAATGGCTGGTCTTGCGGCGGCAGACGGTCCGGGCCAGTTGGTGGATAGTAGCCAGTACGGCCGGCTGGGCGGTAGCCGCGTTCGTTTACATTCCTGTGATTCTCGGCACAGTCCTGGGCTTTGGTCCTTTCGTGGCCGGAGCGTTTACATGGGTCGTGTGTGGAGCAGTGGTTGGGATCTGCCAGTGGCTAGTGTTGCGGCGACAATGCAATCGGGCTGCCTGGTTGATCGTAGCAAGTGTGGTGGGTTGCACCGTGGGGGCATACATGGTGGTGTTCGCCCGCTACGGTGGCGGCCCTGTCTTCCTAGATGCGCTCGAAAGCTGGGTAATAGAGACGACCCGGGTCGCGTCTAGTGGTATGGGCGAGGGTGTGCCCGTCGTAACCCTCGTCGAGTTCATGTTCGAATGGACGGCAGCCGGGGTCATGTGCGCAGCTACTACCGGCGCAGCACTGGCCTTGCTATTGCGCAAGCAGGCGGGCAGACGTTGGGATGCCACGGCTGGTCGGAGTGAGAACGGTCAAGATCGTTCCGGCGGGGGAGTGCCGGGGGGCTGGCCCGTCTGGCTTTGGTGGGTGATTGCCAGTGCGCTAGCGTGGCTGATCGGAGGGGCGTTGTTCTATCCAGTGGCGATCGTAACGTTTCTGTTCACGGTCTTGCCATTTGGCTTGGTGGGAATAGCAAGCAGAACAGTGCTTGCGATCTTGTGCGGAGCGGTTGCTGGGGCCGTTTGCGGGACCCTGGTGGGAAGCGGCCAAGTGTTGGTACTGCGGCGGCAGTCTGCAAGGACTGGCGGGTGGATTGTAGCCAGCGTTGTGGGCTGGGCCGTGGCCGGGTCATTGCTGTTGAGTGGGTCCGTTGAAAACGAAGTCGCCCTGCTCGCCGAGGCCCGGTATGTCGCCGGAGCTTGGGTTGTAGGCGGCGTGGTGACAGGGGCCTCGCAATGGCTAGTGTTGCGGCGGCAGTTTGCGCTGGCCAGTTGGTGGATCGTAGCCAACACGGCCGGCTGGGCTGTTGGGGCGGCTGTGGTGGTCGTCGGGGGTGTAGTTGGCGGGGTGGACGGGCCGGTGCTCTTGCCCCTAGCGGCAATTGGCTGGGTTGTGGGCGCTGTCTCGGGAGGTGGGGTAACCGGGGTGGTGCTGGTGTGGTTGCTGCGCCAGCGGGTGGTTGATTCTGACGAGGCGGGCCGTGAGGCTGCCGGGTCAGAGGTGATGGGGGATAGGGACAGTGGGTACGCTTCCGCCGGGTGATACGAGGCTGGCTAGTCGTCCGTTGCCGGGGCAGGACCTGCGCCTGAGTTACCGTTCCGCAATTGACGATACCGAGCAGCCGTATGCGCTCTACGTGCCGGCCGGCTATGACGGTCGCCGGGCTTGGCCGCTGGTCATCAACCTGCACGGGACATCAGCCGGCTTGTCGCCGGAGTACGTCGGCCAGACCTCGGAGCACTACACCGCCGACGAAAACGCGGCGCCGCTGTGGGCGGCGGAGCGCCACGGGGCGCTGCTCGTCACGCCGTTCGGTCGCGGGATCACCGAGTTTCGGGGGATCGGCGAGAACGACGTGTTTGGCGCGGTAGCCGACGTGCAGCGGCGCTACCGGGTGGAGGCGGAGCGGATTACAGTGACGGGCCTCTCGATGGGCGGCACCGGGTCCTCCGAGCTGGCGTTGCACTATCCCGACTACTTCGCCGCCGCGGCGCCGATGGGTGCGGCGTACAGCTTCCCCTGGCTGGCGGCCAACGGCGAGCATTTGCCGTTCTGGTGCATCGGCGGCGAGCACGACCGCAACTTCCAACTGGGCGGACGGCTGGTCGCGGACCGCATGGAGCGCCTGAACTTCCCGACGCGACTCGACATCCGCGCCGGGCGTGGGCACGCCGACTTCGTGCCGGAGTATTACGACGGGGTGATTGCCTGGTTGGTGCGGAAGCGGGTGCGGAGCCACCCTTCCGGCTATAGCTTCAGCGCGGCGCTGCCCTTGCACGGGCAGGCGTACTGGACTGCCATTGACGCCATCGAGCGGCCGGGGACCATCGGCACCGTCCATGCCCAGATTATCGGTGCCAATCGGCTCCGTCTGGCCACCGAGAACCTGACCAGCGTGGCCGTGCTCCCCGATCCGGCGCTTGTTGACTTGGCGCGGCCATTGGCGCTGGAGATTGAAGGTCAAGCGGTGTTCGAGGGCGTCGTTGCCGCCGACCAAGAGCTACGGCTGACCAAGCAGGCGGAGCGGTGGCGGGTGGCGGAAGCGCCGCGCCGGCAGCGGTCGCTGACGGCCTACCGCACCCATCCCGTCGCCGAGGCGCCGGCGGCGCTCACGATGAGCGGGATAGAGGCGCCGCTGGCGAACTGGATTACCGACGCGATGCGGCTGGCGACCGGGGCTGATCTGGCCCTGTACAATCGCCGCTCGTATCGGGGGCTGCGCTTGCCGGCGGGCACGGTGGACCAGGTAGACCTGATCCAGTGCAGCCGTCCGTTCGAGCAGTACCTGGTCGTGGCGGAGCTACAGGGTAGCGACATCCTGAGCGTATTGGAAGCGAATATCCGTGACCCCGACGAGGGCCTTGAGTTTCTCGTGCAGTTGTCCGGCGCCAGCTACACGTTCGATTGGAACCGACCGGTGGGGCAGCGGATTGTGGCGCACACGCTCGACCCGCAGCGCCGGTATCGCGTGGCGCTGGAGGGGCACGTCCCGGAGCGCGGGCAAGGTCGCTCGATGTTCCTGTCCGGGCACCGCGAGACGCTGTCCTACAGGATCACGGACGTGCCCTTCCGGGCCGCGCTCTACGCCCATGCGGTGCGGTCCGGGCGGATTGAGGCGGCGGTCGAGGGGCGCGTGCGGGCTGTCCGAGGATAGGGAGCGGGCCGCATCACACCTGGCACTATCCGTGCGGCTTTGGCCCATCACCCGGCCCCCTCTCCATCGCCGAGCGATAGAGAGGGGGAGTCCGGCGGGAACTTTCTTGTCGTCGAGGGCGTCTAGGTCCCATTGTCGCCCGCTGTGGGGCGGCTGCGCCGGGAAATACGGCGCAAGACGGAGTGGTCGGGATAGGGAGAGTGCCATGAGACGGTTTCTAGCAACGGGTCGGCGGTGGGTTGTGGTCGCGGTCTTGCTCCTCGGCGTGGTCGTTGTCTTGTTGGCGGTGACCAGTAGGTTGAGTGGGTCCGATGAATCTCGTTTGATGCAGGTCCAGACGGAGGCGGCCGACTCAGCGGTGCTTCGCGGCCCGGCGGGTCCGGCCGGTGCAGCGGGAGCGGCCGGCGAGCGCGGGGCGGCGGGTGCGGCCGCTCCGGTCGTGGTCGCGCAGCCGGTGGTCGTCGAGAAGGAAGTGGTGAGGGAGGTCGCTGTCGAGAAAGTCGTCGCGCAGGAAGCCATGTCCAGGAGTGTTGCTGCCGCCCCGGCGAGTGCTGCGGCTCCCCGGTTGGCAGCGATCCAGGAGCTCGCCGCGAGTGACCGGCAGATCATCCGAAACGGCACGCTCGTGCTGATGGTGGCGGACCTGGAGGACGCCATCGGGTCCATCCGTGACTTGGTGGCCGGTATTCCCGGCGCCTTTTTTGCCAACTCCGAGATCAAGCCGGTGCGTGACCGCCGGCCTTCCATTGTCACCCTGCGTATTCCGGCTGCTGCGTTCGATGAGGCGGTGGCGGACCTGAAGGCGCTGGCGGTCGAGGTGCTCGAGGAGCAAACTCGGGCCGAGGACGTTACCGAGGCGTACACCGACCTCAACATCCGGCTGCGGAACCTGGAGGCGGCCGAGGAGCAGTTCCGCGTACTCTTCGAGCGTGCGGAGCGAGTGCAGGACATCCTCGAAATTCAGGATCGGCTCCAGCGTGTCCGCGGCGAGATCGAGCGTCTGCGCGGACAGCTCAACGTGCTGGAAGACCGCGTGGCCCTCGCCACTGTGCGCGTGCAGTTGCATCCCCCGCCGGACTTGTCATTGGAGCTGGTGCCGCAGGGCGTGCCCTTCGTCTACGGCGAGAGCGCTTTCCGGCTGACCTATCGCAACGAGGGCAGTGTGCGGGCGAAAGACGTGGAGGTGACGCTCACGCTGCCTCAGCAGGCAGCTTTCGTTGAGGCGCGGAGCAACGGCATCTACGATCCGGCGACGCGGGTGGTGACGTGGGAGATCAGCGAGCTGCACCCCAGCGACCAGGGTACGTTCGCCGCCGTGTTGCGGTTCGAAACCGCCGCCCGTGTCCTGACGCTCGATGCGGAGGTCCACGCCGGTACTCCCGACGCGGACGAGTCCAACAATGCTGCTACGGCCAAGCTGACGTTTGAGCCGGACCTGATGCTAACGGTGCTCCATGCACCGTCGGCGGTCGCGCAGGGCGATACGGCAAACCTGGCGCTGCTGTACGGGAACGCCGGTAACGGTGATGCGGAGCGGGTGTCCATCCGGCTGTCGCTGCCGGCGGGCGTCACTTTCGTCAGTGCAATCGGTGGGAGGTACGATGCGGACAACCGCGTGATCGTCTGGGACTTGGACCGCGTCCGGCCGCACGATGAAAACCACATTGAGGCGAGCGTGCGGGTTGATGTCGAGTCGGGACGGCTGCCGTTGGCCGCCGTGATTGCCGCCGCCGAGACCGAGCGCGTGACCTACAACAACCGGGCCGACCTGTCGCTGGCGGCGCTGCCGGAAGACGTCTCCGGCCGCACGGTCTGGAGTCCGGGACAGACGTTCCGTGACAGCCTCGAAACGCTGGGCGACGTGGCCCGCGGGACGGTGGACCTGCTGATTTGGGTGGGCACGTTTGGCGTGCCGGTGGCGGTGATCGCCGGCGTAGTGCTGGGGCCGATCGTGCTCATCCGGCGGCGCCGTGCGGCGCGGTGATGGACTGTGCCTCACCCCCCGTCCCGACGGGGGAGGGTGTGGGAGGGGGCTAGGGCCGGGGGAACCATAGGGGGGCCATTCGCCGCGTAGCCCTGGATTCCCGCATTCCCGGGAATCACGGGCCAGGGCAGGGTGCTCGCTGTGCTGCTGCTGTGATGCATACTTCAGCCTGACCGGCTGGCCGCGAGTGGTGGGCTGCGGCCGCGGGACGGAGCGACGATGAAGCGTTTGGGGCATCCGGAGACACCGTTCCCGATGGGGGTGGAGTATTATCGCGTCCCTACTCCGAAACAGGAGTGCTGGGACGGTGATTTTGCGCGGTTGAGTGCGGCCGGGTTTCGGATCGTGCGGAGTCACTCGTATTGGAACGCGATGGAGCCGCGACCCGGGCAGTATGAACTGGCGGACTTCGACCGATTGTTCGACCTCGCCGCGCAGCACGGCCTTTCGGTGTGGATGGACATCATGCTCGCCACGCACGGGGCCTGCCCGGAGTGGCTGTCGCGCGAGTACCCCGATATGCGCGTCGTGAACTATCGCGGGCAGCGGGCGGAGTCGTTCGCCAGCGGCGCCTATCCTCAGGGGGGCGCCATGCACTGCTACGACCACCCGGCCTGGCGGGAGTATGGCGGCGGCCTCATCCGCCATGTCGTGCAGCGGTACAAGGACCGGCCGAATCTGCTCATCTGGGGGCTGTGGGACGGCATCAACATCATCTCGGCGTGGAGCAGGATCACCGACGGCTATCCCTGCTACTGCGACCACACAATCGCGCGGTACAAGGCGTGGCTGCGGGAGCGCTACACGCTGGACCAGTTGAACGAGCGGCTGCTGCGGCGTTACCGACGATGGGAAGATGTGCAGCCGCCACGGTCGAACCAAAGTGTCCTGGAGATGCTGCTCTACCGGGAGTTTCACTATCAGAACTTGGTGGAGCACCTGCAATGGATGGTCGGCGAGGTCGAGGCACTGGACCCGCAGCACGAGGTGCGCGCGCACGGGGCCTGGTACCCGCGCCCGTGGGACGAGCGTTGCACACAGCACGTGGATAGCTGGGGCATGTCCATGCCCTCGAACAACCTGCTCACCGCCGCGGACCCCTACAAGCTGGCGGACCGGGCGTTCAGCTTCGACTGGTCGCGGAGTGCGGGAAAGAACGGGCGCTGGTGGCACGAGGAGATCTATGCCGGCATGTCGCCTGGCGGCGTCGTCTGGCACAAGCAGTCCGATCCGCGCGAGCTGACGATGCTGCTTTGGATGACGCTCGCTGCCGGCGGGGCCGGGGCGATGTTTTGGCAGTATCGTCCCGAATACCTGAGCTTCGAGGGGCCGGGCTACAACTTGGTCGCACCGGATGGCGAGCCGACGGCGCGCTTCCGGGCCGTTGCCGAGGCGATCGGGCAGATTGAAGGGCTGAAAGACCATCTACCGCTGACGTGTCCTCGTGCCGAGGTGGGCATTGTCTACCACCCCAAGTCGCAGGAGCTGTTCACGTACAACGACCAAGGCGACCGCTTCCTGGCTGACCTGCGCGGCGTGTACCGTACCCTCTGGACGCACGGGATTCCCGCCGACATCATAACGCCGGGGATGGACTGGTCCGGCTATCGTCTGCTGTTCCTGCCCAACGTGGCGCTGATGGACACGCAGACCCGCGAGCGGATCGAGCGGACCAGACGCGAGAGTCCGCAGACGCGCCTGGTGGCCGAGGGCAGTTTTGGTCTGTATTCGGCCGATGGCCAGTCGAGCTACCGGCCACCGGAAGGCTTTGCAG
>JAJDZR010000313.1 GCA_022824545.1 Chloroflexota bacterium
CGATACGCTGGTCCAGGCCGACCTCCGCGGCGTCCATTCGCACGGTGTCCAGCGCCTGCCTGGCTACGCGACGCAGCTACGAGCGGGCACCATCGTCGCGGACGCGCAGCCCGAGGTCGTGCATCGTACCGCCTCCACGGCGGTACTCGACGCCCATCATGCGATGGGACAGGTGGCCGCCCACGCCGCCATGCGGCTGGCGCTGGAGAGTGCAGCGGAGGTCGGGCAAGGCGCGGTCGCTATCCGCAACAGCACGCACTGCGGCGCCCTCGCTTACTTTGCCATGATGGCGCCGCCGGCCGGCTGCATCGGCTTTGCCGCCACCAATGCCGGCATGAACATGCTCCCCTGGGGTGGGCAGGTCAAGATGGTCGGCAACAACCCGCTGGCCTACGCCGTACCGACCGGCCGCGGCTTTCCGCTGGTGCTCGATATGGCCACCAGTGTTGTCGCGGGCGGCAAGCTCGACGTAGCGATCCTCCGCGGGGAAGCCATCCCCGTCGGCTGGGCGCTGGGGCCGGACGGCCAACCTGCCACCGATCCGGCCATTGCCCGCGCCGGCTCGCTGCTCCCCATCGGCGGACCGAAAGGCTATGGCCTGGCCGTCGTGCTGGACATCCTCTCCGGCGTGCTCGCCGGCGGCCGGTTCGGGGGGAGACTTGGGGGTGCCGGTTCGAGCCATTTCGTACAGGCGCTGCGGATTGATGCCTTCACCCCCGCCGCCGAGTTTCTGGAGCGGATGGGCGCCTTGGTGGACCAGATTCATGACTGCCCGCGCGCGCCGGGCGTGGATCGGATTTATCTGCCGGGCGAAATCGAGCACGAGCTGAGTGTACGGCGCGAAAAGGAAGGCATTCCGCTGCCCACGACGCTCACCAACGAGCTGGCGGCATTGAGCGACACGCTGGGTGTTGCCCCCTTGCCGACTGCGGCTCCTACCTCCTGAGGCGCATCCCCGATGGTATCCAACCGCGTGTGGCGCGTGGCGGGCCGCTGGCTGCTCACCACCCTCACGACGGCCGTCATCGCGCGCTGGCTGCGCTGTGCGCTCGAAGACCGCCCCCGCCTGCGCCGCCCCCACGCAACGGAAGAAGAGGTGGGACTCTCGGCCTCACGGTACGCGCAGTTCATGCAGTATTCGCCGATGATGCTGGTCTACCGCCGGATTGTGCGCCTGGCCGGCCAGCGCCTCGCCGCGGCCGGGAGCGATTCCGGCCGGCCGCGGCGGGTACTGGACGTTGGCTGCGGGCCGGGGACGCTGGCCGCCGCCATCGCAGCGTCTCAACCGGACGCCACGGTGCTGGCCCTCGACCGCTCGGCCGATATGCTGCACACCGCCCGCCGCCAGCAGCGCGATAGCCGCGTCTGCCTCATTCAAGGCGACGGCGCGGCCCTGCCGCTGCGGGACGAGACCGTTGATCTCACCGTCGCCACGCTGGCGCTGCACCATTGGCGCGATGGCGAAGCGGTGCTGCGCGAGGTGCGGCGGGTGTTGCCCGCCACCGGACAGATGCTGCTCTTCGACCTGCGGCGCGACATGGCGCTGCCCATCTGGTTGCTGATGCACCTGGCCACGCTGTTCCTCGGGCGAGTGGCACGGCTACCGGGGGATGATCCCGCAGCGTCGGTGGCATCGGCCTATACACCGGCGGAGGCCGAATGGCTGGCTGGCCGGGCGGAGCTGCGCGGCGTGTTCGCGCGCAGTGGGTTTGCCTGGCTGTGGCTCGACGGCACGCGCGCCCGGCCGGATTGACGGTGTTTCCGAGCGGCAGTAGGATTCCCAGCATCAGGGCGGGTACCGGGTGCCGATACGAGCGGGCCGGGAGGAGCATATGATTTTCGCCAGCGATCTCAGCGTCCCGGAAGGACCGGTCTTACTTGCCGACGGTAGTTGGCTCGTCGTCGAAATGGGGCCGGACCGGGGCTGCGTGACGCACGTCAGCGCGGACGGGCAGACCAAGCACCGGCTGGTCAGAACGGGCCGCCCCAACGGACTGGCGGTGGACAAGGAGGGGGGTATCTGGGTGGCCGAATCGCAGGACCCCGCCTTGCTGCGTCTCACGATGGACGGCGAGGTCGAGGTGGTACTGACCGCCTGTGGCGACGAGCCGTTCCTGTGGCCCAACGACGTAGCCTTCGGGCCGGACGGCGCGCTATACATGACCGATTCGGGCATTCGCTTCGCGGACTTCATGCAGGGCACCGAGGTACGACCGGACTATCTGGAAGTACCCATGTACGGGCGCGTCTACAAGATTGATACCGCGACGCGAGCCATCGAGACGCTCGACTCCGGGCTGCGGTTTCCCAACGGCATCGCCTTCGGGCCGGACCAGGACCTGTACGTCAGCGAAACCATGACCGGCATGGTCTACCGCTACCGTTGGCAAGACGGAACGGTCGGCGAGCGGCAGGATTTCGGAAACACAATAGACCCGCAGAATCCGGCGCCGTTCAAGGGGCCTGACGGGATGAAGTTCGGCACCGATGGCCGGCTCTACGTGACCGTCTTCGGGCAAGGCGATGTCACCGTGCTGGCACCCGACGGCGCCGTGGCCGAGCGCATCGCGCTGGCCGGCTCGATGCCCACCAACCTCGCCTTTGGCCCACCCGGCTCCCAGCGGATCTACGTAACGGAAGACGAGCACGGCACGCTGGAAGTCTGCGCCGTCGCCACCGACGGCTGGCCGTTGTATACATAGTCGCACCTCACCCCCCGGCCTCGTCCCCCTGCCGCAGCGGGGGGACCATAGGGGGGTCGGGCCAGCGCAATGGTGACGACCGGATGACTGCGAGCAGCTTTGCCGAGATCGCCGCCAGCTATGCCAATGCGGTCGCCGACAACTTCCGGCAGCCCGTTCCCGCGCAGCCGGAAGATCAACTGAAGGCTCCCGTCGGCGATCTGCTGCGCGCCGCCGGGAGCATGACTGGCCTCGACGTGCGTTGGCGGACCGAGGTGCGTGCAGACGACGTACAGGGACGCCCCGATCTCGGCGTGACCGTCAGAGGGTTACTGACGGGTCACGTCGAGCTGAAGCGGCCGGGGCTGGGCGCCCGGCCGGAGCGTTTCACGGGTGCTAACCGGGCGCAATGGCTCCGGTTCAAGGCGCTGCCCAACTTGATCTACACGGACGGCTCGGGGTGGAGCCTCTACCACACCGGCGAGTTGGTCGCGCGGGTCCGCATCGCCGATGACGTGAGCGAGGGCGGCGCCAGAGCACTCGACCGCGAGGCCTTGACGCCGCTGGAGCGTCTGTTCCGTGCCTTCCTCTACTGGGAGCCGGTTGTGCCGGGCACGGCGCGGGGCCTCGCGGAGTTCCTGGCGGCCCTAGCCCGTATCCTCCGCGACGAGGTGCAGCAGGCGCTCGGTCGTGAGGACAGCCGCTTGCGGACTCTTGCCGATGAGTGGAGCGGCATCTTATTCCCGGAGACGGACGACGACCAGTTTGCGGATGCCTACGCGCAAACGCTGACCTATGCCCTGCTGCTCGCGCGGTTCGAGGGCGCGGAAAGCCTGCGCCCGGCCTTTGCCTCCGAGACGCTACAGCGCGAGCATGCGCTGCTGGCCGAGGCGCTCACGCTCCTGGAAGCGTCCTCCGTCCGCGAAGAGCTACGGATGCCGATTGAGCTGCTGGAGCGTGCCATCGGGTCTGTGGACGCGGTGGAGATTCAGCACGAGGGCGATCCCTGGCTGTATTTCTACGAGGACTTTCTCGGCGCCTACGACCCCCAACTGCGGAAAGACCGGGGTGTGTACTACACGCCGGTGGAAGTGGTGCGCTTGCAGGTCCGCCTGGCCGCCGAGCTACTGCGGACCCGCTTCAACAAACGGCTCGCGTTCGCGGACGACGACGTGGTGGTGCTTGATCCGGCCGTCGGCACCGGCACCTATCCTCTCACCGTGCTGGACCATGCGGCCGACGCGGTACGCCAGCACCTTGGCCCGGGTGCCGTCCCCCAGAAGTTGCGCGATCTCGCCGGTCGCCTGAACGGATTCGAGCTGCTTGTCGGGCCGTACTCGGTTGCCCACCTGCGCCTCTCGCAACGGCTCCGCGATGCCGGCGTGACCGACCGACCGGCGAGGGTCTATCTCACCGATACGCTGGAGTCTCCCCACCGGCTGTCGGAGTTCACGGCCAGCATCTTGCAGGAGCGACTGACCGAGGAGCGCCAGCGCGCGCAGAAAGTCAAGAAGGACGTGCGTGTCTTTGTCTGCCTCGGCAATCCTCCCTACGACCGCGAGCAGCGCGATCTGGAGGGCGAGGACGGCCGCCGCAAGGGTGGCTGGGTACGCCATGGCGATGAAGGGTCGGACGAGCCGCCGGTCCTCGATGACTTCCTCAAACCGGTGCGTGACGCCGGCGGCGGGGTCCACCTGAAGAACCTGTACAACGACTACGTCTACTTCTGGCGCTGGGCGCTGTGGAAGGTGTTCGATTCCACCGAGGACGCGGGCATCGTCACTTTCATCACCGCCTCGTCGTATCTGCGTGGTCCAGGCTTTGCGGGGATGCGCCGCAAGATGCGCGAGGTGTTCGACGAGCTATGGATCATAGACTTGGAAGGCGATAGTCTTGGCGCCCGCAAGACGGAGAACGTGTTCGCTATCCGCACCCCCGTCGCTATCGCCGTCGGTGTCCGCGACGGACCGCCGCAGCCGGAGCACCCCGCGCGAGTCTGGAAGGTCAGGCTCTCCGGCGCTGAACCGGAGAAGCTCGCGCAGCTCGCAGCGGTAGAGGCATTCGCGGCCCTCGACTGGCAGGAATGCTCGTCCGACTGGGACGCGCCGTTCTATCCGGCAGTCAATGGCGGATATTCCACCCTGCCGCTGGTCACAGCCGTCTTCCCCTGGCAGCATTCCGGCGCCCAGCTCAAGCGAACCTGGCCTATCGGTGAAACTCGCGCGGTGCTTGCCGCGCGCTGGCGCTCTCTGATCGAGCGGTCGGGAGACGACCGCCGCACCGCGTTCCGGGAGACCCGTGACCGTAAGGTTGACCGTCGCTATCCG
>JAJDZR010000151.1 GCA_022824545.1 Chloroflexota bacterium
ACCTGCTCCCGGATTCTGTCCCGGTCTCTAGCCGACCGGGAGCTGTGATACCTAGCACCGTCACACTCGATGCCGAGCATGTACCGGCCCGATCTATCCGGGTCCACGATCCCGATATCAATGAACTTGCCGCCGGTAGCGACCTCTTCATGCGCTTCATAGCCCAAGTTGCGGAGTCTGGATACGACCTCTTTCTGGAAAGGAGAAGCGACCTCACGCTCCGACGCCACAGGCATGTTCGCGGGCAGGCTGCCTGATTCGGCATAGGCCAGGAAGGTCTTGAAGGCACGCACACCGAGGGAGCGGGTACTGCCGAGATTGATGTCCTCGGCGCGGAGATTGGTGAACACGTGGCAGCGCAGCCGTGCCCGAGTGATGAGGACGTTCAGGCGTCGCTCGCCGCCGTCCCGGTTCAGGGGGCCGAAATTCATGGTGACGTGTCCGTTGGCGTCACGCCCGTAGCCCACGCTGATGAAAATGACCTCCCGCTCATCACCCTGCACGTTCTCCAGGTTCTTGACGAAAAACGGTTCCTCCGGGTGAGCATTGAAGAACGGTTCGCAGGAAGCGTCCTGGCGCCGCAGCATTTCTAGCTCGTCCAGAACAGCCCGCTCCTGGGCAGAGCTGAACGCGGCCACGCCCAACGTCAGGTCGGGGAACTGCCGCGCATGATCCATGACCGACCTGGCGACTGCTTGCGCCTCCTGGCGATTGGTGCTGCTCCGACCGCGGTCGTACACCGTGTCCGGGAGGTGATGATACTGTAGTCCGACACCATCCTTGCCGGAATCCGGGCTAGGGAAAACCACGAGCCTATTTTCGTAGAATTCCTGGTTGGACACCGCAATCAGCGATTCATGGCGGCTGCGGTAATGCCAGCGCAGCATCCTTGAGGGGCAGCCAGCGGTGCGTAGCAATCCGAGAATGCTCTCGATATCCGCGGTATCACTGAAAGTATCACTGTCGTCATCCTCGGCGTGAGTGACGGCATCAAAGAAACTGGTCGGGGGCAACTGTCGGTCGTCCCCGACCACCACCGTTTGGTCGGCGCGGAGCAACGCGCCCAGGGCGTCTACCGGTCGTACCTGGCTGGCCTCGTCAAACACCACCAGGTCAAAGCTCACGCTGCCGGGCGCCAGGTAGGTTGCGATGGACAGTGGACTCATCATAAACACCGGCTTGATGGCCTGGATCGCATTGCCGGCCCGTTCCATCAGTTGCCGGATGGGCAGATGGCGGCGCTTTTTCTCGAACTCCCGGCGTAAGATTCGCAACTGCCCGGCTCCGTTATGCTTCGGAAGACCTTCCCAGTGAGCATGGGCAACTCTGGCCCGGTTGTGGCCCAGCACGAGGGTATCCATCTCACGGAACTGTTCTCTGTGTGCTTCATAGCTACTGCCGTCGAAACCGGTAAGAGCCGGCCGTTCACCAAATGCGCGGGAGACAATGCGTTCATACCAAGCCTGTTCCAAACAGGTAGTCAGATGGTCAGCTGCCTCCGGCCACTCCTCCACCAGCGCGATGATGGCCTGGAGACCTTCCTTTTCGGCAACGCCCAGGGCGATGTTGACTGCTGCAATATCCTGGATTTCATGTATCCGACTCGACCAGTCCCCGAGGATTTCTCGCTGTTCTCCAAGAGGTAATCCCACCAATCCATCGGGATGCCCGAATCTCTTCTCGAAGTCCATTTCGAGGGCCTCCCGGACGATTTCCAAACAGCCTTGATATGCGGCCAAGGCGTCGCGGACTTGTTTCGACAATTCGGGGATTGCACCGGTGTCCAGGCCATCGCCCAGCGAGCCAACGATGCCAGGGTCAGCCTTGCCACTGTCAATGTCGTCATACAGATTCAGCACCCAGTTGATGATCGGTTTGACGGCGTTCCAGTCGGTCTGCTCCCCACGCCACAACTGACCGAGCGCAGCATCGGCAACTGGAGCCAGTTGCTCAATCGATTCCCGTAGTTGAGACTCCTCACGGATTGCATCAATGAGTGCTATCTGCTCTTCGATACTAGGCGGCAGCTTGCCACTGCAAAGCGTGGACAGTCGCTTTTTGACGCGGCGATATTCGGGGTAGAAGAATCGCAGACGTTTCATCTTGTATTTCGAGAGCTTGGACCGGACCGCAGGAAGGTGGGTACCCCAAGTATCCGGCAAAAGGATGGAATCGTACTTGGCGTGCAGATCGGCCCAGGCACATCTCGAGTCGCGCAGCCGCCCGAGATCGCCCCGCCGTTCTTTCCATTCCGCAGCACCGATGCTGATTGCGCCGATGTCGGGAGCGCCAATAACACGCTCGGCAGTGAACAGCAGTTTCCTGGTATGAGTAATGTCTTCCGGTACGTCGAGCCGCAGTGCAGTGCTGAGGGCACGAATTGCAGCTACTAGAGCTTCCAACGACCGTAGTGCGGCGTTAATTTTCTCGCGTAATGAGGCCTGGTCGGATGGCAGCACTACCTGCAGCGGGCAGCCTCTAAAGGGGTGCTGCTTCAGGCTTCCGACACGCCCCAGGCTGCGCTGAAGGTTGGCGACAACATTGTGCTTTTCCTGGAAGCCCGCCCGTGACCAGGAGTCAATGCCGGCGATCTCAGGCCGGGGTAGTGAGGTATCACCATCCACCGAGTTCTGAATACACAGCAGTTTCCCATAGGATTCGAACGGAGTGACCCCCGTGTTTCCGACCGGAGTATTCACCGCCTCAGCATAGGCGTTCAGACTATCCTGAACGCGGGCCAGCGTGACGAAATCGTCTTCCCCGGCAACATTCGGCCGGCCTAGCTCCCAGGTTCTTCTCAGTTCATCGAGCACGGCTCTTTTGGTCGTTTTGTGGCTGTGTAGCTCCAGGCAGGCATCACCTAGCTGGAGGCCATCGAGCCGGCGTTTGACGACCTCCAGAGCGGCCATTTTCTCGGAAACGAACAGCACCTTCTTGTTCCGGCTAATGGCCGCGGCGATGATGTTCGTGATGGTCTGGGACTTGCCGGTGCCCGGTGGTCCCTGGATAACCAAGTTCTGGCCGGTAGCCACGTCGGATATAGCCAAAGCCTGCGACGAATCGGCGTCAACGACGTGATGCGTGTCTTCAGGGCGTAAGTGATTGTCGAGATGGTCTTCATCGCCGATTTCCGATTCAGGTTCCGTAAATCCTTCCTCAAATAGGGCGCGCACGGTTTCGCTTTCCAGCGGTCCGGTCCCGGCCGGCCAGTTTTCGCTATCCAAATCCTGATACATGAGGAGCTTGCTGAATGAGAAGAAGCCGAGCACGACACTTCTAGTGTCAACGGACCAGCGGTTCAGCCCCTTTATATTGCGCTCGACTTTACAGAAACGTAATGACGCTTTGGGGGCTTGATCTACACGCCGCTTTTTGCTAGAATATATGGTCTAGTAAGGGGGGTGCAACGTGGACTTGCTCACTGTTATGCGTCGGTTCCCAACCCAAGAAGCCTGCATTGCGTACCTGGAGCACGTGCGTTGGGGTGACGATCCGCGCTGCCCGTACTGTGGCAGCCGGGCCGTCTCTCCCAAGCAGGAACGCAATCGGGTTGGGCGCTGGAACTGTCACGGCTGTCACTCCAGCTTCAACGTCCTGGCCGGTACGATCTTCTCTGCTACTCGTATCCCCTTGCCGAAGTGGTTTCTGGCGATTGCGCTGCTTGTGAACGCCAAGAAGTCGCTGTCCTCGCATCAATTGGCGCGGGACCTGGGTATGACGCAGCAGACGGCGTGGTATCTCGCCCAGCGCGTCCGCAAGGCGATGGCGAACGAGCAGGACAAGCTGTTCTTGCGGGGTCTCCTGGAAGCTGACGAGACGTATGTGGGCGGTGAGCCACGCAAGCCGAACAAGCGCAACAACCCTAACCGCCACAAGCGCGGTCGCGGCACGTCGAAGCGGCCGGTCATGGGGGTAGTTGAGCGTGGGGGCCGTCTGTTCATGCAGGCCGTTCCCGATACCTCGGGGGCATCGGTGCGGTCACTGATTGACGGACGGGTAGAGCCGGCGGGGTCCCTGCTCATCACGGATGAGTGGCAGGCGTACCGGGTGATCCGGCAGTGGATGGACCATGAGGTCATCAAGCACAAGGAACTCTACTGCGACGGGGACATTCACACGAACAACATCGAGGGCGCCTGGTCACTATTGAAGCGGTCCTTTCATGGTCAGCATCACCACTACAGCGCCAAGTGGACGCCGCATTACCTCGCAGAGGCCGGGTGGAAGTATAATCAGAGACACCGGCAGCCGCGTGACAGCTTCTATGGCTTTCTCGCAGGCTGCTTTTCGGCCGCCGCGAATGAAGGAGCAAGTCATGAAACGCGATTGGGATAAAATCCGCTGTATCTTGAAGAAGGTCGAGGCGCTTCCCATCAACGAATTGCTGACCTATGACTACGGGGATGTAAAAGACTCGATGCTCGGTCATGCACAGATGCTTGCTCGTGAGGGATACTTGGTGGCGGAGTCTAATCCCCGCTTCGTCAAGATCGAGGCGCTCACTATGAAGGGTCATGACCTCCTTGAAGAACTTCGTAGTCGTCTCGACGATGATTAGTCGAGTCTCCACCAGCTATAGCCGTAGTCTCCGCTCATCACGCCGAGTTGCAGGCCGGCTACGTCCTCAGTTCTTACTACCCACACGATCCATCCATCCGTCGGCACGTCGGGGTGAAACTCGTAGGGGAAGTTGTGATACTCGGCGGGCAACAGCGGATAGACTTGCTCGGTGCCATCGCTAATCCTGTTCGCCTTGTAGCTGGCAAGGGTTTGTGCGTGAGTGCGGATGGGAGCGGGGTAGTCCCCCTTGATGATGAGCCTGGACTGAGTGCGTAGGGCCAGGCCGATTACATCGAGGATGTGCCGATACCCGTCATGGCTGCGGAAGATGTTGGTCACGCGCAGCTTCACCGCTATCCATTGCTCTCCGGGGAGTAGTCCGTAGGGGCGGTATCCCGCTTGGCGGACGACAGCCTCGTAGTTCCATTCCACGTCTAGCACTGAGATGCGCCAGCGTCTCGTTTCAAGGCTCGTGTCGCGGGAGAGAGCCGGCTCTGGGGTTGCGGTTGGTTGTGTGCGTGGCGTGGCCTGGGCTGTCCATTGGGCGTGTGCCGTAGATACCATCTGCTCGAAGATTGCTTGCTCTCTGGCACGGTTGGCGCGGAGGTAGGCGTCAAGCTGGGTGTTTCGGTAGGAGCGATAGTTGGCGGCCCAGGGCTGTCCGTGTGGGATGTAAGGCGTGATGGTTGGGATTGGTGCGCGGTCGTGAGCGGCGGTGTCAGGGACGGCGATAGCGAATAGGAGCATGAGTACGGGCAAGAGTCGGATAGTAGTGGTCATGGTTACTCCCCCTTGTCCTCAGGTGGTGTCGTGAACACAGTCGGCGTCTGGTTATGGTAGTAGTGGTGGTGTTCGACTGGCCGGGCGAGTCGTTTGCACCCCTTATAGATGAGCCACCCGACGAGATAGAACGGGCCAAAGATGATGAGACCGATGACCATCCAGCTAAGAAATTGAAGGGCGAGGTATCCGACGAGCAGGACCAGGCCGAGTGCAATCAGGCAAAGGATGGCGACACCGATCCCGATGCCGATATTTTTGAGGAGTCTAATCATGGAGAAACCCCCTTGCGGCGAGATGCTGGGGACTGCCCAAGTCACCCGCCATCCCGTATGCGCTACAAGGGGGCACGAGACAGCATCTTGTGCCGAGCGCATATAGAGACGGGTGCGGCGGCTGTGACTTGGGCAGTCGAGGAGAGTAGGCCGCAGAATGAGGGGCGTGTCAAGGAGAGAGCGGGACAGATCGCGGCGGGGGCTTGTGATCTGTAGCCCCTAACTTGTCATTACGTCAGTTTTTTCTTGAGGAAGAGCCCGCGATCGAACTGCCACACTTCCACATTCGCACCCAGAGGATTCAGTGAGTTCAGACAGAGTGCGCTGGGTACCCAAAACGTGCCTGGGCCGCTTTGCGTCTGACCTCACCCCCAGCCGTAAGCCGGGGGCAGAGGAGGCCAGGCAACAGTATGTTGCCCGGGTGTCGGTGTAGGCCCTCCCATCAACGCTGGTCGTGGGCGAGGGCGAGGAGCCAGCCGGCAGACAATGGGACGGCGGCGAGGGCGAGGAGCCGAAAGTGCCAGGTGAGCGCGGCGCGCTGGTCGGTGCGGGAGCCGAGGCGGTCAACGAGTATCGCGCTGGCGAGGAGGGCGGCCGACGACGCGGCGCCGGCGCGGGCGGCTTTGGCCGGGGCGGTGGGGCGGCGCGTCCGCGCGAGTACGAGGGCTTGGGCAACGAGGTACCCGGCCCAGCACACGTAGCGCGACCAGCGGGGACCGAGGCGGTGCGCGAGGCCCTGGACGCCGCTGCGGCGATCCGCCGCGAGATCGGGCAGAGTGTTGGCCAAGTGGATACCGAGCACCAACGGCGCACCGACCGGGTAGACCCAGCGCAGGCGGCGATCCCAGCCGCGCACGGCCGCCCAACTCCAGATGGGCAGCAGCGGAAAGGCCACGACAAACGGCGCCCAGCTCCAGCGGGTGGATTTCAGGCCCAGATCGTAGGCCACGCCAGCCGTGGCATAGACGACGGCGCTCATGCGAGCGGGCCAGGGCAGCCAGCGGGTCGCGGCCAAGCCGGTAGCGAGCGCCGCCACGCCGACCACGAGCGCTTGCCAGGGTCGGACCAGTCCTTGCACGAGGGGCTTCGATGGCTTGCTCTGGGCGTCGAGGTCGCGGTCGCAGTAGTCGTTGAGTGCGCCGATACCGGCGTTGATGAGGCAGACGGCGACCAGCAGGGCAGTCAGTGGCGCGAGCGGCGGTGCGCCCGACGTGGCGATAGTGGCAAAGGCGGCGCAGGCGAGGACTTTGAGCAGAACGGGGAAGGGGTGTGTGAGCCGCACCCAGGCGAGCAGCCGGGCGGCGCGACTAGCCGATGCCATGTGCCCGCAGCGCCGCCAGTACGTCGGGCGGGCGGCCAGGTCCTGGCCACAGCCACTCCGGCCGCAAGCGCAGGCCCGGCACGACCTGCGACGCCAGTGCGCCGGTGTGATCCGGTGCTAGGAGTACGAACGCGCCGTCCGGCTGCCGGTCGTAGACCTCGATCCGCTCGGTCTCGGGGTCCAGGAGCCAGTATTCCTGCACGCCGGCCGCCGCGTAGTCGCGCAGCTTGACGCCGCGGTCACGCTCCGCACTATCGGGTGACAGGACCTCCACTACGAGGTCCGCCGGCCCTTCGATGCGGGTCGGGAGCACGCGATCCAGATGCTCGGTGCGGACGAACGAAACGTCGGGTACGAAACGCTGTAGCCCGAGCCGCATCTCGAGTTGATCGGTGAAGGCCTCGCCGCTCCCTTGCTTGGCCGCCACGGCAAGCATCAGCGCGTACACCATCCCAACAACACGATTGTGCGCGCTGCTTGCAGGCATCACGTAGACCAACTCACCGTCTATCAACTCGGCCTTGGTGTCGTCCGGGAGCGCGTCGAACTGCTCCCAGGGGGAGCGTGTCGCTACAGCGGGCGGCGGGCGGGGCGGGGCAACTGTCGCCATGGGGCCATGGTCCTCTTGCCAGGTAAGTATACTGACCGGAGGTGCCCCCCTATGGTCCCCCCGCTGCGGCGGGGGGACGGGGAGACGGGGCAGTTGCGGCGGGGGACGGGGTGGTGGGGCAGCTAACCGATGCCATGTGCTCGCAGCGCCGCCAGTACGTCGGGTGGGCGGCCCGTGCCCGGCCACAGCCACTCCGGCCGCAAGCGCAGGCCCGGCAGGACCTGCGACGCCAGCGCGCCAGTGCGATCCGGTGCTAGGAGTGCGAACGCGCCGTCCGGCTGCCGGGCGTAGACCTCGATCCGCTCGGTCTCGGGGTCCAGCAGCCAGTATTCCTGCACGCCGGCCGCCGCGTAGTCGCGCAGCTTGACGCCGCGGTCGCGCGCTACGCTGTCCGGCGACAGGACCTCTACCACGAGGTCGGCCGGCCCCTCGATGCGGGTCGGGAGCACGCGATCCAGATGCTCGATCCGCACGAAAGAAGCGTCGGGCACGAAACGCTGTAGCCCTAGCCGCATCTCAAATTGGTCGGCGAACACGCGGCCGAGGCCCTGCTTTACCACGTAGAGCGAAAGAACCGTTTGGATGAACAGTTGGACTGCATTGTGGCGCTCGTTTACCGGCATAGCGTAGACCAACTCACCATCTATTAGCTCCGCTTTGGTGTCGTCCGGGAGCGCGTCGAACTGCTCCCACGGTGAGAGTCTCGCTTTAGCCGGCGGCGGGCGGGTGGTGGCAACTGTCGCCATGGGATCATGGTCCTCTCGCCAGGTAAGTATACTGACCGGGGGTGCCCCCCTATGGTCCCCCCGCTGCGGCGGGGGATGGGGGCAGTTCGACCGATGCGCCATGCTAGATGAGGGGAGCGTCAAGTGAGCCAAGATCACGTACCGGGAGCCATCTATCTCACCGAGGAGGACGTTGTCCGGCTCCTGCCGATGACCGATGCTATCGAGGCTGTAGAGCTGGCGTTTCGCCACTTGGGCGCCGGCGGCGCGGTCAACCGGCCCCGTGATCGCGTTGCGTTCAGAGGCGGCCTCTTCCATTTCATGGCCGGGGCGGATCAGACACAGGGCTACCTGGGCTACAAAGCTTACGGCGGCTTCCGCGGGCACTGGGCCGGCATGATGGTCACGCTCTACAGCACCGAGAACGGGCGCGTGCTGGCGATGATGGCGGCGAACCGGCTGGGCCAGATTCGCACGGGCGCGGCGAGCGGGGTCGCCACGCGGCACCTGGCGCGGGTGGGGCCGGCAGTGGTGGGCCAGCTGGGGACCGGCTATCAGGGTGTCACGCAGCTTGCGGCCGTGGCGACGGTCCGGGAGATAGGAGAAGTGCGGGTCTTCAGCCGCAACGCCGAGCGCCGGGAGCGGTTTGCGGCCGAGATGGGAGCACAGTTGGGACTAATGGTGCGGGCCGTGGACACTGCCGAGGCCGCCGTGAGTGGTGCGGACATTGTCAACGTCATCACCAACAGCGCCACGCCGGTGCTGCGCGGAGAATGGCTGTCACCGGGCACGCACATCAACGCCGCCGGCTGCAACGTGATCTCGCACCGCGAGATTGATGTCGAGACGGTCCGGCGGGCCGACTTGGTGGTGGCCGATTCGGTCGAGCAGGCGCGCCGTGAGGCCGGCGATCTGCTGCCGGCGGTTGTCCGGGGGGTGATCGCATGGGAGCAGGTGCGGGAGCTGGCCGACATTGTAGCCGGCAACGTCATCGGCCGGACCACACCAGAGGAGATTACGCTGTTCGAGTCGCAGGGGGTGGCGTTGGAAGACGTCACGGCCGCTGCGGTGGTGTATCGCCGCGCCGTCGAGCAGGGTCTCGGGACGCCGCTACCCTTCTGATACAGTCGAGGTAAAGGACAGGGCCGGTGACGACTGAGCAGAAGACGAAACCGCGTTGGGTTCAGGAGCTTGAACGGCGGCTGCGCGAGCGGGTGTCGGAGGAGGAGCGGGCACGCCGCCGCGCGCACGTAGCCCGCATCCGCGACGAGGCGAGCTAATGCCCGGTGCGGAAGATGGGGCGGTCAATCTCGTTGACGCGGTAGCCGAAGCCGGTGCTGCCGAGGGTGTCGGTCTTGAGCACGCCGTCGCGTCGCTGGAAGATGCGTAGATGCACGGCCTCTTCCGGCACGGAGAGCGCCGGGAAGAACTGGTGAACGTTCGCCTCGACACCGTTCAGCGCGTTGCAGCGGGCCGCGAAGCCGACAGCGTGGATCAGTGACAATCCCGGGTTGGTCAGGTCCTGGATGGTGTACGGCACTCCCTCGGCGATAGCGCGGCAGAGCACGAGTAGTGCGCCGCTCTGCCCCTTGCAGGTCTTGAGGCCGACGCCGCTCCAGCCCAGCTCCCGCGCCAGATCGTAGTCGGCCGGGCCGGTCAAGCTCTCGTCTATGATGGCCGGCTTGAGCGCCGCCACTTCACGCATGTCCCACCGGTGGGCCTCAAGGTCGCGCT
>JAJDZR010000264.1 GCA_022824545.1 Chloroflexota bacterium
AGCGATTTGCCGGAGCGAGCAGCCCTGGGCGTGTAGACGGGCCAATTCACACCGGTCTTCAATACCAAGCTGCGTGTATGCTTGTCCCATGGCAACACCTTACTCTGGTGTTGCACTTCGTTTGTGAGTCTAGGGAATCTAAGCGCCCGGCGGTCCAGGTCAGCGGGAGGCAATTCACGGCACCCGCGCACACCATTGGGGTAGTTACGCAAAGGTCTCCTCTGGGAGAGGGCCAGGGTGAGGCCCGGACTCCCCTTCCCTGCCAGGGAAGGGGCCGGGGGTTAGGTCCAAACCGTCTCCCGCCGCCAATGCGCGTGTACGCGCCGCAACTCTTGGGCAAAGAAGGCTTCATCATCGGCGCCGTCATAGCGTCCGAGCCGCTGCGCCAGCTTGAAGAACCCCTTGCCCGCCCGCCCGGTCTTCGCCCCGACGACGACCACCGACAGCAGCGGCCGGCCGGCCGCGTGCTCGGCCGTGGAGATGGCCCGCAGGATACCGGCTACCTCCCTGGCCGCCGTAGGATCGTCCATGTCCCAGCCGACCACGGCGGCCAAGTCATTGTAGGTAACTGTCCGCCCCGCCCGCGCCACCGTGCGCAGCCGCGCCGCGATGCGCTCTACACTGCCGGAGCCGGCTCGGTCATCCGCTGACACGGTTAGACTATCTGCGAAGCACGGCTCGAACTCCGGCCTGCTCGAAGTGCGTGTCGGTGGTAAATGCATCGCTCAACCCGTGGTCCTGCATGACGATGAACGAGATGCAGTCGGTAAGCCCCCACGACTTGTCAGCACGACTGCGGTAGAGGTCCACGGCCCGCTGAAGCAGTGATGTATCAACCGGGACGACCCGAATATTCGGAGTAGCGTAGCATTGGGCAATAAATGATGAGGCCGCTGCGCGCTGTGAACGAGCGAGGGCATTCCCTACCTCAACGAGTATTGCCTCGGTTATCCACACTTCACTGGCTGCGCGCACATGCGGAAACAGCGCCACTGCCTCTTGATGATATTGGTCGCGGGTATTGAGGAGCGCCAGTACGTAAGCTGTATCCAGCAAGAAACGCTTGCTATTCAAGAGTCGGTGACCTCTTCCCGCTTTGGCGTGCCATAGAGGTAGTGATCGTGCTCGGCGGCCCAGTCCGCGGACTGCTGCTCCGTGCCGATCAGTGCCTCCAGCGTGTCCCACGCGTTTTCGGATTCGGCCCTTGCAAGCTCCTGCTCTACGTGCAGCCGATAGCGCGTGTTCGGCTTGAGGTCCGGCGGCGCCTCCGGTCGCAGCACGCTCCCATCAAAGACGGCCGTCAGAGTCCGTGCCATGGTGCCTCCTTGGGGTAGATTGACCTACCTGTAACAGTATGCCTACTGGCGCGTCAGTGAGCGTAGGCCGGCGCCTCGACAGCCCCTACCGCAAGAGCCGCCCCCCGTCCACGACGATGGTCTCACCAGTCAGGAACGTCGAGTGCGTGGCGAGGCTGACGATCACGTTCGCCACGTCGTCTGCGCCAGCCGGCCGGCGCATCAGCGCGTCTTGCGCCAGCCGCTCGACGTGATCCTCGTGTCCCGTCACCCAGCGCGTCTTCACCACCCCCGGCGCGACCACGTTGACGCGGATGTCCGGCGCCAAGCCGTGCGCCAGGGAGCGCGTCAACGTAATCAGCGCGCCCTTGGAGGCCGCATAGGGCATGCTGCTGCCAATCCCGCTGAACGCCGCCACCGACGCCACGTTGACCACCAGCCCCGCACCGCTCCGGCGCAGGTGCGGCACCGCCGCCCGCGTGCAATAGAAGGCGCCCTTGACGTTCACGGCAAAAATGCGATCCCAGATGTCGTCAGTCAGATCGTCCAACTGCTCGAACGGCACGAAGTGGGTCGTGCCGGCGTTGTTGACGAGGATGTCCAGCCGCCCGAACGCCGCCACCGTCTGCCCGACCATCTCGCGCACCGCCGCGTCGTCGCTCACGTCCGCCCGGCACAGCAGCGTGCGCGTACCCAGCGCTGCCACGTCCTCCTGCGTCTGCTGCGCCTCCGCCTCCGAGCGCGAGTAGTTGATGACCACCGCGGCGCCCTCCCGCGCAAACGCCAGCGCCGTCTCGCGCCCAATACCGGTCGCCGACCCGGTGATCAACGCGACCTGACCGTCCAGACGAGGGCTTGTACTCATCAGCAGGCCTCCCGGCAGTATCTATCGGTTCCTGTCATTCCTACGAAAAGTACCCCGAATCCGTCATTCCCCCGCCAGCGGAAATCCCCGTCCCCCCGCACAGCGGGGGGACCATAGGGGGGGCATCCCCAGCCGCCAGGTCGCATCGTATCTACAGCGGCACCACGTTTGGCGCTGCCCGGTCGCGCAACGCATTCCGCGTGTCCAGGATGCAGCGGGCGTGCGACAGCACCAGCCCGTAGTCGAGCGAGCGATGCGGCGTGACCACGACCACCAGATCGGCCGCGGCCACCACTTCGGCCGTGAGTGGTGCAAAGCTGGCCTGTGGGTGCAGACCGGCGACCTCCGTCACCAGCGGATCGTGAACCCGCACCGTCGCCCCGGCCGCGATCAGCCGCTCCACCACCGGCACCGCCGGCGAGTGGCGGCAGTCGCTCTGGTCCGGCTTGTACGTCACCCCCAGCACCAGGATATGACAGCCCACCAGGTCGCCGTCCCGCCGCCCGACCAGCGCCGCCGCCCGGTCGGTCACGTACTGCGGCATGAACGTGTTCACCCGCTCCGCCGCGGCGATCAGGTGCGAGGGCGTGCCTAGCCGCTCGGCCACGTCGGCCAGGAAGAACGGGATCACCGGAATACAGCTCCCGCCCACCCCCGGCCCCGGCTCGTGCGGCATGAAGCCATACGGTTTCGTGCTCGCCGCCTCCAAAACCTCCCACGCGCTGACGTTCATGGCCGTCGCAATCTGCGCCAACTCGTTCACCAGCGAGATGTTGACAAAGCGGAACGTGTTCTCGAAAACCTTCGTCAACTCCGCGACCTCGACGCTGGCCACCGGCACCGTCGTCACCCCGCACTGCGCGTAAAACTGCCTCGCCAGATCGAGCGCCGCCGCCGTCTCGCCGCCCACCACCCGCGGCGTCTCGCGCAGCCCATACTGCCTGTTCCCCGGATCAATCCGTTCCGGCGCATGCGCCACAAAGACCCGCTCCCCCGGCCCGTCATTCCCACGCCAGCGGGCCTCCAGCAGCCGTGCCACCCGCCGGGTCGTGCCCGGCGGCACGCTACTCTCGATAATCACCAGTGCCGGCGGGCGTAGAGTGTTGATGATAGTGCCGAGCGCCCGCTCCAGCGCGTCGAGCACGGGTCGCCGCTCGGCCGTAATCCCGGTGGGCACGCAGACCACCACGCAATCCGCCTCGGTCAGCGCCGCCGCCTCGGTCGTGGCGTGAAAGTGCCCCGTGTGCCGCAGGGCATGGAGTTGGTCGGCGGTCACGTCGGTGATGTAGCTCTCGCCGCGCGCCAGTTGCGCCACCCGCTCGCCGTCCACGTCAATGCCGGTGACCGTGAACCCCGCCTCGGCGATGACCACCGCCTGCGGCAGCCCGGCAAACCCCAGCCCCACGACAGCCACCCGCGCCTCTTTGCTGGCCAACACCGTCCGGAGCCGCTCGCTCCCGGCGCTGGCCGGCGCAACCGCCGGTTCTTCCTGTGTCATGGTCTCCCCTGCGTGCCAACCGCCCGCCGCACTGTAGCACGCCACCCGGCGCTCTCTAGTGTAACGGCTACTGCGGCGCCGCCGGAGACGCCATCGCCCCGTCCCCCCGCTGCAGCGGGGGGACAGGTGTGTTCCCTCCCCTGTCGGGACGGGGGAGGGTCAGGGTGGGGGTCAACACACTACCTAATCAAGTTCGCAACCTTCATTTGTGGAGAGGGGGCCGGGGGGTGAAGCCCGTCAGCCAATCGGCCGCCGGTCCGCCCATGGCGCCACCGCCTCGAACGCCGCGGCCGCCCGCAGCACCGTCGCGTCGTCGTAGCGCCGCCCCACCAGTTGCAGCCCCACCGGCAGGCCGCTCGCCGTCCAGCCACACGGCACCGTGATCGCCGGCTGCCCCGTCAAGTTGAACGGATACGAAAACGGCGACCACGACGGCAGATGCCCCCGCTCCGACGGCCCCAGCGTCGGTAGCTCGCCGGTCAGCGGCAGCGCCGGCACCGCCAGCGTCGGCGTTGCCAGGATGTCTACGTCCTCAAAACAGCGCCGCACCTGGTGCCAGAACTCCACTCGCTGGAAGCCCGCCCGCGTGTAGTCGAACGCCGTCAACCCCTTGGCCCGCTCCACGATCTCCACCAGCCCCGGGTCCATCTGCTCCCGCCATTCCGGCAGATAGTCCGCCAGCGCCGCCCCAATCCCCCCGAAGAACAGCGCCCACCACGGCTCCTCGGGGTCGGTCCAGTCCAGATCGAGCGTCTCGACGCGCCCGCCGGCCGTCGCCAGCCGCTCGACCCCCGCGCCCGTCAGCGCCGTGACCTCATCATCAACGACGGCATAGCCCAGCGTCAGGCTCCAGCCCACCCGCAGCCCCGCCAGCCCCTCACGCGCGCCCGCCTCGGCCGCGGCCAGATAGCTCCCCTCCGCCACGTCCGGCGCCGGCAACGTCAGCCGGTCCCGCGCGTCCGGGCCGGCCAGCACGTCCAGCGCCAGCGCCGTGTCCGCCACGGTGCGCGTCAGCGGCCCCATGTGCGACATCGTTTCCGCCGCGCTCGCCGGATAGTACGGAATGCGCCCGAACGACGGCTTCAGCCCGACCACCCCGCAGAACGACCCCGGAATTCGCACCGACCCACCCCCGTCGCTGCCAATCCCGATTGGCCCCAGCCCGGCCGCCACGGCCGCCGCCGCGCCCCCGCTCGACCCCCCGGCCGTCCGCGTCCCGTCCCACGGATTGCGCGTCGGCGGGAACAGCCGGTTGTCCGTCAGGCCCTTCCAGCCGAACTCCGGCGTATTCGTCTTCCCCAGCGAGATCGCCCCCGCCGCCCGCAGTCGCTCGACCACCGGCGCGTCCTCATCCGGCACCAGGTCGGCATAGATCGCCGAGCCGCGCGTCGTCCGCACCCCCCGCGTATAGACCAGGTCCTTGAGCGAGACCGGCACCCCGTGCAGCGGCCCCGTCGGCTCCCCCGCCGCTAGCACCGCTTCGGCCGCCCGCGCCTCATCGAGCGCCTGCTCCGCCGTCACGGTGCAGTACGCGCCCAGCTCGCCGTCAACGGCCGCAATCCGCTCCAAGAACGCGCGCACCACCGCCACCGGCGACAACTCGCGCCGCCGAATCCGGTCGGCAAGCTCCGTCGCCGGCATATAAAAGAGCGTCGCATCGGACATCGCTACTCCCCCTCCGCTAAACTCCCCCCATCCTCGCACATCCCCGCCCCCGCCGCGACCCACCCGCCACCCCCACCTCTCCTCCGTCATTCCCGCGCAAGCGGGAATCCACCCCTCTCCCACGGCGAGAGGGCCGGGGTGAGGGCAGTCACATCATCACATCAATTAGTCCTCCCGGATGTAGCGCATCTCTGGAAGTTCACGCTCTACGTATGGTGGTAATTGAGTAGCATCATCCCTAATGGCCCCCGAGATTTGATCACGGGTAAGATTCTCTGCGCTGCTGAGTTTTGCTCCCCGCAAGTCGGTCTGAAGGAGAACAGCCTGATCTAAGTCGGCATCAATGTATGCCTTCTGCAACTTTGTTCTTATAAGCAATGCCCACCGCAAGTCGGCATCATTGAAGTTCGCTCCCTGCAATTTGGCATCAGTGAGGTTGGCGCCGCGCAGGTCCGTATCACGCAGGTCGAGCATCTGACCGGGTGGATCGAAGCTAATTCGACGCCGCCCGAGGACGGTGAGCACCGCTTGAATGTCGGTTGCTGGGCGCATCGTGCTGTCTGCCGGCTGTTGATCTTCGGGTACAGGGGCGTGCTCGCGCACATAGGCCGTGAGGATTTCCATAATCGGCCCATGATCCTGGCGCGAGTCCCGTGCGATGCGCTCCAGGGCATAAATCGCTCCTAGTCGCACATCCAAGCTGTCATTGCCCAAGTGGTCTATGGCCCGGCTAAAGCGCTCGGTCACCTGCCCTTCGCGGGTGACCTTTAACTCTTCTTGAGCGACTCTTAGGCGCCACCAAGCGATGCTGGCGCCGGCGAGAACTACAAAACCACCTATGATCTGCGCGAGCGTGCGGCGGGCGTTGTCCTCCCGCTCCAAGCGCGTAGCATCGTTCGCTATATGGGCGGCCTGCCACTGGGGAATGAAGATCAATAGGGCAATGATGGCAGCAAGGATGAGGAGGGCTGCCACCACCACACCAATAACTCGTGCTACCTTAGCCTTCACGTCGCTTTCCTAGCATCCCTTTCCCTACCTGAACGTTGAAACCTTGATGAAGTGGCACCGTCTACGCTGCGCCCTCCACCCCCTCTCCACCATGTGGAGAGGGGGCCGGGGGGTGAGGCCCGGCCGCCGCCCGAATTGCCGCAATAGCCGCGGCCGGATCATGCAGCACGGTGTCATTGTGCAATCGCACCACCCGGTAGCCGCTGGCATCGAGGATTACCTGACGCTCCTCATCTGCCGCCCGCTGCCGGTCATGGATTGACCCGTCTACCTCCACGATCAGCCGCCGCTCGGCGCAATAGAAGTCAACAACGAACCCATCCACCGGATGCTGCCGTCGGAACTTCAGCCCGCCCAAGCGGCGGCCCCGCAGCGCCTTCCACAAGGCAGCCTCAGCGACCGTCGCAACCCGGCGGAAAGAGCGCGCCACCCCCACCGCCGCCGGCCCATCCAACCCCTTTCTTCTCATCACTCACCCCCTGTCCCCTCCTCAACAATCACCACTCTCAGAAATATATGCTATAGAAACACATGTTATACCATCAGCACCCACCCATCCAACCTCCACCCCCTCTCCAAATGTTGGAGAGGGGGCCAGGGGGTGAGGCCCGCCGCCCCTACCCACCCCGCGCCAGGTTCAGCGCCAGCAGCCGCCCCAACAGCGCCTCGCCGCCCAAGTCCGCCGGCCACCCGTAGGCCGCCAGCACCGCCGCATCCAGCCGCCGGTGCGCCAGGTCCAGCCACGTCGGTCGCGCGTTGTACAGGTTCGTCAGCGTGCGCCGCTTCAGCTCCCGCTCCGAAGCCCCCTCCGGATTGAGCCAGCGCTCCCGCCGCGCCACCAGCTCCCTCGCCGCCTCGGCAATCGCCTCGACGCGCGGATCATCCGCCGGCTCCTGCCCCGGCGGCCACGGCAGCGGAAACGTCTCGAACGTCGTCGTTGGCGTGTACCGCGGCCGGTCCGTGAGCGCCGTTCCGTGGCGCAGCGCCCATAGCTCATGCGCTTTGGAGTGCAGCACCCCGAAGAAGTAGTCGTCTTCTCTAGCGATCACATATAGCTGGTGATCGGGGATAACGTCGCCATTTAGCCAAACAAAGATTCGGTGTTTTGCAACCATCGGGGTAGCGATGAAGCGTAGAAGACCGGCTATGGCATTTCGCATATCTGGGGCAGGACGCCGATGAAGCCACCAAGTTTCACGTTCTCTTTTGTTGCGAACTGAGTCGCGCACCGGCTTGACCACACGCTGGACGTACTCGAAAGGCTGTTCATACAGAGAAGCATCTTGGATACTGGCTTCTGCTCCGAAGTCAATGATCCAGACATTGCGTGGACGGCGTAGTACGTCTATTCCATTGAAGTAAGGACGCACAACGTCACTGTTGGGCCTACCGTTGGGATTCGGTGGAGCAGCGAGCATTGCTTGGGCTTGTTCCGCATCTACGTCGAAAGGACCACCTTTTTCGTCGCTGCGGAAGCAGATGCGCCGGTTCTCCCTGAGACGCTTTGCGAGTGTAAGATTCACACTCACCGTCAGATCGGGGTTTATGGTCTCCACAGGATCGCCGTCGAGAGTACGCGACTTTTCGGCACCGCCATCAAAGCCAATAATCGAGACGTGGACGGCCGCGCCATCCAGTATCCAGGGCCGGTCGCTCCACGCCATGAAGATGTCGCCCGTCCCCTTGATCCGCTCCAGCACCCGCCGGTTGATACCGCCCCGGATCGCCTGCGTCGCCAGCAGCCCGGCCCGCTGCACCTCCCCCTCCGCGATCAGACCCCGCGCCCGCTCGAACCAGTAGCACACCACGTCGGCTCCGCCCGGAACGCGACCGGCATACAGTTGCCGCAGCCGCTCGACGTACTCGTCCCCCAATTCCGACCGCATTTTGCTTCCGCCCAGGAAGGGCGGATTGCCGATGATAATGTCCGCCTCCGGCCATGCCGGTTCCACCGGCCGCCCCTCTTCATCGCCCGCGAGCACCGCGTCCGTCCGCCGGATGTTGTCCAACGGCTTCAGAATCGGCTTGTCGGGAATACCGAACCCGTTCTCGTGCAGCCACTGGATGTACCCGATCCACACCACCACCGACGCCAGCTCATGCGCGTAGGTGTTCACCTCGATCCCGTACAGCTGCCCCGGCTGCACCTGCGGCAGCAGCCCCGACAGCCCCGCGTGCTGGATCGCAAATAGGCTGACCTCGTTCTCCAAGTCCAGCAGCCGCTTCAGTGCCACGTACAGGAAATTTCCACTGCCACACGCCGGGTCCAGCACGCGGATCGCGGCAATCTCGCCCGCAAAGCCCTGCAGCAGCCGCGCCAGCTCCCGCTGCCGGACGGTTCGCGCGCCCCCGCTGGCCGCGTCCCGCCGCGCGATCAACTCTTCTGCCTGCCGCTGCACCACCGCCCAGCGCCGCCGCAGCGGCGCGATCAGCACCGGCTCGACGATCAGCAGGATGTCCTCCCGGCTGGTGTAGTGCGCCCCCAGCTGTGACCGCTTGTCCGGGTCCAAGCTGCGCTCGAACAGCGTCCCGAAAATCGCCGGTTCCACACTCGCCCAATCCAGCCGCGCCGCCCGCTCCAACACCGCCAGGTCCGCCCTCGTCAGCTCCAACGTCGTGTCATCCGCAAACAGGCCGCCATTGAAATACGCAACCTCGTCTGCCCCGAAAAAGCCGCCCGCCCGCATCTTGGCAAACAGTTCCCGCAGTTGCTCCCGGAACTTGTCCGGCTGCCGCCGCGTGTTCTCCACCAGCCGCGTGAACAGCCGGGGCGGCAGCAGCTTGATGTCCTCCGCGAACAGGCAGAACAGCAGCCGCATCAGGAAATGAGCGGCCCGCTCCGGGTCCACGCCCCGCTGCCGCAAGCTCTCGGCCAGCGTCGCAAATTCGGCCGCCGCTTGCTCGGTGACGTATTCGGGCGTCCACTCTGGACGCAGCCGCTCTGGCTCGGTGAACACCGCCCGCAGCACGTCCAGGGGCGGCAAGACGCTCGCCGTGGTCGCCACACCTGCCGAAAGATCGGCCAAATCGAACTTGTAGACCCGCTTGGCCGTGTCCGTGAAGTTCGTATGCACCTCGAATCGGTCGAGGTCACAGACCACCAGCAGCGGCGGGTTGTCCAGGCCCTCGCGGTATTGGGACAGCTGTTTGAAGGCCGCTCCCAGGTTGGCGTGCGGACCCTTGTATTCCCAGGCGAACCGCCGCCGCTTCCACACGTCCGCCCAGCCCTGGCCGCCCGTGGACTTGGTAGCACCCTTCTCGAAGGCGTAGTCCTCACCGCTGGGGTCCGCCTCATTCGGCGTCTGCTCCCCCAGCAGCCGGCACAGATCAATGAAGTGCTCCTGCGCCGCCGCCCGCTCCGTCCGCCGCGACGCCCGCCACTTCTCCACAAACTCCGTCAGCGTCATCTCACCCATCACTCGCTTCTCGGTCGCACCGGAAACGGGAACAACAGCTACAATACACCCCCTCTCCAAATGTTGGAGAGGTGACCGGCCAAAGCCGCACCACACCTGGCACCATCCGTGCGCCTTTGGCCCGTCAGGGGCCCGGGGGGTGAGGCCTAACCGCACCACACCCGGCACTATCCGTGCGGCCTTGGCCCGTCAGCGGGTGAGGCCCGCCACCGCCCTACCCACCCCATCCAACCTCCACCCCCTCTCCAAATGTTGGAGAGGGGGCCAGGGGGTGAGGCCAGCCCCGTCCCCCCGTTGTCTTTCCCCCACCCCCGCCAATGTGTACCCACTGACGGGGATTGGCAGTTGCAAGCCCCTCCTGGGGCACCGGGCACCGCCCGGCAGGGACCCACTCGCAGTATCATGCTAGTCAACGACGGTGGCATCGCCACCCAGCCAAAGGCACCGGGTCAGGACCGACCCCGCGCCGCGTCATCCGATGCGGCGCGGCCTGACCGTCTGCGTGCCGCCCTTCTGGCACCGGGTCATGAGCGACCCTTCACCACGTCAACAGGCGCGGCGAAGCATGGCCGTCCGCGTGCCGCCACGAGGGCACCGGGTGCTGACGTACCCCCGGCCACTCCGGCCGAGGCGCCGGGTCAGCACCGTCTGCGTGCCGCCCTTCTGGCACCGGGTCATGAGCGACCCT